>CAYVMN010000153.1:0-11007 GCA_964452575.1 uncultured Desulfobacteraceae bacterium | reverse complement strand
GATATGCCCCTCTGCACCCCGGCTTCAATTCAATGGTAGCTATCACGTGAATCATTTCTTCTCCTTTCTAGTGCCCTTTATGATCTAAATGCATCAGTGAATCCACAAAAAAATCTGAATGGCATGCTAACATCTTCTATTTAGAGACATCAAGGGGCTGTAAATCTTTCGTAGAGGTCTACATAGAACCTTTTTCTTGGCCCGCAGGTCCCTGCTCCTGACCCTTTTCCTCTCCATTTCAATTCACAGTTCAAAAGGAATCATTTCAGAAAATCACTTCCTCTCTGAATCCAAAGCGTATTCCATTATCAAGATAGTAGATTAGAGAGGGTTGGAATTTGTAGAGCCTCACCTTGAACCGTTTTACAAAGGCAGCCAGGTCCAGGGGTTGGCCGGGGTCGAAGAATTCCTCTGTAAATGTAAATTTCTTCAGGTAGTACCGGACAGCCTTGACGGCCTCAGACCCCACGGAGACTGCCCGGATTTTGCCAGACATCTGAATGCCCCGGATCTCACTCCAGGTGGATGCTGCAGCATGGATCGCGGCAGATGCCTGGCCGCTCGAAAGAGATTCCTGGATGTGTCTGGATTCAGGGTCAGAAAAGAAGTAGAAACAGGAGTTCAGATACACGTAGTAGACGGCCGCCGCCCAGGCCACATCTCCCCTGGCCGTGGCAAGGGTCATGGTGCTCTGTCCGTTTATGATCTCTTCAGCAAGTCTCCTCAGGTCCTGATTATGCTCTTGAGCCGTTTTGGAAGCCATTATAATCCTCGATCTGCACTATGAAATGGAAGGAAGCGAGAAAGATTTAGATCAAGGCCTTGGAATCACAGCTGTCGCACTCAAATTGCAGGGTGACATGACTGATATTGTGGAGCCGCAATCGGTCTTCGATCTCCTCCCTGACTCTTTCGCTCTCACTCACCATCATATCCTCTATATCCACATGTGCCTCAAACTGGATGTTTCTCTCGTTGAGCATCCAGACGTGGACATGGTGGATATTCCTGACGCCCGGAATGGCTTCCACGCTCTTCTGGATCTCCCTCAGGGAAATAGATCTGGGGGAACCCATCATAATTACGTTCGTTGCCTCTTTGATGATATCGAAGCTCCCTTTGAGGACATAGAGCGATATGAGGACCGTCAGCAATGGATCCACCCAATACACATCGAAAAGGTAAATGAATATCCCACCAACGATAACGGCCATGCTCGAAACCGCATCACTGAAGAGGTGAAGATAGGCTGCCCGGATATTCAAGTTGTCCCTGGATCCCTTTCGCAGCAAAAGGGTCCCGATGATATCGGCGAACAACCCGATACCGGCTACCCCTATCATCAGGGCGCCTCGAATCGGCTCGGGGCTCATGAATCGCCCGTAGGCCTCCCTGATCAGAAAGAAACAGATGGCAATCAAGACTGAGGCGTTTATAACGGCTGCAATAATCTCGGTCCTCTTCAATCCGAAGGTGTAGTTCTCAGTCCTGGCACGTTCACTCAGCCGAATGGCAATATAGGCAACAATGATCGCGATACCGTCACTGAAATTGTGCAGGGCATCCGAGATCAGGGACAGACTGCCGGATACAATCCCGCCGATCACCTCCGCAACTGTGATCCCAAAGTTGAGCATCATGGTGATAAAGAGGCGGGCCGTGGGTTCAGCCGCATGTGAGCTATCATAGGTCACTGAGTCATCCTTCGCATGCTATTCATCTTGGGCATTTCTTGACAAGGCCAGCTCAAGATCGCACTGGAGACATCGCCTTGCCTCCATTCTTGCCTGGTCGTCACTCAAACAGAGTTCTGCCTCTCCAAACCCCTTATGCCTCTCTGAAAGTGACAGGGTCAAAGTCTCTACCCGTCCAAGGTCTGCAAACCCCTTTTCCCTCTTCCCATCATATCCCTGCCCCTTACCTCCGCCTTCTGCCTTCTGCCTTCCGCATTCTACAACGTTTCCATCCCCACCTAGATACCGATCTATGGCGGCCGCAGCCCTCCTCCCTGCGGCGATTGCCTGTATGATGGTGCCGGGCCCGGCAACCACATCGCCTCCGGCAAAAATACCGGGGAGGGCTGTCTCCTGGGACTCGGGATCTGCCACTATCAAATCCTTTTCGACCTTTAATGGATCTTTGCTGCCAAGGCAGGAAAGGTCAGCAGTCTGGCCTATGGCCAATATGACCTGATCCGCCTCAACCGTCTCCTTGGTAGCATCAAAGGCAGGGCAGAAGTTCCCTTGCCCATCAAAGACCGCGGTACATCTGACAAGCTCTACCCCTGTCACCCTCCCATCTTTCCCAATGATACGGTGGGGTCCCCAGGAGGGCATCAGTCTTACTCCCTCCTCAACTGCGATTTCAATCTCCCACGGGTTTGCAGGCATCTCCTCCCTGCTCTCAAGGCAGGCAAGGGTCACCTCCTTGGCCCCTACTCTCAGGGCGCTAAGGGCCACATCCACCGCCACATTACCTCCGCCCACGACCAGCACCCTATCCTTCAGGCTGATCCCCTTCCCCGAGTTTAGATCTATTAGAAAATCGATCCCCCACAGGACATCATCCGATCCTACCCCTTCCAGTTCTATCCTTCTGCTCCTCTGAAGACCCAGGGCCATGAAGACCGCCTCAAAGCCTTCCTCCTTCAGCTGGCCCAGATCAAAGTCTTTGCCCAGTATCTTACCGGTCTCAAGCCTCATCCCCATGCCCAGGACATGATCGATCTCTCTTTCGAGTACCTCCTCGGGTAGCCTGTATCGAGGGATTCCATACCTCATCATCCCCCCTGGCCTGGGCCTTGCCTCAAAGATGGTAACCCGATGGCCCTTTTTTCTCAGATAGAACGCAGCAGTCAGGCCGGCAGGGCCGGATCCGATTACGGCCACCCTGTGGCCAGTATCAGCTGCCACATGCGGGACCCCTTCAGCCAGGCCCCCTGCCTTATCCGCGGCAAATCGCTTGAGCGCACATATGGAAATGGCCTGATTGACCTCGCCTCTCCGGCAACTATCTTCGCAGGGATGGGTACACACCCTCCCCAGAATGCCGGGGAAAGGAACCCTCTCCAGGATCAATTGATAGGCCTCTCTTTCTTTCCCCTGTGCTATAAGTCTAATATATCCCGGGACATCTATCCCGGCGGGGCACGCATTTGTGCACGGCGCCGGGCCCTCCGGTACGAACTCCTCGGGAGACATGGAGCGAAGAGGTCTTATGATATCTAGGATGGCTATGCCGTTGGGACATACACCCTCACATCTGCCGCAGGTGGTGCAGGCCCATGGGTAGGGCGTACCCGCTATCTCATCAACGAGATCAAGCTCTATGTGCCTTACGATCCTCCTTACATTGAAGCCATTTACGCCGGTGATTGGGCATGCGGAACTGCAACAACCGCACTGCTCGCACGTCCTGAACATAGAAACGTCATTGAACTTCTCAGCCAATGCCGGATCACCATTCATATCTCTTCAACCCCTCAGTGAAGGTCAAGTTGCCTCGCCATCTCCCTCATGGTATTCGCAAACTTTGGTCCGTCCGCGGCAGAGCACCAGACGTTCCATAGTCTCTCCGGGTCATATCCCCTCTTGGAAAGTCTCTTCTTCGCTCGCTTCACCCTGCTCTCACAGGCATAGTTGCCGACTATGTAGTGGCAGGTCGGAAACTCACATCCTGCCACCAGTATCCCTGCTGCACCCAACTCAAATCCCCGCTCAATCAACTTAATTGGAACCCGTGCAGAGCACATTACCCTTATAAGCCGTGCGTGGGGCGGGTATTGAAGCCGGCTTACACCGGCCATGTCCACCCCGCCCAGTGCACACCAGTGACACACAAAGCCCAGTATCTTCTTATGGGGGTTTTCCTCCAGGGCGGCCTCCACCTGGGCAAGAAGCTGTTCGTCCGAGTAGTGTACAATGCGGATACATTCCTTGGGGCAGTCGGCTGCACACAGACCACACCCCTTGCAGAGGGCCTTTATCACAGCGGGTTTCTCCTCCTCCAGCTGGATGGCGCTGTAGGGGCATCGTTTGTAGCAGAGGCCGCAGTTATTACAATTGGCAAGGTCGATGTGGGCTACGATGCCCTCTGCCTTGATGAAGCCGTTTCTCATGGGAATAGAAGCCCTCATGGCAGCAGCGATCCCCTCTTCACAGCTCTCCCGGTATCTCTTGGGGGATTTTGCACAGCCGCAGAGGGAGATACCATCCGCAGGGAAGTCTACTGGACCCAGTTTTACGTGGGCCTCCTGAAAAAAGCCGTCCGGATTGGCAGACACCTTGAGAAGGCCCTTCATTTGATCCACGGTATCGTTCCCCCTAAAGGCCGTAGTGAGCACAAGCAGGTCGGAATGGATGTTAAGCTCCCTTCCGATGAGTATGTCATGGACCCTTACCGCCAGCCTGCCATTTTGACTCGTCACCTCTGGATAACGGTGGTCGGGGAATCGTATGAATTTTACCCCTGCTTCCTTGGCAGCATCCAGGTGAAAATGCTCCTCCTTTACCATGCTGAGATCCCTGTAAAGGATATGAACGTTAATATTCTTATCTAGCTTTTTGAGTGCGAGGGCATTCTTGACCGAGACGGGGCACCCAATATTGCAACAACCCCGTGTCTCATTCTTCGAATTGATGCAATTAACGATAACCACATCCTTTATTTGGAAGTCCGAGGTCCGAGGTCCGAGGTCCGAAGTCTTCAATAGTCTTTCAAGCTGAAGCTGTGTGATAACCCGTGGATCAGTCCCATATCCGTAATGTCCTTCTGGCTCGATTTCCTCCATCCCGGTGGCCAGGATAATAGTGGATATATCCAGGGACTCGGCCGGGCCGCCGCTGTTGGGCCTGACGGTGACCTTGTAGTTCCCTATGTAGCCTTCCACCGCCTCTATCTCGGAATCCGTGTATATCTTTATATTGGGATGAGACCCTACTAAATCACCCATTACCTTGATTATATCTGCGGCAGGCATCTCATTATTATCATGGGCTACTGAGCTCAGCTCGTTTAAGAGGCCCCCGAGGTTCAGCTTCTTTTCCACGATTATCGCATTAAAACCCTGCCGAGCGATATTGAGGGCCGCATTCATGCCTGCCACTCCCCCACCAATGATAAGACACTCAGTCTTGACGGGAAGCCTGATCTCCTCGCCCTCCTCCAGGAGCACCGCCTTGGCCACCCCCATCTTGATAAGGTCCTTTGCCTTCTCCGTGGCCACCTCGGGTTCATTCATGTGTACCCAGGAGACCTGTTCTCGTATGCTCACGAATTCGAGCAGGTAAGGGTTCAATCCTGCCTCTTTTACGGTCCGTTTGAAGAGGGGTTCGTGGGTCCTTGGGGTGCAAGAGGCAATGACCACACGATTGAGCCTATGTTCCTTGATTGACTCCTGCATAGCGCTGAGGGCATCCACAGAGCATGACCATCTTCCCTCATCGGCGAAGGCCACGTGAGGGAGGCCCCTTGCATACTCAACTACCTGTGGCACATCCACTACGCCAGCAATATTGGATCCGCAGTCACAGACAAATACACCTACCCTTATATCTTCATCATCCATTAAATTCCCCATTTATCAATCACCAATCTTCAATCGTCGTAACACTTTAGTGCTTTGAAAACGCTGAGGAGCAAGAGGACCGTGAGGGTCTTTTTTCCAAAGGACGTAACCCAAATTCTTTGCAGCCTCTGGAACGCCCCCTTAGCTTTAAATACAGGTTCTGCCAGGCAGGGGAGAGGGATCTTCATAGGGACGTCCTCCTGTGGGGCTGTTGCGTAATGAGGTTTAAGACCTCACTGCCGTTCTATGAAATGATACCGTCTTTTACGTCCTTTGGAAAAAAGACCCTCGCGGTCCTCCCTTCGGGCCAGAGGCGACCTATCTTTCAAAGCGCTAAAGTGTTACCAATCCTCAATTTTCAATCCTAAGGATCGCCTTCATACTCACAGCACAGGCCTGGACAACCGATTCGGAGATATCTATGGGCCCGGTAGCGCCCCCGCACAAATATATACCTTCCACATTCGTCTCCAAGGGGGCCATCAGGGGATCCCTCTCTTTGAAAAAACCGAGCCTATCGAGCTCGATCTTCAACACCTTTGCCAGCCTCTCGTTCCTATCATTTGGGACAAGTCCGGTAGAGAGGACAAGGAGTTCTACCTCGTCCATCCTGAGTTCACCCGTTTCAAGATCTTCATACCTGATAGTCAGGTTTTTCGTCTCGGGCAGCTCAAATACGTCGTAAGGCCGCGCCCTGATATACCTGACACCACTTGCATTCGCCTTCAGGTAGAAGCCCCAGAAACCTTTCCCGTAGGCCTTCAGATCATTATAGAATATGATGGTCTCAACCGTGGGATCATGCTCCTTGGTGATAATGGTCTGCTTTGCTGCGATCATACAGCAGACCTTAGAACAATAGGGCACTCCATTGACCAGGCCTCGGCCCGCACACTGGTACCAGGCAATCTTCTTTGCATGCCTCTTGTCCGACGGCCTTATGATATGTCCGGCAGTTGGGCCACCGGCATTCATCAATCTCTCAAATTCCATATTGGTGATGACATTTTGATGCACGCCGTAACCGTAAAGGCCTTTTGGTGGTCTGGCGTTCACAATCCCTGAAGCCACCACGATACTCTTGACCTCCAGATTTAGGTTCTTATTTGACTGCCACAGGCGAACCGCATCCTTTCCCTCTTTCTGGCAGGCCTTCACACACAACGCGATAGGGCATTCTCGACACTGGCTGCAATCAACGACACACCCCCCCACGCAGGACCCTGCTCCGCGCATCTTGCCGTATCGGCAATCCGGATCGAGCACAGCAACATTGGGTACTGCCTGGGGAAAGGGCATGTAGATCAGCTTTCGGTTGCCCCCGATCTTCCCATCCATCTCATCAGGAATGCTGACCGGGCAGGCCTCCATGCAGGCCCCACACCCGGTGCACCTTTCCTCATCAATGAACTTGGCCTTTTTTACCAGTCTCACCTCAAAATTATTGCCTGCCTTCTTTACCTTCCTGACCTCCGTATTGGTCAGAATATCAATATTGGGATGATTATCCACCTCGTACATCTGGGGGGCCTCAATACATATGGAGCAGTCGTTTGTTGGGAAGGTCTTGTCCAGCCTGGCCATCATGCCCCCTATACTGGGGGTATCGTCCACCAGATACACCTTTGTCCCATAGTCGGCGGCGTTAAGGGCACAGTTGATTCCGGCCACACCTGCTCCGATTATCATTATTGAATTGCTCATGGTCTCATCTCTGGCATGATTGAAGGCGGTCTCCGGCCCGTTGTTGGGGCCTACAGCGGCCTGTGGCCTCTCCGAGCTGTATGCGACGAGCCGGAAGCCGGAGGGAGGGCTAAAGCGGCAAGGCTAAATTGGGGCGACGGAGGCCAAATCCCAAATGTGGGATCATATCTCGGTTACAATGACGGCCTTAGACTTGCAAACGGCTACGCAGGTCCCACAGCCAAGGCAGTTTTGCTGACGCACCGGGTAGGCCTTGTTGGAAAAGTCAAAGACATCCACAGGGCAAAACTTTATGCATTCTTCACATCCATCGCATCTGTCCTGATCAACATAGACAAGATAGACCTCAAAGGTCTTATACTGCTTGCCCATCAGTGAGACCTGCCCCAGCCGGCCGCTACTTCTTGAGCTCGTCCCACTTATAATCTATGAGCTCAAGCAGGACCCCATTCATCTTCTTTGGATGAATAAAGGCGAATTCACAATCACGGAAGGGCCTGGCCACCTCTCCCCTTGAGTCCGGAATAAAGGGATAGTCCTTTGTCCTTAACTCCTCAACGGCCTCACGGGTATTATCCACATTGAAGCTGATAAGCATTATGCCTTCGCCGTTCCTTTCGATGAACTTGGCCACATCTCCATCGGGGGAGGTGGACTCCATCAATTCAAACCCGACTTCTCCGACCCAGTATCTTGCAACATTAATCTTTTCAGGCTCATCCACATAGGCGTCATCCGGCCTGCCCTTGCCCAAGACGGGCTCCCAGATCTTTCTTGCCTTTTCCAGGTCCTTGACGGCAATACAGATATGATCCACCTTATTTACTTTCATCTCTCTCCCTTCTCCACTGACTATTCTCGATTTAAGGCCTCAGTCTAAAAAGTCACCTTGGCAAGCGGCACCGTGATCGCCTTGTCGGGACAGGCGGAACCACATTCATTGCAGTCTTCGCATATAAACTCTGTGACCACCGGTCGGCCATCCTGAACCCTTATTGCGGAATCCGGACAGACCTCAACACACACAGGCTGGATCTCCCCTCCGCACCTTTGACATTTGTCCAAGTTTATCTGAGCAGCCATGATTCTCTCCCCCTGCTAGTTTTGATCCTTGTAGAGCCTGAAAACCCATTCACCCTCCCCCCTGGGGATGGCCTTGAGCATCTCGATCTTGAGTGGAATATTGAAAAAGACGCTGACATCCGCCAATACGGTCTGAAACAACCGTTCACGCACCAAGGCTACCTCTTCCATGGGAACGCCGTACTCCTTCGCAGAACTCGGCCATGGATCCCTTGAGCATTTAATGAGGATCTCTGAAGGGCCTTCCCCCTTTTCGACAGCTGTAACGGCCCCTTCATTTGCCCACATGCCGGCAAGCTGGCTGCCGAGGTTGAGCATGAAGGCCTCTTCGCCTTTAAGCCAGTTTAGTCGGGGGAGGAAACTCTTCCCAAAATCCGCCCCAATCATTTCCGCGGCCTTGAGGGCAATATCTACAGGCCTGGCCTCAGGCCCTGCTATTTCAAGGGCTACCTCTCGCCACCTGTAATAGGTCTTACAAATCTCATTCTGGGCAGAGTGGAGATTTCTCCATAGCGTGGTTATTTCCTTTTCTGCATTAACTGGCATTTTTGACCTCCTCCCTATATCCTAAGGCCGATCCGATAGCCATCGTGTACGGCACTGGACATATTGCGGGGCACCAAGGCATCTCCGATAACAAAGAGTTCGATACCCTCTCCCTGGACCACGCCTTTTAGACAATCGTTTGCGCCACGCTCGGATACGACTACTGTATCGCATCGTAGTGGAAACCGATACCCATCGTAAGTCTTCACGATGACTTCACCTTCCTTGACCTCTTCTATATCACAGTCATTATAGGCCATGACGCGGTTCTGCCTGAGATAGATCATGTAGCGCCATTTAAAAGAGGGGTTTACATCGAAACCGGCTGTCTTTTCCTTTCCAACTATGGTCACCTTCTTCCCTTGTTTGGCCAGGAGCAGTGCACACCCGATCCCTGGCTTCCTATTTCCCCACACCACGACATTATCACCCACTTGGGCCCTGCCGCCAAGGACATCGAGGACATTAACGATATTTGCCCCCTCTCCAATGGTTCCCCGGATCTCGGGATAGACAGGACCCGTTGCCAAGACCACGCTGTCCGGCATTTCGTCCTGTATCAACTCCTCTGTCACCTCGGTGCCCAGATGGAACTCGACCCCGCATTTTTCACACATGGTCTTTTGATAATTGATACAGGTCATTAGCTCGTCATCCCCATAGGGCGCCTTGGAGGCCACGAGGATAGTGCCCCCGATCTCTTCCCGTTTGTCATAGACATGAACCTCATGTCCCCTTTGTGCAGCTACATATGCGCATTCAAGACCAGCGGGGCCGGCTCCGACAATCATGATCTCCTTCTTATCCCCCTCTTCTACCGGCTTAGGGAAGAAGTCCTCATCATGTTCATGGGCGCAGGCAGGGTTTATATAACAGGTCATGGGGGCATCCCGAAAGAGTCTTGCAAGGCAGAGATTGCACGCCACACAGTGCCTTATCTCGTCCTGCCTACCCTCCAATACCTTCTTTGGCATATGAGGATCCGCGATCATGGACCGGCATATCTCCCAGATATCCAGCTCACCTCCTGCAATGGCCTTTTCCGGAAGCTCCGGTATAAAGAGCCTGTAGGCCATTTGAACGGGTACATTTACATGCTCCTTGGCACGCTTGGCCAGGCGTAGCCAGGAGCCCATTGGAACATCCCTGCTGATCACAGGGACAATGGATTCCTGCCAACCTGCTGTCACGCTGATGTAATCCACCCCGGCCTCTTCAGCAATCTTGTAACTCTCCATAGACTCTTCAGGCGTATTGCCCCTTACATCATCCAGGAGTTCTTCAGCGCAGAGTCGTATTCCCACCGGGATATCAGGCCCGCATACCCCCTTCACCCCTCGGATGATTTCTACCACGGCCTTCATCCTTCCCCGGATATCTCCACCATACTCATCTGTCCTCCGGTTGGTGTAGCTGGAAATGAAATTGGAAACCAGGTACCCCACTATTCCCGAGATCTCCATGATGTCGAATCCGGCCTCAATCCCCCTCCTGGCGGCGTCAACATGTTGCTGGACCATCTCCTTTATCTCTTCCTTTGTCATTTCATGCATGGGCCTGAAGATACGGAGACGCTGGGGGACCGTGGAGGGTCCATGGCCATAGGCAACATCCACCGCGCCGACACGGCCGCAGTCCATCAGCTGAAACCCTGCAACTGCCCTTTCAGCGTGAATGGCATCGGCCATCCTCTTTAATCCGGGGATATATTTATCGTCCCAGCACGCGGCCTGACCCACATACCCCTGGCCTTTTCGGGCCTCATCCATATACACGCCCTGCATAAAGCAGAGCCCTCCTACCACGCCCTCGGCCCTTCTTCGGATGTAGGCGACGTCGGCATCGGTTATAAAGCCATTGTGGTCGTTAAAATTGTCCTCAGTGGCGGCGTACTTAATCCGGTTCGGAATGATGAGATTCCCTATCTGGATCGGCTGGAATAGATTCGGGTACTTCTTTGTCCCTGGATACGATGAATAGTCCCAATCAAATATTTGCTTAGCCATCAATCAAACCTCCTTTTCGGAATTGGTAACACTTTAGCGTTTTCAAGGAAAGGCAGAGGACCGTGAGGGTCTTTTTTCCAAAGGACGTAAAGGACGGCATCA
>CAYVMN010000152.1:0-11041 GCA_964452575.1 uncultured Desulfobacteraceae bacterium | reverse complement strand
CTATGGGGGCCTTTACAGCCCCGTGTCCAGCCTCCAATTGGTTAAAAGTGTGGGGGAAAAGGAACTTACATCGATTAACCTAATCAAAAATAAGGAGGGAAGGAAGATGGCAAAAATCACCAGAAGAGAATTTATGAAAGGGATGGTTGCCGGCGGAATGGCAGTGGCCGGGACCATGGCCGTACCTGGCGTGGTCAAGAAGGCTTTCACTGCGAAGCCGTCACTCAACATTGCCCTGTGGAACCACTGGATCCCTGGGGCGGCAAAGATACACTCAGAGATTATCGAAGATTGGGCAAAGAAGAATAACGTTGATGTAAAAATCGATCTGATCGGTCCCCAGGTCCGCGATATCAGGACGATCGCCTCTGCAGAGGCCCGTGCGGGAACCGGGCATGACATCATAGCCCTGGGACCCTTTGATTCATGGAGTTTCACCAAAGACTGCGCGCCCCTGAACGACGTGGCCGATTACCTCCAGAAGAAGTATGGAAAATTCGATGAGCTTGGGACATACCTCTCCTATTCTGAAGAAGACAAGACCTGGTATGCCATTCCAGCGCCGATAGGATCCCATAGCTATCCCACGGTTTCCCGGTTGGATCTCTTCAAGAAGTATGCGGACCTCGACCTTGAGGATATTTTTCCGGCCGATGTCACCAAGCGCGACCCCAAAAAGGTGGCTGCATGGAATAGGGAGGCCTTTCTGTCTGCCGCCAAGAAACTCTTCAAGGCCGGTTATCCCTTCGGTGCAGCCATCTCTGAGACCAGTGATGCCAATGACTGGCTCTGCGCGTTGATGCTGTCGTTCGGGTCCTTTCCAATGGACAGGAAAGGGAACATCACCATAGAATCGGACGCAACCCTGGCCGGGCTCGAGTACCTGAAAGAGCTGACCCAGTACATGCCCAAGGAGGTGTACGGCTGGGACGATGCCTCCAACAACCGCTGGATCATCTCCGGAAAGGGCTCGTGTATCTACAATCCGCCAAGCGCATGGGCCGTTGCCAAGAGAACCCAGCCGAAGAACGCCGCGCAGATGTGGCATCATGACACACCATTCAAGGGACCCAACGGACGCTTTCGGGGGGCCCTCTTTTTCAACTTTGTCCTGTGGAAGTGGTGCAAGGAGAAAAAGGCGGCCAAAGACCTGCTCATCTATCTCCTTGAGTACCCCCAGCAGATGAAGATCCTCACGGCCGGACAGGGTTACGACATGCCGCAGCTCAAGCCCATGTACGCCAATCCGGTGTGGGTGGAAGAACATCCGCCCAAGGGCACCCTTTATAATTATCTCATCAGGGGTGATGAAAAGCTTATCGTGGGTGGATACCCGGCCCACCCGACAGCCGCCGTCGCGATCTACAGTAAGTCCATTGTTCCGGTAATGGTAGCCAAGGCAACTACCGGAGAGATGTCTCCCAAGGATGCCATGAAGTGGTGTGCCAAGGAACTTGAAATGGTAAAGGGATAGGCATCTCTTAAGGGGGAGGGCCTTCCTCCCCCTATCTCCATGCGAGGTTTTCGTCCATGGCCTCCGTTGCAACCAGAGGAAACAGACGTCCCCCCGGGCTCCTTCGGCGATTGAGGTCCAGACGCTTTGCGGCATACTGGATGGTCTTGCCACTATTCCTGCTGATTGTAGGGCTTGTGTTGTATCCCTTTCTCTACTCTGTCTACCTCAGTCTGGAAAACAAGGCAGAAACCACGTTTGTGGGTCTGAAGAATTATCTGACCCTGCTGGAATACGGTACCTTTTGGCTGGTTGTGGGCAATTCCTTTCGGTTCACGCTGACGGCCGTATTCTTCAAGGCCACCCTCGGACTTATTCTGGCCCTTATCTTGAACAATCTCCCGTTCAGGGGGCAGCGTATTTGGCGGGGGGTCTCCCTGATCCCCTGGGTCATGCCGTTGGCCCTGAGCTCAATGGGCTGGTGGTGGATCTTCGAGCCTACCTACAGCGTCCTCAACTGGATTATCGTCCAACTAGGAGGTACGCCAAAGGCGTGGCTGAGCGATCCCTCCTGGGCCAGGTTTGCCACCATTGTGACCAATATCTGGTATGGGACACCCTTTTTCATGATCATGTTCCTGGCAGGCCTCAAGTCGATTCCCGAAAGCCTCTATGAGGCGGCCAGCATTGACGGCGCACGCGCCCTCCAGCGCTTCAGGTATGTGACCCTTCCCATGTTGGGCAAATTGATTGCGGTGACCGTGATGTTTTCCACCATCGTCACCTTTGCCAATTTTGATATCGTGAGGATCTTGACAAGGGGGGGGCCCCGCTATACGACCCACCTCTTCGGCACATATGCCTTTAATATCGGTATAGAGGCCGGTAATTTGCCGCGTGGTTCGGCCATTGCCCTCTTTATGTTTCCGGTCCTGGGCGTCGCCGCATTTTTTATCCTTCGGAACATCGCGCGAGGTGAGGAATGAGCATCTCTCTGTCCAGACGAAAAAGAAGGAGTGTGAGGCTCTCGTATCTGGCCCTTGTTCCCTTTCTGGTCTTTTTTCTCTTTCCCCTTTACTGGATGCTCATCACCTCTTTTAAACCCGATACGGAGATATCGGGCCTCAAAGGGATTCCCCTGATTATCCACACGATTCCCACACTGGCCCATTTTAAATATATCCTTTTCCAGACAAGGTTCGCGCAGTGGTTTTGGAATTCGTTCCTTATCGCTGCCGTGGTGACCGCCATAACGATGATCGTGAGTATCCTGGGCGCGTATGCCATTTCGCGGCTGCGGTTTTTTGGGTCGCGGCACTTTGGGGTGGGGATCTTTTGCACCTATCTCGTGCCCCCTGCGCTCTTGTTCATTCCTTTCTATAGGGTGGTTGGGATACTGGGCTTGCTGAATTCAAAGTGGTGCCTTTTGTTTCTATACCCTACGCTGACCGTCCCATTCTGCACATGGATACTGATCGGATACTTCGCTGCCATCCCCAGGGCACTGGATGAGGCGGCCTTTGTGGACGGGGCCTCATATATTCAGATGCTTGCCAAGGTATTCCTACCCGTGGCCGCCCCGGGCCTGATCGCGGCGACCCTGTTTGCCTTTACGGTTTCATGGGCCCAGTTCCTCTACCCACTGGCCTATATTTATAGGGACGAAGAGAAGGTATTGACCAACGGAATCTATACTACACTTATCAGGGGGGACGTGTATTTCTGGGGTGAGCTGATGGGTGGGGCACTGCTGGCGTCGGTGCCGGTGGTTATCCTCTTCGCCTTTCTGATGGATTACTATGTTGCCGGACTGACCAGGGGGTCCATCAAGTAGGCGGATTCAGAGGATCGGATTAATTACGCGAGATTTTCCGACCAGACTCAAATTGAAATTCATGGTTTTAGGGGGGAAAAGGGGTGGCCAAGGTAACCTTAGAGAACGTTTCCAAGAATTTTGGATCTGTTGAGGCCGTCAAAGACTTCAGCCTTGAAGTGGAAGACAAGGAATTCCTGGTCCTGCTCGGGCCATCTGGGTGTGGCAAGTCAACCACATTGAGGATGGTAGCGGGTCTGGAAGAATTGACATCCGGGAATATATATATTGGAGATACCCTCGTCAATGACACGCCACCGAGGGACAGAGATATTGCCATGGTCTTTCAGGACTATGCCTTATATCCTCACATGACCGTTTATCAGAATATGGCATTTGGCCTGAAACTCAGAAAGCACTCGAAGAGCGAAATAGATCAGCGGGTCAGGGAGGCCGCTGAGATCCTGGGAATCCAGGAGCTTCTGGCCCGCAAGCCCAGGGAACTATCAGGGGGGCAGCGCCAGCGTGTGGCGGTAGGCCGGGCGATCGTGCGCAAACCGGCTGTCTTCCTTTTCGATGAACCCCTGAGCAACCTCGATGCCAAACTTCGAGGACAGATGCGAACAGAACTTTCAAAACTCCACGACCAACTCAAGACCACCATCATCTTTGTGACCCACGACCAGGTGGAGGCCATGACCATGGGGACACAAATCGTCATTATGAAGGATGGTCTCATACACCAGGTTGGCACTCCCATGGATATCTACGAGTATCCGGTCAACCGATTTGTGGGGGGATTCATCGGCAGCCCTGGCATGAATTTCCTGCCAGCCAGAATCATTGCCAAAGATTCCCGGCTTTATGTCAATGCAGATGGTTTCGAGCTCCTATTACCGTTGGAAAAGACCAAGTTCTTGGAGACTAAGAAAGGCCAAGAGATCATACTCGGCATCCGTCCTGAACACATCGAAGATGCGGCCTTTGAAGACAAGACATTTGTTACAGATTCCTTCAAGGCGGTTGTCGAGGTGGTTGAGACCCTGGGGTCCGAGGTCCAGCTCGATGTTACTGTCGGTGAGCGGAGCCTAGTGGCAAGGGTCGATCCAAGGACTAGGGCAGTCCGTCATGAGGAGATAGAGCTATCCGTGAATATGGAAAAGATCCATGTCTTTGAAAAAGACCCCCCCTCTCTGAGGGTCAAGACAGAATAGTAAGGGGGTGCCTAAAAGCCTGAAAAGAGGAGGTCTTCACCTCACAGGTCGGGACCTCGGTCAAAAAAGACCTCTTCTCTCTTGCGGTACTTGTAGGCTACTTCCTCGTTCAGAGAGATGCCGAGCCCCGGCCGTTCAGAACTCAGCTCAATATAGCCGTCATGGATGATGGGTCCATCCCAACCCAGGGCCAGGTCCTCCCAGAATGGCACCTCTATCCCGTGGTGTTCAAGCACTAAGAAGTTGGGTAGTCCCGAACTCAGGTGGGCTGCGGCAAGGGTCCCGATAGGGCTTGAAATATTGTGCGGGACCACGGCAACAGTGAAGATCTCGGCCAGCTCTGCGATGCGCCTTCCCTCGGACAGCCCGGTTCTCTGAAAGTCCGGGGCCGCCAGATGTATGCCCCCTCGCGTGATGAGATCATGGAAGTGGGCCCTGGAATAATGATTTTCTCCGGTGGCGATAGGGACAGGAGACCGGGAAGTCACACGCTGGAGGGCCTCAAGGCTCTCAGGCGGGGTGGGGTCTTCAATCCAGAGCAGATGGTATGGTGCACAGGCCTCGGCCAACCGGAGGCTATCCTCTGCATTAAAATTCCAGTGGCAGTCGATGGCAATGTCCACATCATCCGGTACGGACTCCCGGACAGCGGAAACGAGGCCGGACATGAGATCGATCTCCCTTCGGTCCAGGCACCTGTTGAATGGGTCGCGAGAATATGGGTTAGGGATATCAACATCGAACTTGAGGGCCGTGTAACCGAGTTGGACCACCTGGGCGGCGCGTTCACCGTAAGACCGGGGATCAACTGCCTCGGCCTCCGATTTCAGGCCCCCATGGGCCTTGGTGTGGACCTCCCAGAAGTGCTCGGTTTCCCCCCTTTCACTCATCCACCACGGGATCCTCGGGACGATAACAGAAGATAGGCTGGAGAGCCCTTCGCCCGCATGGCAGTCTGCATAAAGGCGGATCGTGGTCCGGTAGCCTCCCCCAAAGAGCCGGTAGATGGGGACCCCAAGAGATTGCCCGAGCAGGTCCCAGAGTGCTGACTCGATGCCCGCACACGCATTATTGACGATACCCCCCAGCAGTCCTGCACCCACCCCGGCCGTCCTGATGATGCGCCCCAGCAGCTCAATATCTGCCGTATTCTGCCCCACGAGGAGAGGTCGCATTTCACGGATCAGGGCGGTGAGGCCAGGGGCGAAGAAGCATTCGCCGTATCCCACGGCCCCTTCATCCGTAAGGATCTTGATAAGGGTCCAGTCGTAGTTTGCCTCAATGACCGCGGTCTGTATGTCTTTAATACGCATATGCGCCTCCACATGGCCTGGAAATGCTGTTCACGAGAAGATACCCCAATCCTCTCACCAGATGGTAGAGCCGCCATCCACCAGCAAGGTCTGCCCGGTTATAAAATCCGATGCATCCGAGGCCAGAAAGATAGCAGCACCCACATGATCCAAAGGATCTCCCATTCTCCCAATGGGAATGGAGTCGATCCTGTCCTGCAAGTCCTGAGGATTCTCTTCAAAGTACTTCTTGTTGAGTTCAGTAATGGTTGGCCCTGGGCCGATGGCATTGACGTTGATGTTGTACTTGGCCCATTCAAGTGCCAGTGCCCGGGTCAGATGGGACACCCCTGCCTTTGATACCGCGTATATGGACCTTCCCGGCTGGACTACTTCTGAGACATTAGAGGAGATATTGATAATCTTTCCCCTTTTCCTCTTTATCATCTCCTTTCCTACAAGTTGACAGCAGAAAAAGAGCCCCTTGAGATTGATGTCCAAGATGTTATCCCACTCCTCCTCAGAAAAATCCTCAACCGGACCTCTAAGAATTACGCCGGCGCTGTTTACCAGGATGTCGATCTTACCAAACTCGTTCAGGACAGCTGAAACGAGACTTGCCACTGAAGATTTGCTGGCCACATCTGTAGAGATCGCCACCGCCTCCAGCCCCTCTTTCTTCAAGGATCCGGCGGCCCTCTGTCCTTCTGATTCCCTTCGATTCGCAATGATCACCGTCGCCCCTGCGCTTGCAATTCCCTTGGCGATGGCATAACCTATCCCCTGGTTTCCACCGGTGATGATCGCTATCCTTCCTGAGAGATCAAAAATATCCAATGCCTTCCCCCTTTTTCAAAGTCCGTGGCGTCATAATTGTCACTTCGTCCTGGCACGATCAGCAGTTGATCACGTTTAATACTAGCGCATCAGGCGCCAATCACTGTCTTTCCCGATTCCCAGCCCGTGCTTCACCGCCGTCTTGATCTGTGGCAGGTCCCAGGCATTACCGCTCAGGTGGTTGACGGCGGCGTAGTTCTGGAGAAGACGCACCCCCTGAACATCCATGGCCACCTGATCACCAGACGCAAGAATTACGCCGGGGTGTACGGCCAGCCCGATGGCCGGTCCGCCGCTGACAAACGAGATCCGCCCGTCCATGAGGATAAGGTCGGGCTTTATCGGGATGTTCATCTCTGCGGCCCGTTGAGATACAAAGAGGTTGTTGTCCCCATGGAGGATGGAACGATCGTACAGGTGGACCAGCCCCACCGTTAGTTTGAGGCTCATGGAAAATCCTGCCAGATAGTGGGTCTTCATGGTTGGCAGGTAGACGATCTTGTCGAACTCTTCCAGGTCTTTTGCATAGGCGATCACATCCAGGTATTCCCCGCCAATTGTCACATCAACATACTTGGATTTATCAAAGTCGAGCAGCTGGACCTTCATTTCTCTCATCTTTGATAAAAGGTCCAATCTTTCGAAGACCTTGGCCGTGGGGACCCACGGCCGGCCTGAGCCGTCGCCCACAGAGATCTTGCTATAACCGTGCTCTCGCAAGAGATCTATAAGTGCCGACAGGAACTCCAGGTCGGTAGAGCCTGGAGGCGGGTCATCACTGTTGAGGTTGGGTTTTATCAGGATTCGATCCTGGGGCCTCAGGGACCGCTCGAAGCCTCCGATGAGGTCCACAGCCTTCTGAATGGAGCCCTTTAAGTCTTTTTCTGCCATGACAAACGAGACTAGGGCCTTCCCATCCCTTGTGTAAGGATTTGGCCTGCGATGGCGGAGGTCTGCCTTTCCGACCACCACCTTCTTCATTAATGGAGGGTAATCCTTGGACCGCATCTCAGTGAGATGTGCCAAATACTCCTCCCGGTGAAATATGACTTCTTCAGGCTTGAATTCCATCTCTCTTGACTCCTTCCTTACAAGAACTTTTGGCATCCTTATCGGAAAACAATGAGGACTTGTCTCCAGGTTACCCAAATAATTATGACCAACCCCTAGATAGGCTTCTTTACTAGATTTGTCAATCTACAAGCCGGGATAAACCGGAATTGTAAATGCCTACTTATCGCAGTTTCTCTTTCACTTATTTTCTTGATATAATTACTTAATTTTAGCCCTTTTCCAATCAGTCGTTTATCCGGGGCAATGGAGGTTTTCCTCTTGAGAGGTGTAACTAAAGCAGGATTAGAGATGCCGGTGCGAAATGAATCTTTCCTATCATTAGCAGCGATCAGCGCAATCCTGCTTATCTGGATGCTTATTTCAATTAAACAATTTTCCTTCAACTACATCACCAATGAGGTCGATATCTTACCATCTGCCAAGCAGTTCGTCGAGCGTAAGTGGCTGCCAAATGATTGGTACTTGAACCTTGATATTGATTACCGCCAACCGTTCAACTTAGGCCTGGGGGCTCTTGTCTCCTGGCTAGGTCTTCAATATGGGGCATATGCAGGGCGATTATTGGTCTATTTACTCTTGGCCGTTTCCATATATACCCTTTTCCGGGCATTTGGTTTACGGATCTCGTTTGGGCTTCTCGTCTTTTTATTCTTTTTAGACCATCAATCTTTGATCACGGGTGAGTGGATTGTAGGTGGGGTCGACTTTAGATTCCCAGATGTGATGGTGCCGTTCATGATCGCTGTTTTGGTTGCAATAGTTGTGAACGATATTGCTGATGGTCGTCTCAAGATCCCTTCTCTTCCACATAGTCTTCAGAATCGGATGCGATTGATATTAAGCCGAGGGGGTGCGAAACTCTTAGCCCTTGCAACTATACTAATTGTCTTACAATCAACGGATCGATTACGAACAGAGACCAGGAATACCAGACCTGTGCTTGAATGGATTGCGGATAATACACCGAAACAGGCGATATTTCTTGTTTATCCTGCGATTGCGGATTTCTATATCTATGCACAGAGGGCAATGTTCGTTTCCTTTAGACACTCCCCACAATCTGCCGCCGATATATTAGAATGGTACAAACGGATCAAGTTATGTAATGGCAATCGTCCAGCCAGCAAGAGTGGCTTCAGATCAATAAAAGAGATTCAAACCAACTTCTATAACCTGGATGAGGATCTAATTCGACAAATAGCCCGTCCATATGGGATCAGTTATTACCTGGGGTCATCACAAAAAGGGTTGACATTTGACCGCGCATATAGCAATGGCCACTTTACTGTATATAAGGTCAATGAGACAGACAAAGCCTTGACGGGAGGTGGGATTTGTGAGTGATTTGAGGGAACAAGCCAGAGACATGATCGTCAGTTTCAAAGGCAAGAGATACGCCTTCGGTACAGGGGTTCTTGATCGAATAGGGCCCATGACCGCTCAGGTCGGCAGAAAGGCCCTCCTGGTGGGTCGGGTATCCTCGCCATGGCTCAAACCGGCCCTTGTTCAGGTGCTCGAGTCATTAAAGACCAACGGGGTTGAGGTCTTGGGCCAGGTCCAGGGGGCTGCGCCAAATGCACCCCGTGAGGATGTCTATCGTATTCATGGGCATATACTCCACAAGAGGCCCGATGTGATCGTATCAGTTGAGTCAGGATCGGGAATCGATGCCTGTAAGGCCGCTGCCACCCTTGCAACATTCGGGGACATAGAGGCAGAACTGGACCCATATTTCGGCGTGGGGGAAGTCACAAAGCTTTGCCGGAGTACAGGTCGTGAAGTTCTTCCGGTTATACCCATAATGACTGCCGCAAGCTCTTCGGCCCATCTTACCAAGTATTCGAACATCACTGACCCCATGTCCGGCCAGAAAAAGCTCATAGTGGACGAGGCCATCGTTCCTCCCCGCGCCATCTTCGATTACGGTCTCACCATGACGCAGCCCATGACGCTGTCATTGGACGGTGGGATGGACGGACTGAGCCACTGCCTTGAGGTCTACCTGGGCGCCAAAGACCAGGATATATCTGTTGTTGAAAAAATTTCCCTGCTCGGGATCGAATTGATCATTACCGGACTTGGGGAATTGGTAAGAAACCCTGACCATATGGAAGCCAGGGAAAATATCGCCCTCGGCACAGACCTTGGAGGATATGCCATTATGGTAGGGGGCACAAGCGGCCCCCACCTCAATAGCTTCTCTCTTGTCAAGTATCTGAGCCACGGCAGGGCGTGCGCCCTCCTGAATCCCTACTACACCCTATTTTTCTCCCCTGCAGTTGAGGAACGAGTCAGAAAATTGGGCGCCATCTACAGTAGACACGGCCATATAGCCAAAGATTTGGAGGCCTTTTCCTCACTGGAGCTGGGGCGAGTGGTCGCGGAAGGGATGCTCTCCTTTAACCACAGCATCGGATTTCCCACCACTCTGGGAGAGATAGAAGGGATGGGAAGGGACATCATATCCAAAATACTTCAGGCTGCCAAGGATCCACAACTGGAGAGTAAACTTCAGAACATGCCGGTTCCACTCACTGCCAATTTAGTGGACAAATATATGGGACCCGTCCTTGAGGCCGCGTGGGACGGCAATTTGGAAAAGATTGTGACTCCGTAGGAGCCCTGGTCTTTCGCCGGTGTCACAATGCCGTCATTTCTTGCATCATAGCTTGTGGGATGAACCGCATCAAGGCGATCCTTTGAAGGCTTTTTTATGTATTTTTCATAGGTTTCCCTATCCAGAGGGATGTCGCCCAATGCCGTGGTCTTCATACCAATGCAATTTGGC
Source organism: uncultured Desulfobacteraceae bacterium (assembly GCA_964452575.1). Classification (GTDB taxonomy): domain Bacteria; phylum Desulfobacterota; class DSM-4660; order Desulfatiglandales; family Desulfatiglandaceae; genus CAYVMN01. The sequence goes on along the minus strand of CAYVMN010000152.1, from coordinate 570 downwards.
TTTTCGGATAATGCCTGAGTGCCGATACATCTGGTATGACATCAAATACCAGCTTCAATTCTATGTTCCCTCCAACACCTCCCTCAATTTCTCAGCCAATGTTGAGACCAAAAATGGTTTTTGAATGAACCCCGTGGCGCCTGCATCAAGGATCTCCTGGGCAGGGCCATCAATGGTATAGCCAGTACAGACGATCACTTTCAGGCCCGGCCTGGCTCCCATGATAAGGGGATACGCCCTGTCACCACGCATATCAGGCAGCTTTATGTCCAGCAGGGCAAGGTCAATATCCCCATCAAATGTCCTGGCAATCTCAACGGCTTCTTGGCCGGTCCTGGCCTCAATAACTCGATAGCCCAACCTCTCTAATGCCTGTCGGGTTATCATCATCACTTCCTCTTCATCCTCAATAACCAGTATTGTTGCCCCAGTTTTGGCAGGCTCGATCTCAGGCCTTGCATCTTCCTTTTTCTCAACAAGCCCTTTGGCCTCAATCCCAGGGAGATAGATACGGTCCACAGTCCCCTTGCCCGGTTCTGAGTCAACCGAGATCCATCCATCATGGCCCTT
>CAYVMN010000151.1:0-11046 GCA_964452575.1 uncultured Desulfobacteraceae bacterium | reverse complement strand
ATGCGCTTTTTTTGTATTTATTTCAGATAATTAAACCTTTGTGGATGGACACTACCTACATCGTTGATTACATCGTCAAAGAGACTGTCGGAAAGCTGGTTGCGGGTAAGAAGCCAGGCCCTAGAGGCGCTGTGAGCAAGCTTAAGATATTAGACCCTGCTTGCGGTTCCGGCTCCTTCCTCCTTGGTGCCTACCAATACCTTTTAGATTGGCATCGTGACGAATACGTAAAGGACGATCCCGTCAGGTGGGCAAGGAGTAAAGACCCACGCCTCTACCAGGCATCTGCTTATGACTGGAGGCTGAGTACGGATGAGCGAAAGCGCATTCTTCTAAACAACATCTACGGGGTCGATATCGACCACCAGGCAGTTGAGGTAACAAAACTCTCCCTGCTGCTGAAAGTCCTGGAAGGTGAGGATGAGGAGACAATACAGCATCAGCTGGCCTTATTTCACCAACGAGCGCTCCCTGACTTGGGGAATAATATCAAATGCGGTAACTCTCTGATTGGCTCTGATTTCTATGAAGGCAGCCAAATGAGCTTTCTTAATGGCGAAGAGATTTACCGCATCAATGCCTTTGATTGGGAGAATGAGTTCCCAGACATCATGAAGAATGGTGGATTCGATACAGTGATAGGGAATCCTCCTTACGTCAGAAGTATAAGCCTAAAGCAAAGTACCCCACACGAATGGGAACACTATCGCTCAAAATACAAATCTTCCTCATCTCGCGAATGGGACATATATCTCATCTTCGTTGAAAGAGGTGTAACTCTCCTTAAGAGAGATGGAAGACTTGGCTATATTTTGCCAAATAAATTCATAAATTCTCAGGTTGGAGAAGGCCTGAGAAGTATTTTGTCAGAAGGCAACTTCTTGGAAAAACTGATCCATTTTGAAACGTTTCAAATTTTTCAAGGGGCGACAACATATACATGCCTACTTTTTCTCAATAAATCTGGAAAGGAATCGGCATTCATTGCACGTTATCAGGGTCAGGTTGCAAAAGCTGAACAAAGATGCCTTCTTCCAGAAGAAGCACCGAATCTATGGCAAACATCAAAAATCAACCTAGAGACTCTAGATATGGCTCCTTGGGAGTTTACATCGGATCTAATCTCCAAATTGAACAAATGGCCAGGCTTGGCGACTTTTGGCAAAGTGTTTCAAGGAACAGGCACAAGGGCAGATAAAGTCTACATGCTGAAGTATCTCGGTAAAGAAAACAGCATGGTTCGAGTCTATTCAACCCAATTAGAAGAATCTTTTTTGCTCGAACCTACTTTCCTTAAACCTGCTTTGCGTGGAAGAAGTATTGGTCGCTATAAAGTCATCAGCGAGTTGAGGCTTATTGTCCCTTATGAAATCACCAATGAAAAGGCTAAACTCATCCCTGAAAAAATTTTGGCCACAAATGCACCAAAGACGTTTGAATACCTGAAGAGGTGTAAACAAAGACTTGATCAAAGGGAAAATGGACGTTTTAAAGGGGAGGGTTGGTATCAATATGGTCGACCTCAGAACTTGCATCGGTTTGATGTATCAGAAAAGATAGTTTTCCCTGATGTTGCAAACCGTGGTGTATGTTTTTTAGATACCAATGGATTTTGGTTACTTGATACTGCATACGGAATCACCAAGGTCGCAGGCGTTGAATTAGATCTTCGCTACATTCTTGGCATCCTGAATTCTCCGATTCTTACATATTTCTTGAAACAGAAAGGCACAGCTCTAAGAGGAGGGTATTTTCGAATGAAAACTGCCTATCTAAATCCCTTCCCAATCCGCACAATCGACTTCAGGAATCCTATAGATGGTGCTATCCATGATAAGATGGTCAAAATGGTAGAGCATATGCTCTCTCTACACCAAAAAATGGCCACGGCCAAATCGCCTCAAGAAAAAAGTGTCATCCAGCGACAAGTCGAAGCCACCGACCGCCAAATTGATAAGGTGGTCTATGAGCTTTATGATTTGACGGATGAAGAGATTAGGATTGTGGAGGGGGACAGCGATTGAAGATACCTTGACAGAAACCAAACATATCTCCAAGCTAAGAACCCTGTGATAGCCCCGATTGGGGGAAGATCGAGTAGACCTGAGGTATCTGATTCCATCTCACAAGGTAGCCATGTCATATCACAACTAGGGCTTGAATTTCCCTCTTGAGGATTTCACAGGTTTTCAATAAGTCGGTCTAGAAGCGGATAAGATGTCCTCAAGTGTTGAAAGCATTGATGGGGATCTTGGCTTTCGTGAGGCAAAGGTTTAAGTCCGTGATCGCTATCTTTTGGGGACATTCTTCAGTCAAGTTTTATAGGAGAATTCTTGAATTTTGAAGCATTTCAACCAGATACCATATATAGACATCCTGCCCAAAATCCGCTATCCTATGAGCATCAATCATTTCGTTGTTTAGTCGCCCTGAAAACATAACCCCAAGCCTTCTGGAGGAGCTATGGAGAGAGGTTTCCAGAGTCTTTTGTATTTGGGGAGGTGATCTGATATGGCTGAGGAAGGGTTTAAACGCAAGCTTACTGCTATCCTGAGCGCAGATGTCGCAGGTTACAGTCGCCTCATGGCAGAAGATGAGACAGCTACTGTAAAAACCCTGGAGACCTATAGGGAAGTCATGTCTACACTGATCATGCGGCACCGGGGTAGAGTGATAGATTCTCCTGGGGATAACCTGCTTGCTGAGTTCACCAGTGTAGTCGATGCCGTGCAGTGTGCTGTAGCTGTACAGAAGGAGTTCCAGGCCCGCAATGCAGAGTTACCGGAGAACCGCAGGATGAAGTTCCGCATTGGGATTAACCTCGGAGACGTGATTGAAGAAGAAGATCGGATCTACGGTGATGGCGTGAATATTGCGGCTCGTCTGGAGTCCTTGGCCGATCCTGGTGGCATCTGCATATCGAAGACAGCTTTTGACCAGATTGAAACGAAATTACCGTTAGGTTATCGATATATCGGTGAGCAGACCGTCAAGAACATCGCCAAGGCAGTTGGGGCTTACAAGGTTCTGATGGAGTCGAGGATAATTGTTGAACAGAAGGAAGAACAAATCAAACGGATTTCATTCTGGCCGCGCAAATCTGTTTTTGCAGGTGCAGTTGTAGTGCTTCTCTTCATTATTGGTGCGGCAGTCTGGAACTTCTATGGGCGTACACCGAAGATTGAGCCTGCCTCCAAAGAGAAGATGGCATTTCCGCTACCCGAGAAGCCCTCCATCGCCGTGCTGGCGTTTGATAACATGAGCGGCGATCCGAAACAGGAGTATTTCAGCGACGGGATCACCGAAGAGATCATCACAGCCCTTTCCAGTGTCCCTGAATTGTTCGTTATCGCCCGGAATTCCGCTTTCACCTACAAGGGGAAGCCGGTGATGGTGAAGCAGGTGGCAGAGGAACTGGGCGTTAACTATGTGCTTGAAGGAAGTGTTCGGAAATCCGGGGACACGGTGCGGATTACCGCCCAGCTCATCGATGCTCTGACGGGCCGTCATTTGTGGGCGGAGAGCTATGACCGGAAATTGGAAGACATATTCGCCCTCCAAGACGAAATCACGATGAAGATTATTACGGCACTGCAAATGAAGCTGACGGAGGGGAACCAAGCCCGCCTGTTGGCAAAAGGCACTAACAACCTCGAGGCCTATCTAAAGCTCTTGCAGGGGAGGGAGCATGTTTATCGCATGAACAAAGAGGATAATGCTCTGGGCCGGCAGTTGATTAAGGATGCCATTTCCCTGGACCCAGAGTATGCAAATGCTTATGCATTCCTGGCTACGACCCACTTGATAGACATGTGGCTGGGCACAAGCAAGTCTCCCAGGGAGTCTCTGGCGCAAGCCATAAAACTGGCACAAAAGTCAATCGCCCTAGATGATTCCTATGCAACTGCCCATGCCTTATTGGGCAATCTCTACACGATGACAAGACAACATGATAAGGGCATTGCCGAATGCGAGCGCGCTGTCGCCCTCGATCCCAATTCGGCTACTGCCCATGCCTGGTTAGGGACAAATCTTTACTGGGCAGGCAGGCCGGAGGACGCGATTCCGCTCCTTAAGAAAGCGATACGTCTCAACCCCATCCCACCGCCCTGGTACTTAAGCTCCCTAGCGATGGCCTATCGCGACACGGGGCGGTATGAGGAGGCGATCGCAGCATGTAAGAAAGTCCTCCATCGACAGCCCAATAATCTGATTGCCCACATTGTCTTGGCCGCCACGTACAGTTTCTCAGGCCGTCAGGAGGAGGCCCGTGCTGAAGCGGCAGAAGTCCTCAGGATAGACCCTAAGTACTCTCTCGAGCGCTTAGCAAAGACACGCCCGCATAAAAATCAAGCCAATACAGAACGGTTTATTGACTCTTTGCGCAAGGCGGGGCTGAAGTAAGAAAAGTGAAGGGAAAGCTGAGCTGTTAAAATTGCGATTTGCCCCAGCTAGGATTTAGCCTGACACTTGGTTCTGCTTGCCAATACCTCGCGCGCCTTGCCAAGCCAATAATCCATTCCCATCTCTTGGAACATTCCTTCGGCCTTCTTGAGATTGTCAAGGGCCTTTTCCTTTTCACCCCCATTCAGATAGAGTTGGCCCAGGTACAGATGCCCTAAAGAATAATGTGCTTTTATCCTTAATTCCTTGCAAATCTCGATCCCTTTGAGGATACACCCCTCGGCCTTATTGATTTCCAGAGGCCCTGTTTTACCCAATATCGTTCCAAGCAAGAGCCAGGACCACCCTTCTATATACTTTTCATTATTCTTTTGAGACAACCTCAATGCCTCTTCTGCAAGGCTTCGGGCATTTTTTAGATCGCCCAAGTCCAGGTGAATCCAACCTAAGAGACCATGAGCCAGGGACAAAAACATCTCAACTCCGCTGTCACGGTGGATCTCAAGGCCCCTTTCCGCATGCCTTTTGCCGGTCTCAGGATCTCCAAGCATAGCGCACACATATCCCAGGCCGAGCCAGGAGTGGGCGCATATCATGTCCCATTTCGCCTCTTCGCTGTGCTTGATACCTTTTACAAAATGCTCTTTTGAAGTTTCCCAGTCCCCTTTGGCAAGGCAAAAATGGCCGTAAAACGTTTCACCTAATCCCAAAGCTGTCACGTCATTTATTTCAGACGCATGACGAAGACCCCTTTCCAGAAAGGCCTTTCCTTCATCAAAGGCCCCTAACCAACCCATGCCCATACCGCAATACGCGCAGAGTAATGAATATGGATTCCCTGCCAGAGAAAAAAAGTCAGATTCTCCTTCTGTTTTTTTAATCAGGTCAATGACGTCCGGCGCCATATCGACTATTTTGTAATATTCCCCTGCCTGGTGGTAGAAATGAGAAAGACCAATTGCAAGAGGCGCCATCAATTCAATATCCCGGTTCCTTCGGGCCTTTTCAAAGGCATCCTCTGAATACTTCATCGCCAATTGAGGATCTCCCTTATGTGAATAATACATGCCCATTGAGGCGTGGAACCTTGCAAGACGCCTCTCATCCCCCAGATCTTTTGAGAGCCGCTCCCCGTCCTGAAGCAGTCCGAGGGCGCCCTCGGGGTAACCCAAAAACATCAAAGGTAGTCTCATTAGATAGAGGATTTCCATCGTTTCCTTTCTGTTCTCCCTGGTGTCAGGTAACTGGTTGAGCAGGTCTATGGCACCTTTGTAGAAATCACAAGCCTCCCTGTGGGAATAGTTTCCTTCTGCCTTCTCTCCTGATAACCTGGAATATCGGCAGGCCTTTTCAAGGCTGTCGCTCCTGGAATAGTGATAGGCCAGCATCTCGTAGAACTCTTCCAGCCTCTCGGCGTAGATCTCTTCTATGGCCATTCCTATCCTGGCGTGAATCTCCTTCCTTCTCTTTGAAAGCAGGCTGTTGTAGGCCACCTCCTGGGTGAGGGCGTGTTTGAAGATATACTCCAGCTCCGGGAATAGGCGCTTCTCATAGATGAACTCTAACCCCTGGAGATTCAGAAGATGGGCCTTCAGCTCCTCTCGCATGCCGGTGATGGTCTGGAGGATGCGAAAGGCAAAATCCCTGCCAATCACGGATGCCACCTGCATGGTCCGCTTGAGATTGTCTTCCAGCCGATCGAGCCGGGCCGCGATGATCCCCTGGATGGTGTCGGGGACCTGAATGTGGGAGGCCTTCCCGCTCAAGACATACTTCTCGTCTCTTCTCTCGATGGAGCCGTTTTCGATCAAGGTATGGGTGAACTCCTCCATAAACAGGGGGTTTCCTGCTGCACGATTGAGGATGAGTTGTCTCAGCTCCGGGGCCACTTCACCCTCCTCCAGGATGGCCTTAACCAGTTCACTGCTTGATTGGGTGCCAAGTTGATCCAGCCCGACCTTGGTGTAATAGGACTTGCTCCCCCAGGGATGGGTGTATTCGGGGCGATAGAGAAGCAGCAGCATGATAGGGGAGTTAGCCAACCATCCCGTAAGATAGCCCAAGAACTCCTCTGAGGTCTTGTCTATCCAGTGGAGGTCCTCGAAAGTAAGAACCAGGGGCTTTTCCTGACTCACCCGAATCATCAGGTCCCGAAGGGCCTCAAAGGTCCTCTCCCTCTTTACCTTAGGTTCGAGTTTTGAAAAATCTTCATCATCCACCTTGAGGGACAAGAGGGACTGAAAGGGCGGGATGACACCCTTGAGCTTCTCGTCAAGATCAAGGACCTTCTCCTCCATCTTTTTCTTGATAAGAAACTCCCTGTCCCCCTCCTTGATACCAAAATAGGACCTCAAGATATCTAGCACAGGCAGATAGGCCATGGAACCGCCGTACTGGAGACAACGCCCTTCTAGATAACCGTATTCGCCCTGAGGCAGCAGGTTCCTCATCTCAAGCAGCAGCCTGGATTTCCCAACCCCTGCCTCTCCTACGAGTCCTACCACCTGGCCTGACCCTGATTTCACCTTGTCAAAGGCATCCAAAAGGGCGGCCATGGAGTTCTTTCGGCCCACGAATCGGGTAAGCCCCTTGGCTACCGAGGCCCCTATCCGTGTCCCCACCTCACCGGCTTTGATCAGCTCAAATGCCTCCTGTGGCTCCTTCTTACCTTTCACTTCGATTTTTCCCAGAGACTCAAATTGAAAGAAATCCCTAGCAAGCCTATGGGTATTCCCGGATACCAGGATAGTGCCGGGTCTGGCCATGCTCTCCATCCTTGAACCCAGATTGGTGGTGTCTCCAACGGCCGTGTAATCCATCCTGAGATCGTCCCCAATCGCTCCCACGATCACCGGCCCTGAGTTGAGCCCCACACGCATCTTGAACTCTACTCCCGTATCCTTCTCTATTTTCTCACCATACTCTCCCAGGGCTTTTTGAATGGATAGAGTGGCATAACAGGCCCTTTGGGCATGATCTTCATGGGAAACTGGGGCACCAAACAGGGCCATCACCCCATCCCCGGTAAACTGGTTGATGGTTCCTTCAAACTTGTGGATCTCGTCCATGAGGATGTGAAAGCACCCGTCCATGATCTGGTGGACTTCTTCAGGGTCCAGCTTTTCGGACAGACTCGTGAAGTTGGCCACATCCGCGAAGAGCACGGTGACCAGCTTCCGCTCCCCCTCCATGGCGCTGCGGGAGGTCAGGATCTTGTCGGCCAAGTGTTTGGGGGTGTAAGAGTGGGGTTGATTGTAGTCGATGGGCGCTGCTTCTGGGGGCTTCCCTAAATCATGACCGCACTCATCACAAAACTTCGCTTGAGGGGGCAATGCCTTTCCACACCCGGGGCACTTCATCTCCAACTTTGCGCCGCATTCGAGGCAGAACTTGGCGCCTTCCCGATTCTCAAAACTACATTTCGGGCATTTCATTGCTGGTTCTCCCATAGTGCCATTTTGCCTTCTTGGCCCTGAAACAACTCCTAATCCAACGACGCCAGAGCGTTTTTTGCCTGTCTTAGATCCCCCGAAGCGTCACACTTCCTAAAGCACACAATCGCCTCCATGATACATTTACTGGCCTGGTCTGACCTGCCCCTCGCCTTATTCAACAGGCCCAGATCCAGAAGAGATTCACCCAAGATCCTTTCTGCCCCAATTTCCTTTGCAACCTCGATGGCCTTTTTGAGATGGTCTTCCGCCTTTTTGCTCGCAGTCGGGATATTCCTAATAAGAAATCCGATATTCTTGACTACCGTCGATGTGCTTATAGGTGCAGCCCTTTGTACGAGCTGCAAATAGACTTTACCCAATGTGTTTTCAAATATGGCGTTAAAGGGCTGAAACTCTTTGGAAGCAAGAATGCTTTCCTTGATCATTTTCACCCCACGCCCGAACTCGCCCTTTAGAATTGCGATCAGTCCCAGATTGGCGTTGACCGCAGGATGGAGGATCCCGATCCCAAATTCCTCGATGTAGCTCAAAACCTCCCGCAAGGTGTCCTCCGCCTCTTGCGCTCGGCCATTCCCTAATTGCGCCAGGCCAATCCAAGCCTTTGCGAAATTCGAGTAGAAGATGTCGGCTGAGACCCGTTCCGCGCTTTCCATTGATTGGATCGCAGACGGATAATCCCCGGCAATGAGATGGGCCCAGCCCATGTTGCCGTGACCGAGGACCATGCTCCTGATAGTCGAATGTCTTTTACCGAAATCGATAAGAGCATTTGCAGCCTCGATGGTTCTCTTATGGCCTCCTGCGAAAAAGGATATCCAGCCGATCGCTCCCAAGGATTTGAAATACAGATAATGGTCCGATTGGATAGCCTTGTAGGCCTTTTGGGCTCTCTCAACAAATGCAACGGATTTTTCCATATCAAAGGCTACGTAAATCCAAGCGAGCCATGTGCACGCATAACCGATGACCCTTTCGTCGCCGATTGTTTCACCAAGTTCAAGAGCCTTACTGAGATAATCAAATCCCTTTTTGCCACTACCCCGATAACATGCAACAGCCCAACCTAGCCACGCGCAGAACATCCCGACTCTTGCTTTGTCGTCCAGAGTCACGGCCGCATCTTCATGAGCGCTTAGCAATTCAGTCAGGCCCTTAAAGTCCCCTCGATAGTAGAAGACCATAGCCCATTTAATGAGGAGGTCGACGAAAAGCTCCTCCTCGTCCCGCGATTTGTCCGCCCTGGCGGCAAGAAGATCATATGCTTCCTGGTAATACTGGTGAGCCTCTTCCAGTGAATACCTCCTCAAGCTCTTCTCACCGGACTTCATCAGATAATCGACTGCCTTGAGAATTGACTGGCCCTGCTTGAAATGAAACGCCAGGGTCTCGTAGAACTCCGATAGCCTGTCATAAAAAATCTGTTCGATGACCCCACCAATGCGCTCATGGATTTTCCTGCGCTCTTTTTTAAGAAGCCCGTTATAAACCACCTCTTGGGTCAGGGCGTGTTTGAAGACATATTCGAGGTCCGGTTGCAGAGACCTCGTTCTGATCAGATCAAGGTGCTCGAGACCGCTCAGGCATCGGTCGAGGTCTTCCTTCAGCTCCGTGACTCTTCTGAGAATTTCATAGAGAAAGGCCCGACCGATCACCGATGCCTCTTGCAGTATCCGCTTCGTTTGGTTTTGCAACCGATCAAGCCTGCCCGAAATCACACCGTGGATTGAGGACGATATTTCAGAGTCAGTGATCCGTCTTGTAATCTCCCACTGGCCATTCCTCTGGATTAAGATCCCGGATTCGATCAGCGAATTGACCAACTCCTCCAGGTAAAACGGGTTTCCCTCTGCCATGTCTTGAACAAAGCGCCTGAGATCAGTGGGGATATCCTCGGTCTTCAGCAGGGATTCCAACATATCCTGCGCTTCTGAAGTCGAAAGTTCCTGTAGCCGGATCTCTTCGTAGATCTCACCAATCCTGCTCGCCTGATAACCTGTAAAGAGACTAAACTCCGGCCTGTAAACACAGAGAACAATGGCCGGCTGGCGTATTTCCAACAACGCATTACGGAGGAATTCTACAAAGGAGGGATCGGCCCAGTGAAGGTCCTCCAGGAAGAACACCGTCCGGGTTCTCTGTGCCAGGGCCGAGATAATCGTCTGGGATGCCTCCTGCAAGCGAGATTTCCAGAACTCCGGGCTCACTTCTTCCACCTCAGGGTATCTGAGCGAGTAAAGACCACCGATGTAAGGGACAACATCTTCCTTTTTGCCGACAAGACCTTCCACTCCGGACTCGACCTTCTCTCTTACCTTTTCAACAGGATCCCCTTCTTCAATGTGAAATGCCCTGCCTAGCAGATCAATCAACGGGAAATAGGGTATGTTTTGAGAATAGGCATAGGCATGTCCTTCTAACCATTGAATCTCATCAAGATCGAGGGTCGCTTTGAAATCGTCAACCAGTCTGCTTTTTCCCGTACCGGCATCTCCGCAAATAGAGAAAACCCTGCCTTTTCCTTTTCGTAGACTTTCAAGGGCCTCCCTTAGTTCCGCCAGTTCCACCCTTCTCCCAATGAGATCGGCTCGGAGGCCGGAAAGGCGGTGTATGGTAACGGGTCTCTCCTTCTGCTCCAATACCCTGTGAACCTGGACGGGTGCTGTCTTGCCTTTGACCATTGTAGGTTCTAAGGATTGGAACGTAAAATACCCCTCAGCCTGGCGATAGGTATCTGTATCGACCAGAACCTCCCCCGGCTTGGCCAGGCTGCTCAGGCGTGAGGCGAGATTGATGGTGTCCCCGGCCACCCCATGAGTCCCCTTCTCCATGTCCACTTCACCCGTGACCACGAGTCCTGTGTTAATCCCGGTGTGCATGCAAATGGGCCGACTTGCCTTCTCCTCCACCTGGGGGCTCATGGAATCGACAAGTTCATGGATCTCCTTTGCAGCCCGGATCGCCCTCACCGGGTCATCCTCGTGGGCCACAGGAACCCCAAACATGGCCATCACCGCATCGCCGACAAACTTCTCAATGAACCCTTCGTATTTGGCAATCACCTGGGCAATTTCGCCAAAGATTCGACTCGTAATCTCTTTGACCTCTTCCGGGTCAAGCCTCTCGGCCATTGCGGTGTAGCCGGATAGATCAGAGAAAAGAACTGTGACATGCTTTCGCTCACCTTCGG
>CAYVMN010000150.1:0-11050 GCA_964452575.1 uncultured Desulfobacteraceae bacterium | reverse complement strand
GCCGACCCATGACCTGGACCTGGACCCCGGGCCTGCCCTTCTTCATGTGCACAGGAAAGAAGATTACGTCAAGTGCCCCGCCATCAAATAGCCTCTCCATTAGATACCCCAGCAATTCCGGGTTGCTCTCGTCGAGGTTGGACTCCAGGATCACAACACTATCCACATCTCCGTCATCTACACGATCTCCGATCAGTATCCTTGTGAGATTGGGCCTGTCAGGCAGATAAAACCCAGGGACAAGATCATCGTTGGTATGAGTTGCAGATCCCTGGACTACCCACAATCGCCACAAAGGTATCCCATGGAGTAAGAGAATTATCTGAGAACCTGGAGGCTCTTATAGCCAAACAGTTGAGGGTGCGTATTAAATTTTTATCTGAAATGGTTGATTGCTCAAAGAATTCAGCTGATTATCATAAAAAAATAGAAGAAGATCCATCCCCTCCATTTAACCACGGTTTTCACTAAATCCACTACCACAAGAGAATAGAATAATTCTCCTGTACCGGTCTTTTTCTCGATGTGGCTTTCCTGGATGCCTTAGCCACCCCCTAAAACCGTAATCACCCTGAGGGACATGAAACTGCATGCCTTAAGGCATACCTTTGCAAGTCTACTTTTGAGCAAGGGTGAGAGCCCAGTTTACGTCAAAGAGCAGCTCGGCCACCATTCGATACGGATTATGGTGGACATATATGGGAAGTGGATTCAGACGGAAAATGGGGCGGGTGTGAACAAGTTGGATACACAACCAGATGCAAACTATATGCAACCAACTTTGCTAAGGGCTAAGTAACTAATTGAAATATCTCATTTTTCTTTTATATGGTGCCGAAGGCGGGACTTGAACCCGCACGGGCGTGGCCCACTACCCCCTCAAGATAGCGTGTCTACCAAATTCCACCACTTCGGCAACTCTGCCCATAGCACTAGTGCCTTTTCTGTGTATCTTGGGGCTTAGCTGGCGCCTTGGTTTTCTCGGCCGCTGTCGGGATCGGTGACTTAGGAACCTCTTCCATAATAGATCTGGTGGCCCCTTTTCCGAAGAAAAACGACAGGCCCAGCGAGGTCAACATGAATACAATAGCCACTACTGTGGTAACTTTGTGCAAGAAAGACGTAGCGCCCGAACTTCCAAAAACGGTCTGACTGGAACCGCCAAAGGCCGCCCCCATCCCTGCCCCTTTGCCCTTTTGCATAAGGACAATAAGAATAAGGCCCACGCAAGCGGCAACATGTATCATTATAAGAATCAGTCTCATGGATATGCCTCTTGACTAAACCGCACTCATTTCTTCGACATAAATTCTTTATAGGCGTTCACACGTTCCGGGTTCAGTGGTTCACCGTTAGGGACAAATTAGCTCGGCAAACCTAAAGCTCTTGGGACAAATGCTGCTTTTCCCAGATCGATGGGAAAGAAAAGCCAGGTTTCAGGTTGGGATTTGATTAAATCGGCGCTTGAGAACGAGAAGTAACCTTGAACCCCTGAACCTTTGAACCCGTGAACGGCTACAACTATTTTATATAATAACCGATGTGGATAATTTTGCAACAAAAATCTGTCCTCAGCCGCGAAATCCTGTAACCACTTGACCGTGTGTGTACTTTTAGGTTAAAGCTAGCCAGACCCGACCGTTTCTTGGTCAGGCCCCTTCGGGCCAAGTCTTTAGAGAGGACTTTGATGAAACTCATTCGACTACTTTTTTTGGCCTTCTGGGTGAGTGCTGTTCCTGCAAGCAGCTTTTCTGCGACACCGGAAACGCCGGCACAGGTCGTGGAGAATCTACACGCCGCGCTCCTCTGCGCCATGAAGGATGCAAGGAAGATCGGCTATGAAGGTCGATACTCCATGCTTGCCCCTGTGATAAGGGAGACCTTTGATTTTCCATTAATAGCCCGGATTGTGGTGGGAAGGCACTGGAAGACATTCAACAATGAGCAAAAGGCCAAGTTCATAGAGACCTTTGAAAGGCTGAGCATCGCAACCTATGCCTACCGTTTTGATGGTTATGCGGGTGAACAATTTAGATTGGTATCTGAGAACGGCACTGCCCCTGGTCGCACGATTGTAAGTAGCCTCCTTATCAAGCCTGATGGTGAAAAAATAGACCTGAGCTACACCCTGCACAGGCAAGATGACAGGTGGAGGGTGATTAATGTCATTGTCGACGGAATAAGCGATCTCTCACTCAAGCGGTCGGATTACACTGCCTTTCTGGCGAAGAACGGTTTTGATGCCTTGCTTGATAAGCTGTATGAAAAGATTTCCAGCTATTCGGAAAAGAGGCATTCCCCCTGATAAAGACGACGGAGCCAACACATGCCATGACGTTCAGTTGCCTGCCTACCCCACGCCTTTCTGAGGTTTGTTCTCACCGCTGGATTGGAATCCGTTAAAGGAGTACTGGAGTATTGGAGTATTGGAGTAAAGGAAAACTGGGACATCTTCTGGCCCGGTGGGTAGACAAGGTCGGGCAATCGGCACTATTAATAGTAATTCTCGGCATAGCGGCGACAGGTTTCCTTCTTTATTACACCGCAAAAAACCTAGGCATAAGTACTGAGACCCAGGATATGCTATCCAAGGATCTCCACTTTCGTCGAGTATACGAAGACTATAAGAAGGCCTTCCCCCAATACGATAAGGCAATACTCATCGTGATCGACGCCGACACACCCGACCTTGTCCATGAGGCAAGCCTGGCCCTGGCCCATCGTCTGCAACAGGAAGGCGAGACCTTCAAAACGGTATATCTCCCGGGCGCTGAGAGATTCTTCGAACAAAATGCCCTCCTTTACCTGACCCCTTCTGAACTCGAGGATCTGGCCGACAACCTGGCAAAGGTCCAGCCCTTCCTGGCCAAATTGACCAGAGATCAGAGCCTCCGGGGGCTATTTTCCATGGTGAAAGGCGCACTGGAGGCCGTCCAAAAAGGGGAAGATGTTGACCTGGCCCCCCTCTTCGATCGCATGAGGAGGGCGATCAAGGCCACACTGGAGAATAAAAACTACAGGCTTTCGTGGCTCGAACTTATGCAGGGAGGGCCGTCGAGCGCCGAGGAGCGTCGGGCCTTTATCATGGTCCAGCCCGTGCTCGATTACAGCAATTTGCTGGCGGGCGAGACTGCTGTTAAGACTATTCGGCGAGTGGCAAAAGAACTGAAGCTCGACCAGGAGAACGGCCTACGTGTCCGGCTTACTGGCGATATTACACTGGAATATGAGGAGCTGCAGAGCGTCATGCGTGGGGCAGAGGTTGCGGGGATCGCGGCACTGATCTTGGTAGGGATTGTACTATTCGCCGGCCTCCGCTCCTCAAGGCTGGTCCTCGCCACCCTGGCCACCCTGCTCATGGGCCTTATCTGGACCGCAGGGTTTGCTACGGCCGCGGTCGGGCATCTCAATCTGATCTCTGTGGCCTTCGCAGTCCTATATATCGGAATGGCCGTCGATTTCTCAATCCATTTCTGCCTGCGGTACAAAGAGTTGATTGAGAATGGCTATACCAACAAAGCGGCCCTCCAGGAAACCGCTCAAGACATAGGCATTTCCCTGATATTGTGCGCCCTAACCACGGCCATCGGTTTCTATGCCTTCATTCCCACAGCATTCTCAGGGGTTTCCGAGCTGGGTGTGATCTCCGGGACGGGCATGTTCATAAGCCTCATGGGCAATCTCACCATATTACCGGCCCTCCTTACCCTGATGCCATTTTCTCCGCGGACAGTGGCGCCGAGGCGGCGCCTTGGACCACTTGTGGATGGGCTCCTCGCCTTTCCCCTTCGTTATTACAGGGCCATCCGCATCGGGTCTCTTGTGCTCGGTTTGTTTGCGCTATTCCTTCTGTCATACGTATCTTTTGATCGCAATATCCTTCGTCTTCAGGACCCTGAAAATGAGTCGGTTACCACCTTCAATGAACTCCTCACCCGTGCCAAGACGTCGCCCTGGAGCCTTGCGGTCCTGGCCCCGGGCAGAGATTCGGCAAAGAAATATGCCAGGCGCCTCAGTCAGTTGGACCTGGTGGATAGAAGCATAATGCTAGAGGACTTTGTGCCGACCGAACAGGGCCAAAAGCTTGCAACTATCGAAGAAATCGCCCTGATTCTAGGACCGGCCGTTATGGAGGACAAGGCCCAATCCCATCCTTCCCTCGAGGAGCAGCTAGCGGCAGTCCATGACCTGATCGGGGGCCTTGACGCCTTTATTAAAGCAGAGACCAACCACCAATTAAAGTCAAAGGCCGGACCCCTCCTGAATGAGTTAGAACGTCTGGAGGCTGCCTTGATGAAAGGGAAGAAGTCCTTCAGAGAAAAAACCCTAAATCACCTTGAGCTTAGCCTCCTTGGCACCCTGCCGGAGAGGTTGCGAATCCTTAGGGCATCGCTTTCTGCAAGGAGTGTTGGGCCGCAGGACCTGCCGGCGGCACTAACCAGGCGGTGGGTTGCGGAGGATGGCCGCTACCGGGTCGAAGTCTTTCCACGGGAGGACCTAAACAATAACAAGGCACTTCAGAGGTTTGTTACATCGGTCCAGAAGGTTGCCCCTGATGCCATAGGCATCCCTGTCATCATATTGGAGGCCGGAGATGCCGTCATCCGGGCCTTTCAGCAGGCACTAATCCTATCGGGGATAGCCATTTCTTTGGTGTTGCTTATCCTCATACAACGGAGGCTAGACGCACTCCTGGTACTGCTCCCCCTGCTACTGGCCGGGACCCTCACAGGTGCATCTACCGTCCTCCTTAGCATACCCTTTAACTTCGCCAATGTGATCGCCCTGCCCCTGCTCCTGGGGGTAGGTGTGGATAATGGGATCCACATGGTCCACCGGATGCGAACGACCATGCCTGTAAGTGGCAATCCCCTTAAGACCAGCACTGCGCGGGCTGTACTCTTCAGCACCCTTACCACCATCTGCAGCTTCGGGAATCTGGCATTGTCCCCGCACAGGGGGATGGCAAGCATGGGGCTGCTGCTTTCAATCGGCATAGGGTTCCTCCTCCTTTGCACCCTTATAGTCATGCCTGCCTTGCTGTATAAACGGGCCTGAGTGCCTGAAACGCACCCTCCTTGACACAGGCACCCCGTTCCCGTAGTATTCTTCGGACACGACCTGCTTTTCCGGGAGGAAACAGATTGCGGATAGTAGACCTGCGGAGCGATACCTTTACCATGCCCAGCGAGGCCATGCGCGAGGCCATGGCCCGGGCAGAGGTGGGGGATGATGTCTTTGGCGAGGACCCATCAGTCAACCGTCTCCAGGAAATGGCCGCAGAACGTATGGGTAAAGAGGCGGCGCTCTATGTGGCCAGTGGGACCATGGCCAACCTAGTCTCCCTCCTTACACATTGCCAGCGGGGGGACGAGATATACCTGGGAGATCAGAGCCACATCTTTATATATGAGGCGGGAAGCAGCGCCGCCGTCGGCGGAATCCACCCCTATCCCCTACGAAACAACCCTGACGGCACCTTGAACCTGGATGATATAGAGGCCGCCATACGGCCGGACGATACCCATTTCCCCAGAAGCCGGCTCCTCTGCCTTGAGAACACCCACAACCGTTGCTGGGGGAGCCCGCTCAACCTGGATTATATGGAAAGGATCTGGCATCTGGCCGGGCGCCTCACTCTGGCTGTTCACCTGGATGGGGCGCGCATCTTCAATGCCGCCCTGGCCGAGGGAGTGGAGCCAAAGGCACTGGCCAGGGGCTGCGATTCCGTCTCTTTTTGCCTCTCCAAAGGCCTGGGGGCGCCAGTGGGGTCTCTTGTGTGTGGCTCAAGAGAGTTTATTACGCGGGCCCGCCGCATGCGAAAGCAGCTAGGGGGTGGCATGCGCCAGGCAGGCATCATTGCCGCCGGAGGGATCTACGCCCTGGAGAATATGGTTGACCGCCTTGCCGAAGACCATGCCATGGCCCGCCGCCTGGCCGAGGGCATTGACAGCATAGAGGGCCTCATGACCCGGGTGGACATGATCAAGACCAATATCGTCTTTTTCGAGATCGCAGACGAACGCATAACATCAAATCAACTGGTGGAACGTGCAGCCTCTAAGGGTGTCCGTTTATTGGTAGGCCATGGCGGTCTGATTCGCATGGTAACCCATTACGGCTTGACCATGGAGGACATGGATTGGGCCGTGGGGGTCTTCAGGGAAATAATGGCCGCTGTCTAGTCCGCTATCCCAGGTAGGCCTCTTTTACCCTCGGGTTTTCCAGCAGGTTGATGGGGAGAGAGGTTACGCCCTTGTTCCATAAATACTATATGCCCCAGTTCTTGCCCCAGGGGGGAATGCCGATATAGCCGAGACTGGATGTCCCTGGCACCTTACATCATCTGCTGGGCCGGGATATTGCGTGTCTCCGATGAGCAGTATTCCGGGCATGCTTGACACGCCTGTGGCTTTTTCCTATTCTTCTTTTATTCCAAAATTGGCAGCCTCAGAGGATCCTATGCTGGAAGTAAGGCAAGTGGATAAGGGTTTTGGTGGCCTTATGGTGGTGTGTGATTGCACGCTCAGGGTGGAAGAAGGCTCCATAACAGGCCTTATCGGACCCAATGGGGCTGGTAAGACTACCCTATTCAATATAATCACAGGACATTACAGGCCAGACAGGGGCAAGATAACCTTCCAGGGCCAGGACATCGGGGGTCTCCTTCCCCATCAGATATTCAAGAAAAAGATCTATCGGACCTTCCAGATTACACGCGAATTTGCCCAGATGACAGTTTTGGAAAACCTGATGCTTGTGCCGGGTCAGCAGATCGGGGAGAGGATCTGGAACACATGGTTCAGACGAGCGGTGGTTCGGAGACAGGAGAAGGCCATCAAAGAAAAGGCCCTTGAGGTGCTTGAATTTGTTGAACTATCAGATGTGAAAGATGAATATGCAGGATCCCTCTCCGGAGGCCAGAAAAAACTGCTGGAACTGGCCAGGAGCATGATGGCCGAGCCCAAGATGGTCCTGTTAGACGAGCCAGGGGCCGGAGTCAATCCGACACTAATGAAGAAGCTAGTTGCCAATATCAGGACCCTCTGCGAGGAAAAAAATATCACCTTTTTCCTGATTGAACACGACATGGATCTGGTGATGAACCTTTGCAACCCGGTGATTGTGATGAGCGAAGGGAGAAAACTGGCAGAGGGGACACCTCAAGAGATCAGAAGGGATGAAAGGGTCCTGGAGGCCTATCTGGGTGGGCAACACCGATGATTGTCCTGAAGGCAGAAGACATTACAGCTGGATATAGCGAGATCGACATCCTCCGTCATGTCTATATAAGGGTGAAATCTGGACAAATTATCTCCATAATTGGACCAAACGGGGCAGGAAAGTCTACCCTGCTAAAAACGGTATTCGGAATTCTGAGGCCCCGGGCAGGCACTATAACTCTGAAGGACGAGGATATTACAGGTCTCAAGCCCGACAAGATTGTAAGAAAGGGCATAAGTTATGTCCCTCAGGTAGAGAATATATTCCCATCGATGACGATCCTTGAAAATCTGGAGATGGGGGCCTTTGTCCGCGATGATGACTATAGCCAGAGACTGGAAGAGATATATGAGCTCTTTCCGGTCCTGAGAGAGAGAAAGAGGCAGAAGGCGGGCCAGCTCTCAGGCGGACAGAGGCAGATGGTTGCCATGGGCAGGGCACTTATGCTGAATCCCGAGGTCCTCCTATTGGATGAACCGTCGGCCGGACTGGCGCCAGTTCTTGTTTCAAGCATCTTTGAAAAGATAGGAGAAATAAATGCCAGCGGTGTGGCCATTATCATCGTTGAGCAAAACGCCAGGCAGGCCCTGAAAATGGCCCATTACGGATATGTCCTGGCCATGGGCAGAAACGTCCTGGATGACGATGGGGAGTCCCTGTTGCATAACCAAGAGGTGGGTCGGCTCTACCTGGGGAAATAAGGATGGCGGAGCTTATCATCTATGGTATCGTGCTTGGCAGCATCATTTCTCTGGGTGCAATCGGTCTCAGTCTGGTCTACGGTATCGTTCGGTTTGCAAATTTCGCCCATGGAGACCTCATGTCAGCTGGCGCCTACCTTGCCCTCTTCATGGTCACTGGGGTCTTTCCCTGGATAGGGATCCCGGACAATACATTTGGAGCGGTCTCTTTCGGGTGGCGCATGGTCATTGCCTTTCCCCTTTCCATGGCGGCAGTGGGCTGTCTGGCCATTCTGTTAGATCGGATCCTTTATCGCAGGCTCCGTGCCAAGGGGAGCGGGGTCGTAATCCTGGCCATGTCTTCCCTTGGGGCCTCCTTTATCATTCGTATGATCATACTCATCCTCTGGGGCTCAGATTATATATTCTTTAGACCCGGAATATTGCGACCAGTCCTTGAGCTTCCGCTGGGTATAAAGATCAGGCCAGATCAGATCCTCATCCTCGTCATTGCATTCCTTCTTGTGGCATCGCTTCACCTCTTCCTGCAGAAGACCAAGATGGGAAAGGCCATGAGGGCCACATCAGATAACATTCAGTTGGCACTCGTCTCCGGCATAGACACCGAGCAGATTATCATCTGGACGTGGGGAATAGGGGGTGGGCTGGCAGCTGCAGGCGGAATCCTTTATGGGATTGATGTGCAGGTACATCCTGCAATGGGCTGGAATTTCCTGATTCCCCTCTTCGCTGCTACCATATTGGGTAGCATAGGTAACCTCTATGGTGCCTTGATCGGGGGGTTGGTGATCGGAGTGGCCCAGCAGGTGTCGACGGCCTTCCTGACGCCCACATATAAACCAGCGGTAGCCTTTTTAATTATGATACTAATATTATTGTTCAGGCCCAAAGGCATATTCGGAGAGAGAGGCAAATAATGGAGATCGGTGGAATCCTGGCATATCTGGTTTCATTCGCCATCATGGCGGGGATATATGCAGTCTTTTGCATGGGCCTCAACATCCAATGGGGATACACGGGACTATTTAACATAGGGATAGCCGGCTTTTTTTGTATTGGGGCCTATGCATCTGCCCTTATCACAACCCCTGAGCCAACCGGGATCTACGCCCGTTATGTCCACCAAATCTTTGGGCTCGACCTTCCATTTTTGGTTGGAGTCTTAGGGGCAGCCGTCGCTTGCGGGATCGTGGCCTTGCTTATCGGTATCCCAACCCTCAGGCTGGGAGAGGATTATCTGGCCATTGCCACGCTGGGGATAGCCGAGACGTTCAGACTAATCTTCAACAATGAAGGCTGGCTGGCCAATGGACCACGCGGGCTGATGGGACTACCGCAACCCTTACAAGGCCTGGTGGATGCAAGGGACTACAATTACCTCTACATGATCATAATAGGAATAATTATTCTACTGGTTTACCTGTCCATTGAAAAGGCTATCCGCTCACCCTGGGGAAGGGTATTGAGGGCTATCAGGGAGGATGAGGTATCGGCTGCCATGAGCGGAAAGAATGTATTCAGCTTCAAGATGCAGTCCCTTGTCTTTGGTGCAATGCTCATGGGGATCGGAGGCGCCCTGTATGCACACTATACCAAGGCCATCTCTCCCGATGTATTTACTCCGCTCTATGGGACTTTCATCATATGGGTGATGTTGATGGCCGGGGGAAGTGGAAACACTAAGGGGGCCATCCTGGGGGCCTATGTGGTGTGGGGGATCTGGATAGGGACGAAATTCATGACTGATCTACTTCCCTATACCCTGAAGGCCAGGGCACCCTACATCCGGTTCCTCCTTGTCGGGATCCTCCTGGAGATCGTCCTGATCTACAGGCCACAAGGACTCTTGGGAGAAGAAAGAAAGGTTTCCAAACTGCTAGAGTAAGGGGGCTTTGCAGGAAAAAAGGGGTTCGCCTCAGGCCGACCCTTTTTTTGTACCCAATGCGCTATTCCGCCGGAATATCGTACTCCATGCTGACCGTTACGATCTTGCCGCCGGCATATTTCCATACCTCGATTGGTGTGATTACATCCCCGTTCTTGTCGAAATCCACGGATCCAGCCGCACCTTCATAATTAATATCCTTGCCCTCCTTGAGCAGGGCAAAGGCCTTTTTGAATTCACCCGGTTTTATGATCTCCCCGGGCGGGTTGGCAACGTATCGCAAGTGATCCCTGATATTCTTGGATGTCAATGGAAGGCCTTTGACCTTGGCGGCATAGGCAGCAAGGCCGATAACCACCGCCCCATCGTAGCCATTGGTGATAAAGGGCAGGGGCGGGAGTTGTCCGTATTCGGTCTTATAGTCTGCGCTGAATATTACAAAGGGCTCTCCCCCGGCTGTGCCCGGAGCTGTCCCCTTTTGTCCTTCCAGGTTCTCGGCCCCAATGGCCTTGATGATGTCCACTGATTTGGTACCATCACAGAACAAGAACTTCTTGAACTTGAAGATCTCGATGGCATCCTTGAGATAGATCGTGGCATGTTGGGGGTAGCTAAAGGCACAAAGGATGTCGGGATTCTTTTCGAGGGCCTTCCTCAGCTCTGGGGCATAAGATTCAGCGGTCTTTTCGTCGTGCGGGACCATCGCAAGGACCTTGCCGCCCCTTTTTTCAAAAGACCTCTTGAATTGCTCTGCCAGTCCCTGACCGTAAGGGTTGTTGACGTAAAGGACAGCTGCCGTCTTGTTGTAAGCGGCTCCCAGCTTTCCAGCGATCACACCCTGAAGGGCATCGGAAGGGCAGGTTCGAAACAGGAAATCCCTTTTCTGGTCAGACGGCAAGACCGTGAGCAAGGGTGATGTGGAGGCTGGGGAGATCAGGATTACCCCCTTGGGACACGTCACGGATTCGGCCACCGGAACGGTTACCCCACTGGAGAGGGCGCCGATGATACCCACTACCTGATCTATCTCCACGAGCTTCTTCGCCGCATTGGTCGCCGGAATGGCAGACGTCTCACTGTCTTCATGAATCAGTTTGATCTTAAACCCGGCATCGGCCATCTGCTTGGCCGCGAGCTCGGTCCCATTCTTAATGGCTGGACCAAATTCCTTCAATGGACCGGTGTGTGCCAAAAGAGTCCCCACCTTGATTTCCTGGGCCAGGGCACCGGAAACGAAGGC
>CAYVMN010000149.1:0-11081 GCA_964452575.1 uncultured Desulfobacteraceae bacterium | reverse complement strand
GGACATCCTCTTATGGGGCTGTTCCGTAACGAGGTTTAAGACCTCACTGCCGTTCTATGGAGTGATGCCGTCCTTTACGTCCTTTGGAAAAAAGACCCTCGCGGTCCTCCCACCGGGCCGGAGGCTGCCTTTCTTTCAAAGCGCTAAAGTGTTACAAAAATAATAGCCGGAGAACACAAAGGCGCTGAGGAAAAGGGTCTTCATTGTTTTCAGCCGGTTTGGTATATATATGGGCAGGCATTTCGGTACGCATGGTGATTGGAGGAAGGCAGAATGGGTGCTGAGGAAAGGAAACGCGCGGTCCTTGTTATCGCCACCATGGATACCAAGAGCGCGGAGGTCATCTACCTGAAGAATCGAATCGAGGAAAATGGCCTCCATGTGGTGATCCTGGACACAGGGATCCTCGGAGAACCCAAAGGACTTACACCGACCATCCCGGCATCTGAGATAGCCAGGGCCGGCGGCACCACCTTGGCGGAGGTCAGGAAGAAGCCAAGCAGGGGGGAAGCAGTGGACGAAATGCTCAAGGGGGCAAAGGTTATTGCATCCGATTTATTCAGCCAGGGCCGCATACACGGGGCTGTCTCCCTCGGCGGGGCCGAAGGGAGCGTCATGGCGGCCGCTGCCATGCAGGTCCTTCCGCCGGGCCTTCCGAAGGTGATCATCACGCCGCTGGCCAGTGGTGTCCGGTCCTTCGGGCCGTTTGTGGGTATTCGTGACATCATGGTCATGCATTCCCTGTTAGACATCGCAGGCATTAATGACATCAGCCGGTCAATTTTTGATAATGCTGCCGCCGCAATCTCAGGGATGGTCCGCCAATACCGGCCCATGGAGGTCAAGGGAGGCAACCTGGTTCCTATCACAACGTTGGGTACCACGGACAAGGCCATGCGCTTCATTTTCAAGAGGCTGGAAGATGCCGGATACATTCCGATCATCTTTCATACCAGTGGCGTGGGTGGCCAGGTCATGGAAGATATGATCGCGAGGGGCTTTTTCTGTGGGGTTGTGGATCTCTGTACAAATGAACTGACTGACAACCTGGTAGGCGGATTCCATGACGCCGGTCCCCACCGGCTGGAGGCCGCAGGCAGAATAGGCATTCCCCAGGTCATTGTGCCGGGATGCCAGGACTTCTTTGCCCAGGGACCGCCAGACACGGTCCCTGAGAAATGGCGGGAGAGAAAGAAGTACTATCATAATCCTGCATTTACACTCATCCGACCGACCGTTGAAGAGATGAAGGAGATCGCCCGGAGATTGGCCAAAAAGGTGAATGCCGCCACAGGTCCAGTTATCGTCGTGCTGCCGTTACAAGGCATGAGCATCGGAGGACTGAAAGGTGGCAGCACATATGACCCCGAGGGAGATCGGGCCTTCTTTGAAACGCTCAAAGAGTCCCTGAGACCCGATGTACCGGTGATCGAAGAAGAGATGCATGTCAATGAAGAGCCCTTTGCAGACCGAGTCTTCCAGGCATTCCAGGAGGTCATGGCAAAAGGGCCTGCAAAACCGTCAAAGGAAAGGAGGTAAGGACTATGGCGCTCAACTTTTCAACATGGAACATGGGATATCTGTGCTACCCGGATATTCAGGAGTATCTGAGACACAAGGATATTGTGATGGTGCCTGTGGCGAGCCTGGAACAACACTCATATCACTGTCCGCTACTGACAGACAGTCTCCATTGCGAGGCGATTACCCGGATTGCGGCCGAGTATGCCCAGGTCGTATACACGCCCCAACTGTGGGTCGGGTACAGCCCTCATCACATGGGCCCCCCCAACCAGGGCCTGGGCACCTGCACGGTGCGGGCAGAGACCTGGCGCAACATGATGTATGACATCTGCCGGAGTCTGATCCATCATGGATTCAATAAGATCATGATCGTAGTGGGCCACGCATCCAACATGAAGATCATTGACCCACTCATGCGCAGCCTCAAGTACGATACCGGGGCCCTGATCGGGGTCTGCAAGCCCTATGCCGAGAATTATCTTGGCATTGTGGAAGATGTCCTGGAGGGGCCGGCCGAGGAGACCCCCGGATGGCACGCCGGTGAACTTGAGACATCCCAGGTGATGTCAGTGAACGAGAAACTGGTCCGAATGGATCGGGCCGTCAAGAGTGAGAGGACGAAGACCCCGCCATTCCTTCCAGAGGAATTCCTTAAAAAGGACGGCACCCCCAGCGTGGAATTCGAGGGGTATAACTATTTTGTCTTTCCCATGGAACACCGGGAATTCTCCGATACTGGCCTGATCGGGAACCCTTTGCGTGCGAGCAAGGAGAAGGGGGACGAGGCCAACCGTCGCTTCGGAGAACACCTGGGCCGGGCCCTCAAGGCCCTTGAAAAGGTGAAGGTGGAGGTCAAAAACCGCGAATGGACCAACCGGGTCTAGACCCCGGTTAAGGTTTCACGAAAGGAAGGAAATCTCAGATGTCAAACAACCTCCTCTTTGATGTGATTGGGAATGAGATCATGGATATCGTCGGCTATGACGATATCACGATCCAGGAGGCAGAACGGGTTGCCTACGGTCTTGATGCCTACCTGGTTCCCCAGCTCTGGCTGGACCGGGGCCTGAAACCTCCAAGGCCGGATTGGATCGTCTTTCCCGAATCCGCAGAAGAGGTCTGCCGCCTTCTCAAAGTGGCTGTACGTCATCGAATCCCTGTGATTCCTTATGGCGGTGGGACGGGCTCACAGGGGGGGACGGTGCCCCTCTATGGGGGGATTGTCATGGACCTGAAAAAAATGGACCGCATTATCCGGATCGATGAAGAATCCCTGACAGTCACGGCCCAGCCGGGTGTAAACGGCCAGCAACTTGAGTGGGTCCTCAACAAGAAGGGGTTCACGCTGGCACACTATCCTGCCTCTGAATACGGAGCGACCTTAGGGGGATATGTGGCTGCCCGGGGCTCAGGGACCCTTTCCACCAAATACGGAAAGGCAGAGGACATGGTCCTGAGCATGGAGATTGCCCTTCCTTCGGGTGAACTGATCAGGACCCTCCCGGTCCCCAGCCATGCGTGCGGGCCCGGGCTGCTTCAGTTGTTTGTGGGCTCAGAGGGGACCCTCGGGATCATCACCGAAATTACCATGCGGCTGGATCCTATTCCCGAGGAGAGGCGCTGGCGGGCGTACCTCTTTGATGACATACGAAAGGGGCTGGAAGCAGGACGACGAATCATGACCAGGCGGCTGAGGCCGTGCACCATCCGGCTTTATGACGAAAACTCTACCCACCGCATTGTGAAGCGCGTTCTGGGCCTCGATGTGGAGGGCTCCTACATGGTCATCGGTTCGGACGGAGATAAGGCCTCTGTTGACCTGGAAATGAAATCCATACACGATATCTGTACGGAGCTGGATGGAAAAGACCTGGGACCTGAACTGGGAGAACACTGGTGGAAACACAGGTATGACTTCTATTTTCCCCCGCTCAATCTGATGCTGCCAAAGATGTTCGGGACTGTCGAGACGACCGCCACCTACGATAGGATTTATGAGATCTATGTGGCAAAAAAACGTGTCATTGAAGAGGGATTTAGAGATTGGGGTGCCACCTACATTGGCCACTTTTCCCACTGGTTTCCGTGGGGTGTTATGGTCTATGACCGGTTTATCATTGACAAACCGCCACAGGACCCCCGTGAAGCGCTTCAACTTCACACGGAGATCTGGGGTAAGGCGGCGCGTACCTCCATCCAGCACGGTGGTGTCCTCAATGATCACCACGGGATTGGATTCAAGCTCGGCTGGCTGATGCCAGAGCAATATGGCAATGCCTGGCCAATACTACAGGGGATCAAGGACCTCCTGGATCCGCAGGGCATAATGAATCCGGGAAAGTTGGGTTTCATGCGCCGATGAAGGCCCAGAAAGCAAAAAGATTATCTCCTCTGCGCCCTTATGGTCTCTGAGGTGAACCATGTGCGTTGAAAGCTATATAAGGTAGAAGGGAAAGAAGACCTATGTTCCTTAGTGAGGAAGAAAGGGCCGAAACGATCAGGGCCTGTCGTTACTGCCCCATGTGCAATGTGGCGGACCGTGTAGCCCAGTTGGTTCGTAGGGAGTCCCACACACCCAGGGGCCGGGGGGCCATTCTCTATGCCATCGATCACGGTCTACTGGATTGGGACAAGGCCGCAGCCAACATCATGTACACGACCCTTAATGACGGGTTATTGCAGGAATGGTGTGTGGGGAATTATGACCATGAAGAACTTGTCCTGGATACCAGGGCCAGGATCCATCAAAGGGGACTCATGCCTGAAGAGGCTTTCAAGTTCATAGAGGGGTTGCGCTCAGGCCAGGTTGCAGGTCGGAACCCAGAAGAAATCCTCTCAAAGGAAGGGATAATCACAGAACCGTCAGCAGAGGTGTTGCTCTTTTGCGGATGCGTGACCCTGGAATCTCAAGCAAGCATCCTATTAGATATGGGAAAGTTGTTCAATCATGCAGGGGTGGGATTCCAGGCCTTGCCGGAAGAACCCTGCTGCGGATGGCCCCTTTACCAGCTGGGCGATCTTGAGGGGGCAAGGGAATTCTCTGTAAGGGTTGCTGATAGGATCAGGGCCTCAGGGGCCTCGATGGTGGTTGTTCTGGATGCGGATTGCTATCGCATGTTACTCACACGAACTGGGCGTTTCGGCGGTGATTTAAGGGGCATCAAGGTCATTCATGCAACGGCTCTGCTGGCCGACTGGGTAGAGTCAGGACGGATCAAGGCCCAAAAGAAGATATCGGACCCTGTTACCTTCCACGACCCTTGTGTCCTCGCCCGCTACTGTGAAGACGTGGATTCTCCGAGAAAGATCCTGGCCTCCATCCTGGATAGTGGCCTCAAAGAGATGGATAGAAACAGGAGACTCGCCAACTGTTGCGGGGCCGGGGGCATGTTAGATGTGACTCATCCAGGGCTGGCCGACCAGGTGGCCCTCCTGAGGCTTGAGGAGGCGAGAGAAACAGGGGCATCCATCCTGGCAACCGGATGCCCTCGTTGCAATAGGGCCTTCACCCGCGCGATGAATTCCGGGGACCAGGACGGACTCCAGGTTATACATCTGGCAAGGATGTTGGCTCTTGCAGCAGGACTTGTATCAGAACAAAAGCCCTCCCTGACTACAAGGCCAGATTGAGAATACGCCTGGCCATATTAATCTTCCCCTCCAGGTCTCCCTGGCGGCCAATCATGATGCGTTGAGCCGCCGGGGGCCCTGCCCCGTGCATCGACTCGATGAGGTAGGCCACAGAACCCGCCCCGGCCACCAGGTTTTCTATCAGCCGCAAGACCTTCATGCGGTCTACCACGTCCACTCCCCCGGCCGCGCTCAGGTATTTCTTGATATACGGCCCTGCTACAGGGTCTTCCAGATCCCTGGCAGAGGGCATGGTTCCCAGGAGACCCCCTGCGATGTCAGTGGCCAGGCGAGCCAATTCATATGGAAAACGGGTCACATTCAGCTTGCACACATTGGCCAGAAGCATATCGATCTCGTAATTGCCGGCCATGGTCTTGTGCCCCCTTGCGGAACAGGCGATACCGCATGCGAACATGGTCTCGTTCAGGTGGATCATCTCAACGATCTTGTCATTAATATGGGAGGCCCTTTCCACACCGTTCATTCGGGCGATCAGGGCCGTAGCCCCTATCAAAACGTCTCCGACCCCGACCTTGCACCCGCCATAGCTCTGGCGATGGTAGGCGGCAAAGCGCTCCACCAGTTTTCCGGAGTAATTCACCTCCCCGTCCATGAAGATCCGCTCCCTTGGGACAAAGACGTTGTCAAAGACGGTCATCACCTCCTGACCGCCAAATGATGGATTGCCCACATCAAGCCGGGTTTTCTCCAGCTTACGGGTGTCGCTTGTCTGCCGCCCGTATATATATCGAACACCCGATGTATCGGTAGGCACGGCAAAACAGATGGCCCAGTCTTCCTCGCCCGGTCTCATGGTCATGGTCGGCATCACGATAATCTCATGAGAGTTCAGCATGCCCGTCTGGTGAAATTTGGCCCCGCGCACCACAACGCCGTCAGATCTCCTTTCCACCACCCTCAGGAAGAGGTCCGGGTCGAGCTGATCCTTGGGCCGCTTTCCCCTGTCACCCTTAGGGTCGGTCATGGCCCCGTCTACCACTAGGTCTTCCAGTTGCACGCGGCTCCAGTAGTCCCTGAAACGTTGGTGATAATTGGTACCGTGTTCTTGATCGCATTCATAGGTAACGCTGTAGACTGCATTGGCTGCGTCCAATCCCACGCAGCGTTGAAAGCAGCAGCCCGTCGCATTTCCGCAGTGCCGCTGCATGACCACCTTGTCCATCAGGTCCTGGGTGCTCTGGTGAAGGTGTGAAAAGCGGTTGATCTCCTCTCCTGTGAGGGAAGAGCGGACCCGGAAGAGCCTCTTGGTCTCATCATCATCCGAATGGGCGCAATCGAACGTGACCGCTACCGCAGTGATGGATGGGTCGATTAAGGGATGGTCCGGTAGGTTTCCGGTCTTTTCCCCCATAACATGGGCCTCGAGCCCCAAGGATCTTATTGAGTCGATGTATTCACGACCTGTCTTGAGTGCCATATAAACTCCTCTGACTTCATTTTCTTAGAACAGGGTGGTGCGCTGACTCAGTACACCGCGGCCGGAGACAATCCGATTGATCTGGTTGGTCCCTTCAAAGATCTGTGTCAGCTTTGCGTCTCGCATGAGCTTTTCCACCACGGCCCCTTTCATGTAACCGGAACCCCCCAGGATCTGTACTGCATCGGTCGTGACCTTCATGGCCGCATCTGTCGCAAAAAACTTCCCGCTGGCCGCCTCAGTGGTAAAGCGCATTCCTTGATCGAGCATCCAGCCCATCTGGAGATACATGCCCCGTGTGGCCAGGATCAGGGCATACATGTCGGCCAGCATGAATTGGACTGCCTGAAAATTACCGATGGGCTGACCGAACTGTTGCCGCTCACGGGCCCACTTGGTTGCCTCGTCAAAGGCCTTCTGGGCGATTGCCGTGGAAACGGCTACGATATTGACCCGTCCCCGGTCAAGGGCCATCATGGCCAGCTTGAATCCCTGTCCCTCTTCTCCTATCAGGTTTTCCTTTTCCAGCTCCATATTGTCGAAGAATAATTCGGCTACGATCAAGGCCCGGTGCCCCATCTTGTCCTCCACCCGCCCTACGGATAGGCCCGGGGTGTCACGCGGCACGGCAAAGCAACAGATCCCCTTGGTACCCATGGACCTGTCTATTGTGGCAAAAAGGCACAGGAGGTCCGCATCCCGGCCATTGGTGATATAGCATTTGGAGCCGTTTACTACGTAACCGTTGGCCGTCTTTTGGGCCGTTGTCCGCATGGAGCCTGCATCAGATCCTGCCTCGGGCTCGGTCAGACAATAGCAGCCACTCCGGTAACTCTGGGTCATGCGGCCCAGGAATTTTTTCTTCTGCTCTTCAGTCCCCCCCAGAAGGATCGCCCCCGTGGAAAGATGGGATATCCCTATCATCTGGCCTATGGCACAACAGTCATAGTTCATGGCCTCTGTCACAATATAGTGGGTCACGTAATCCATTCCAGAACCGCCATATTCCTCCGGGATGTTGGTGTACATAAGGCCGAGCTCGCAGGCCTTTTTCATGATGGCCTCTGGATAGGTTCCGTCCCGATCATACTCAAGGGCTACTGGCCTGATTTCCTTTTCGGAAAAATCTCTGGCCAGTTCCACTAATCGTTTTTGGTCATCTGTGAGGCTAAAATCGATCATCTTGGCTCCCCCTTTTTCAAGTCTTAAATTGGAATTTCCTGAGTCCTGGCCTTTTGGTTCAAGCCTGCCTTCTTGATTAATGTCAGATTATGGCTTGACATTCCTTATGTCAAGGAAAGAACTCCTTCAGTAGGCCTCCGCCTACCGATCAGCCTCTTCGATCAGCCGACAGACATGTCTCTGACGGGGACAGGTTTGCATCACAACAGCCGATCTGTTTATGAGGCCGAACATGGCTTATGACCTGGGAACTTCCTCAGGAGGGAAGTGGCAGGCGATGAGGTGTTAAGACCGTTTACCATAATGAGCGGGCCCCATATTTCGCGAATTGACCGTGTCTCGTCAAGACAGTCATGCCCTCCTTGATGGCCTCCGCGATGATGACTCGGTCGAAGGGATCACGATGGGTGGGCTGAAGCAGGGCGGCTGATACGGCTGTGGAGAATCCAATGGGCAATGGAAGGACGCTGAGCCGCTGCATGGCCTCGGGCAGAATTATTGAAGACCGCCCAGGACCCATGTCCCTTGTCTGTGGGAATTCGGTATGTTATTATTTAAATGAGTTGGCGGGGTCCATGAAATGACTATTTCAGGAAGCCGCTTTGACAGGATGTTAACCACTCATGATAGAAGTGCCCAAGGAAATTCTATGGGACTATGAGAATGCGCCCGAGGATCGAAGCCTTGAATGAAAGAAGACACGAGACGCTCATAGAATTGAAAACTGAAAGCCAACTCGGCGTTGATAAGGGGCTTGTCGCGTTGTTCCTAAGAATGTCACCAGAGGAGCGCCTACGGGCAAATGATAATGCGATACGGGCTATTCTGGAGCTAAGGAATGCCTACCAGCAGCAGAAGATCAATGGACGCTGACCTAAGTGCAATACTTGAGGGGCTAATAAATGCCGGCGTAAAATTTATCTTGGTAGATGGCCTGGCCGCGGTTGCGCAGGGAGCGCCCATTACAACGATGGATGTGGACATCGTTCAAAAGCAATCTTCGGAAAACATTGCCAGACTTCTTGCGTTTCTCGAATCTGTTCACAACCCGACTTGGCCCTCTGGATGCCTTGCCTGTCATTGAAGAGGGAAGATCGTACGAAGAGCTACTCGAGCACACAGTGGAAATCGAATTTCGCGGGCATTCTATTCGTGTCCTCGATCTCAGGACGTTGGTTGAACTTAAAAGAACTTCCCAGGATCCCTTAGATAAGCAACGATTGCCAGTGCTAGAAGAAACACTGCGGCAAGTCGAGGAGGCACAAGCCACTCGTGAGAAATTATCAGGGCAGGCCAGTTACAAGGACCAAAATACCAATCAGTAATCCGGGCAAACAATTCGTTAAACATGGACGCCTAATTCTGTCCGACTTTCAACAAGCCTTCGGCCCGCGCGCGGCTCCAGTTTACTCAAGCGTTCCCAAGGGATAGGAGGCTCCTTGGGCAAACCGCACTCAGACAGAGGGGGTGGGGGCTCGTCCGCTCTCTGACCACTGATCTCTGACTTCCGGCTTTTAAAGAGAGGCCAGGAGGGATTTTGGGGCATGGAAGGTGCAAAAAGGCAGGGTAGATATTCAGTTATTGAAGAACGTCCTGGACCCATGTCTGTTATACAGCAGAACCTGCCGGCCAACTCGGCATTCTGCAATAAAAACCTTGATCTATAATGCAAATATAATTATAATAGCAATATGGTCGCAATATCATTTATTTGGGATGAAGAGAAGGCAAGAGAGAATCTTAAAAAGCATAAAATATCTTTTGAAGAGGCTCAAACCGTCTTTTCAGATCCAAATGCAAGAATGATTTTTGACCCGGAGCATTCAGGTGATGAAGAGCGATTCATACTCCTTGGGATAAGCTCTGGATTAAGATTCCTTGTTGTGTGTCATTGTTATCGAGAGGATGACATGGTAATTAGAATCATTTCTGCTCGAAAGGCTAGCAAAAAAGAGCAAAAACAATACGGGAGTTTCTTATTATGAGAAAGGAATACGATTTTTCAAAGTCAGTAAAAAATCCTTATGCGAAATATCTGAAAAAACAAGTCACACTTCGGCTAGGGGTTGATGTTGTAGACTATTTCAAGAGGCTTTCTGAGGAAACTGGAGTTCCTTACCAGAATCTTATCAATTTGTATTTACAAGACTGCGCTCATTCTCAAAAGAAATTGAAATTAAAGTGGGCCCCATAATAAATCGAATGCAGAAGCAACTTCATCAGGCCGCCATATTTTTGTGCTACTTTTTTGTTAAAGCACTGTACCTCCAACCTCCGATCTCTGACTTCCGGCCTGTAAAGGGGAGCCAGGACGGATTTGAGAGCTTGGACGATTTAAGGCAGGGCAGATATTCAATTGTTGGAGGACGTCCCGGTTTTCCCATAAATCAAATTTGATATTGGTACAAGGCAAATTTGCCCGAAAAACCTATAAATATGAATTTATCAGGGCAAATATACTTGCTAATCAATGGTTAAGTGTCCACGTAAATTTATGTCCGAAAACAACTCGATGAATAAGCAGATACAAGAAATGCTGGAATTTATTTCCACAGAGCGTTTTGATACTGCTAAACCATCAAACAGAGAAACTTCAAATTTATTTTGGGTTACCGAAATAGAAAATACCGTTGACTCAATTGAAACAGCTGTAGCCTTTTTTGATCGACGAGACGAATACAGATGGAAATGGATAACATTTGCCCTTCATCATGCCCTCTATTCATTATGTATTGCAACTCTAGTTCATGGTAATTACGAAGTAGTCTTAAAATCCCAAGGAAATGACGATAAGCATTATTTTCGGAGAGGCTTTGAGGACAAATGGAAAAAATCAAAGATCGTTCGGCGTCATGATAGTCCGTACTATACAATAGAATGGAGTGAAATTGAGAATAACCCACCGCAAGTTGAAAGCAAACCTAACAAGAAACCTAAAAAAGACCATCTCATAAGCTTTTGGTCAGCCCTTGCCAGGGTACAAGACCAAGAATATTGGATGGGCAGATTATATGGGGTTAAAGCACTAAAATTGTCAGAGAGCCAGGTGAAGAATATTATTTGGCTCGTTGTCGAGGTGAGAAATGATTTAATGCATTTTATACCAAAGTCTTACGGTATCTCGGTAGAAGATTTGAAAGCTGCATTTATGGATATTATTGAGGTAATTGAGTTTTTGGCTTTTGAATCAAATCCATTCCTTTTTTCATTTAAACCAGAGGCGGAAATACCTCTAAAAGAAGACATAAATATAGACCTCAAGAAAATGTTTTTGGAAATTAAGCTATTCTTGTTTTGCAATAAA
>CAYVMN010000148.1:0-11203 GCA_964452575.1 uncultured Desulfobacteraceae bacterium | reverse complement strand
ACGTCGTGAGACAGTTCGGTCCCTATCTTCCGTGGGCGTAGGATATTTGAGAGGAGCTTTCCCTAGTACGAGAGGACCGGGATGGACGAACCTCTAGTGTACCAGTTGTCGCGCCAGCGGCATAGCTGGGTAGCTACGTTCGGAATGGATAACCGCTGAAAGCATC
Source organism: uncultured Desulfobacteraceae bacterium (assembly GCA_964452575.1). Taxonomy (GTDB): domain Bacteria; phylum Desulfobacterota; class DSM-4660; order Desulfatiglandales; family Desulfatiglandaceae; genus CAYVMN01. Next base: position 11,037 of record CAYVMN010000148.1, on the reverse strand, counting down.
TAAGCGGGAAGCCAACCTCAAGATGAGATATCCCTCCCGATGGAGACATCGGGACTGAAGACCCCTTGTAGACTACGAGGTTGATAGGCCAGGTGTGTAAGTACGGTAACGTATTTAGCTAACTGGTACTAATAGGTCGTGAGGCTTGGCCATAAAAATTTTCCATTTACGCCCCTGGGTTGCATTCCCGTATTTTTTAGTTTACAGTTTTCGGTGGCAATAGCGAAGAGGTCACACCCGTTCCCATCCCGAACACGGAAGTTAAGCTCTTCAGCGCCGATGGTACTACGTGGGAGACTACGTGGGAGAGTAGGACGCCGCCGGAATATATATAATAAAAAGGCCCCCCGGTTTTCCGGGGGGCCTTTTTGTGCTCTGATCCGTGGGATCAAAGGAGATAGGCCTCGTGGAAATATCGAGAGAAAAGGCCATTGAGCTGAACAAAAGAGAGTACGGTGAAACCTACGGTCTGTTCAAATGGGTGACTCCCGAGGAGGCGGAGAGGGCCTCCCGGGAAAGGGATAGGATCCTCCGGTCGATGCAGGGAAGGGTAAGTCTTGGCTTTAACGGAACTAAGGTCTATTGGGGAGAGCTGTCTCCTGGATGTCGTCTATGTGCGGCAGGGTCATGGTCCTGCCTTTTCATCAACGGTATCTGTAATGCCAAGTGCTTCTGCTGTCCCACAGGACAGACCTCGCGATCCGAGCCGACAACCAGTGGCATTCCCTATACAGGCCTCGTGGGCCACAACGAGACGGTTGGTTTTACGGACGCTTGCAAGTATTGTCTCCTCGTCTAAAGGCTTGAGTGAACGGGGATCGATCACCTCAACGCTGATGCCCTCCTCCTCCAGTCGCAGGGCGGCCGTAAGGGCAACACCAACCATGTGCATCGTTGCGATCACGGTCACGTCTCGACCGGTCTTTTTAATATCGGCCTTGCCCAGGGGAATGAGATAGGGCTCTTCCGGCACAGGCCCAGGTTGCCCTAAATAGAGGAGTTTATGCTCTATGAAAACGATAGGATTATCGTCGCGGATTGAGGATGCCAGGAGCCCCTTTGCATCGTAGGGCGTTGAAGGGGCGACAACAACAAGCCCTGGGACATGGGTGAACCAGGCCTCCAGGCTCTGGGAGTACTGGGCCGACAGGCCGCCCCGGTTCCCAGGCCCATGCCGGCGCCAACGATGCCGTTGGCCCCCAGAATGTTTAGCTCCAGGGCAGCGATATGCATGGATCCGCCCAGGCCGCGGCAGTATCCGCCGTCGCGCCCCAAGAGTTCGGCCATCATATGTGCTATGCTAGCTCCCCGAGCGAGGCAATGGCCGTGGCCGCGATGGTTGCTGACGATATAATCCTTCGGGTCCAGGGCGGCGCAACTGCCGACGGCTATGGCCTCCTGTCCGATGCATGGGTGGGCCGTACCCTTCAGCTTACCTTCCTGGAAAAGCCCTTTTGCCCGTTCTTCAAAACAGCGGATGAATATCATCCCTTCCAGGAGATTGGATAGTTTGTCACGGCTCAAAGGTGTGCTGATTTGAGGACCGGTTCTTACGGAATCCTTTTTCCTCTTGCTGCCCATGTTCCCTCGTAAGGCCCAGGTCATGGACGGGGGCCTTTTCTGAAAGAAGGAGAATATGCAGATTGCCTTTGTGAGTCAAGGAAAAGGGAGAGCCCTTAATTTCATTGAGTGGTTATGCCTGATTAACCTTGACCCCTCAATTTCCTTTTACATATATTTAACTTTTAAGCGCCGAACAATCGGTCCTGTATATACCTGAATTGAGGAAAAGGAAGCTAATTTCATGGCCAAGGCCCTTATGATCTTGGGGACAGGCAGTGACGTGGGAAAATCTATCGTCACCGCGGCCTTCTGCAGGATATTCAAGAGAAGGGGTATTGGGGTGGCGCCTTTTAAGGCCCAGAATATGTCCAATAACTCCTTTGTTACCCTAGAGGGTGGAGAGATTGGTCGGGCCCAGGTCGTACAGGCTGAGGCCTCAGGGCTTCTACCTTCCATTCACATGAATCCCATCCTTCTGAAACCCTCATCATCACAAGGCTCTCAAATAATCCTGCTTGGTAAGATTTTCGGGCAGATGGGGGCCATGGATTATGAGGCATATAAACCGAAGTTGATGAGAGCTGTCATGGACTCTTACAAGAGGCTATCGGGGGAGTACGAATTGATTGTCATGGAAGGGGCCGGGAGTTGCTGTGAGATGAACCTCAAGAAGAACGATCTGGTAAACCTTTCCATGGCAAAGGCGGTGGGTGCCCCCTGTATTCTCGTAGCCGATATTGACAGGGGTGGGATCTTTGCCCAGATCATTGGGACTTACAACCTGATGACCTCAAAGGAGAAGGACCTCCTCCTTGGTTTCCTGATCAACAAATTTCGAGGGGATGCCAGGCTCTTTGACTCCGGCATAGAGTACATAGAAAAAAAGACAGGGAAGCCGGTCCTTGGATTAGTCCCGTTTTATTCCCATATCCTCATTGATCCTGAGGATTCAGTAGCAGTGCAGGAGGATAAGTGGCCACAGAAACCGATCGACAGGAAGAAAATTAACATAGGGGCATTGAGGCTACCGGCCATTTCCAATTTTACAGATCTGGAAATTGTCTCCATGGAACCCGATGTGATGGTCAACTACCTTTTTAGGCCGCAGGAACTGACAGATGACTATGATCTCCTCATCCTGCCGGGTACAAAGAACACCATGGAAGACGCCTTTTGGCTTGAGCGGTCGGGATGGAAGAAGAGGATCCGAAGGTTTGCAGCCCGTGGAAAGAGGTTGTTTGGGATTTGCGGTGGGTACCAGCTCCTGGGTGAGAGGATCAAAGATCCTTTAGGGGTAGAATCCCCTAAAAAGGAGGTCAGAGGGCTGGGCCTTCTCCCCGTTGAAACAGTGCTGGAAGGGCAGAAAGTGGTTCAGAAGGTGACGGGGATCTGCCTGATGAATGGAAAGCGCGTCAGCGGTTATGAAATCCACATGGGCCGGAGCAAGATCTTGAGGGGTGAAGGGGTGCCATTATTGAGAATCCATCAGCCGGGAGTAAGAAAGACATGGGATGAGGGATGCGCCATTGATGGGCTGAGGATTGCCGGTACATACGTACACGGGATTTTAGACCCGCCGGGCTTCAGGGGTGAGTTCCTGAACGAACTAAGGAGGGCCAAAGGCCTGAAAGAGAGGCCTTCAAAAACCGGAAGGCGGGCACGTTTTTCCCAGTATAACAGGTTGGCAGATCACTTTGAGACCCATTGTAATGTAGAGCGGATTCTTGCTTATCTGTGAGACGGATAATTTGAAACGGTGGACTCTGCTTTTTCTATAATTCACTCCAAAGATTCGGGTGAAATCAGAAACTCTAAGCCTTGCTATGACTGCGGTTATCGAAATGTCTCATCCCTGCCATAATTTGCTTTGTCTGATCTGCGCCCTAGCCAAAGGCGGCCCCTTTTGTAGGATTTCTATCACGATTTCCGCTGTCCAGCAACTGGCATCCCTAACAACAGCCTGACAGCCGTCCGGGTTTGACTGCATGGCCTCGTGCAGGGTCTTTAGCTCCCCTTCATCCTGAAGGTTGAATGATCGGCCAAACTTGATTTTCTGTATGTCTCTGCAAACGATGCTTCCGTATGCCTCCTCAAATCTCTTGCAAAGCTTGTCTGCAAATTGCATTCCCCGCTGATATTGAGTCGTCATTTCAAGATCATCCCGGCCCGTGAGAAGCCCTATCATCAACAACCCCCCCGAAAGCGAGCCGCACGCGGTGCCACGCCGGGCGACACCTCCGGATAAGGCCGTTGCCGCCCTCAAAACGGCGGGCTCAAAGATGCCGAACACTTCCATTAGCGCCGCCAGCGTCGCCTGACTGCATCCAAAGAAGTCCATTTCGTAGCGGTGAGCAATTTGGCCCGCCTTTTCGATTGCCCCTTGAAATTGGCGGTAGTTATCATTCATGAAGTCACCCTCCCTTTAGAATTCGTTCCCTAGCATGGGCACCCGACAATCCCTCGGCTATTCGAGCTTGTTCATAGATCTCGTCTAAACCAAATGCATACGGAAGCATAGGAAACCCTCAATAATGAACAAATACTAAAATTCATCAAATATTTATGGGATCAGTTCGATACCTTGTGATTACTTCTTTGACTTGCGGCATATGGTGAGGGGAGGACCTCTCTGGTGACCTCGGCAATGGAATCGATTGCATTGACGAGACGGGTATAGGTCATAGCAAGCCCAACATTCTCAGCCAAGAGGTATAAGGAATCGAGGTCTTGCTCGGAGAGATACCAAACTTCATGATGGTAGAGCCTCAAGACACCAATCACGTCATTTAGAAATACAATGGGAACTGTAAGGATAGCTGCAATTCCCTCTTTCTTGGCCTCTTCAGGATATTGGAGCCTTGTATCTTTATTGATATCCGGGATGATAACTGGCTCTCCCACGAGATCAGAGCCAATACTCTTGTCAACCAGGATAGGCCCTTTGGTCAAATAGTTTGCGCTCAGTCCGAAACTCGCAAGCATTTCCAGCTCTCTTGTCTCGGGATTCAGAAAATATATGGCACAACCCTTAATATCCAAAGCTGCTACCAGCAACTGGGTCAAATGATTGGTCATGACGTCCAGATTGCGGGATCGGGCGATGGCCTTGGTAACCGCTTTAAATGTTCCTATGTTTATTCTTGCTTCGGTGCTCATTTTTTCCTCCTCAACCGAATCCCTTAATCCTCTGACTTATACTTCGTTTTTATCTTCAAATCATATAGCTAGGCAAATTGTGATGTCCCTAACGGTACGTAGCAATTTTTCATGGGCGCTTCGGGTCAAGAGCCGTTTTTTAGCCAGTGTAGGAGTTAATACCACTATCTTGTAGCGACCGCTCCCTAGCATATCAATAATTTCGTCAGCGATGTCCTTTTTTCTTTCCTTGAAAATATAGTCTACTTGGTCATCCGAGAAGTTGTTCTCCAAGAGGTATTCTTTTGCGGATATGAGGCCCTTTTCTTTTTTCTTGAGTTCCCCAGAGAGAAAGGCCAAGCCACCATGCATCTTACGCAGCTCTGGGCTCTCCTTTATATCGATTTCCGGCAACGGGGTATAACTGTTAAAGAGAGTAATCTTAACATCTTTTTGGTTGGAAAAAGCATGGATAATAAAATCCAAAGACTTCCTCTCAGAGGCAGTGAAATTATAGGGGACCAAAATCTCTCGCACGGCCATCATGCCCTCCTTTGAAGTCAAAAAGCCTTCATGAACGATCTTAATCAAAACACAGCAAAATCTAGGAAGACTAGCAAATCCATATAGCAAGAGGCCCCAAGGGAAGTCTACATATGCAGATGTTACGAACTCAGGTGGTGCTGAAAAGGAGCTTCCCTTGTATTTAATAAGTTTCTCAAATCCTTTGAAAAAGGTCAAGAACTGTTTTTCTAGCGTTACTTGATTTCACTTTCTGATTGATGCCCCTAATTTACTGCTGTTGCTTGTTCATTCCCCTTACAAATGCTTGAGAAAATCTTCCCGATCATGAGCAGCCCAACGCCCTTGTGTCCGTCCCAGGCGGGAGGCCTGTTCTGCCAGTTCAACGGCATGATCCATCGAACAATCGAGGAGTTTAGGCTATTGGATTTCTTATTCTCTGGGGTAGGTTTCCAGGACTTGGGTAGAGGATAGAGAACGTTGCCCTTCATAGAACTTCTGAAGGAGAACAACGATGGCGAAGAGGGCCAACCCGATGGCATCTATATATCCCTCGGGCCAGAAAAGGCCTGCCGCCGCCAGGCCAAGAAGGATCGTCTCAGACCACGTGGCACGCCTCAGCAGGTAGCGTTCCAGAAACGCCGCAAAGGCTATAAGCCCGCAGGTAGTGGAAATGAACGTGAGGGCCACTTCCCAGTGGAAAAGGTCATAATTGGGTCCAACCCCCAGTATGGGACGATAGGCCATGATGACGGGAATGATGTACAGCCCCTTCGCCAGCTTCCAGGAGACAAGGGCTGTCTGCATGGGATTGGCACCAGCGACCCCGGCCCCTGCGAAACTCGCAAGGCTTACAGGGGGGGTAACGTTGGCGTCCTGGGAGTACCAGAAAACGATCATGTGGGTCACCAGGAGGGGCACACCCATGTCAAGGAGGGCCGGTCCCGCCAAGGTGGCCAGCACGATATAGGAGGCGGTGACCGGCAACCCCATGCCCAGCACCAGGGATGCCGCGCCGATCAACAAAATGGCCAGGGCCTTGATGCCAAAGCTCAGCTCAAGTACCAGACTGGAAAACTTGAGCCCCATACCGGTCAGGGTGACCATCCCCACGATGATGCCTGCTGCTGCGCAGGCCACGGAGACCATGATGGCGTTGCGGGCCCCTTTTTCCAGGGCACTAAGGATCAGCTTTCCCTCCTTTCCACCGAATTGAAGGATCCCGAGCGGCCTCGGGCCTTTATTGGGGAGATGGGCACGTCCCCTTGTCCAGTTGACTGTATTGGCAGCCAGGCTGGCGGCTGTTGTACTTATCACGGCCACAAAGCCGGCCATCATGGGCGAGTAGTTGGCAACCAGGACATAGACCAGGATAATCACCGGGATGATAAAGTGCAGTCCTTTCTTGATCACATTCCACGCCCTGGGGAGCTTGTCTTTGGGCTGCCCCAAGAGGCCCTGTTTTTGTGCCTCAAAATGGACGAAGAGAAGGACCGTCAGGTAGTACATGATGGCAGGCACCAGGGCCACCTTGATGATGGTGAGGTAGCTGGTGTTGGTGAACTCGGCCATAAGGAAGGCCCCTGCGCCCATGATGGGTGGCATCAACTGGCCGCCCGTGGAGGCTGCAGCCTCAATCGCACCGGCCACATGGGGACGGTACCCGACCTTTTTCATCATGGGGATGGTAAAGGACCCAGTCGCAACGACATTGCCAACAGCCGACCCGGAAACGGACCCCATGAAGCCTGAGGCAACCACCGCGGTCTTGGCAGGACCGCCTGAAAAGCGGCCCGTAAGGGCATAGGCCAGATCGATAAAAAAGCCTCCCCCTCCCGTCACCTCCAAAAAGGCCCCGAACAGCACGAACACGAAGACGAAGGTGGCGGCTACGCCGATGGGCAGACCGAAAATGCCCTCTGTTGTGAGCCACAGGGTCGTGGCGATCCGTTCGATGGAATAGCCCTTGTGTACAATCAACTCTGGCATATAGGGGCCAAATATGGCGTAGAGTATGGCGGCAAGACAGATCCCGGTCATCACCTTACCAATCACCCGGCGGCAGGCTTCGAGGACAAGGATAGTGCCCGCCACGCTCACCACCAGGTCACTGGTGAGCCAGTCGCCCTGGCGCTCGAAGATGGCATTCAAGTTGTAGCAGATGTATACAACACAGGTAACCGAGGTCAGCACAAGGAACCAGTCCAGAAAGACCCAGAAGGTGAGTGTGTCTTTGCGGGCCCCCCTGAAAGGGGGTCTCAGAAGAAAGGTCAAACACAGGATGGCTCCCAGGTGAATCGAGCGCTGCACCAGGGCGGTAAGGGCTGCAATGCCCGCCGTGTAAAGTTGGTAGAGGCTCAGGCAGATGGCCAGAATCATAACCACCTTGGCTGTAACAGTCACCAGGGTTCGGTTAACGCCCGTTGCCTCTGGATTCTTCCCGGTGGCAGAGGATTTGGAATCGGGCTCCTTTTCTGTCATTGCCATAGTTCCCGTCAATGAGGGGTGGCAGGATGTGGGTGCAGGCTCCTCCATAAACGATAAAGGAGACTTACGGGCCTCGCGGAGAACTGCACCGCCTGATGAGGGGCCAGGCTGGAGAGGTTCGTGCTCAGACCACGCCAGGTGAGGGTATGAGCCACTTCGGGGCTGCCGATTCGTAGGATGAAATCCCCTGTAGGCATGTGCATATCCTCAATAACCTCATAGGGCCCGCGCATGACCATACGGCCCACACCTGGCATCCGGCCCATACCCGCCCCAAATTTCAAGTACCGCTCTTCCTCAATATAGATACGGCCCTTCTCATCCAGACTGTGCTCCTCCCAGATAGGGGCGTTTTCCACCGAATGATAATAGGATAGGGTGAAACGCTCTCCCGCCTCAAGTGGCAGCACAACCAGAGGTGCCCCCCCCTTCACAGGAACAACCCGCAGTTCCAAGCCCCCCGGGGTCCTAGAGACCCAGACCAAAAGGATGAGAACCAGGCCTAAAGTACCCAGGGCCGCAGATCGACCTGGCGTAAGCACCCGCGCCTCCTAAGGCATCAGTTTGGCAGGGACCTCGATTCCCTTCTCCTTCAAGTACTTGATGGTACCGGGGTGCAGGGGGATCGGAGAATACTTCACCGTGTTCTCGGGTATCGTATAAGAAGCGGAAGGGTGGATCTTCACGAGATAGTCTTTATGCTCAAAAAGGGCCTTGACGAGCTTGTAAACCATCTCCGTGTCAAGGGACTTCGAGCAGATCATGAGGTTCCAAACCCCAATAGTGGGTACGGGTTTGTCAACACCGCGGTAGACCCCTCCGGCAAGCTCCACGGCCGAGTATGTCTTTTCAGCGGCAAGGACCTTCCGGACCTGCTCCGGAGTAAAGGCAATGATATGGATGTCATGTGTGGTTGCCAGGTCCAGGATAGAGCTCGTCCCAGGGCCCACCGACCAGACACCCACTTCGATAGTCCCGTCTCTCAAGGCGTTTGCGCTCTCCGTAAAAGAGAGTCGGCTGTCCTTGTAACTGTCAAGGGGAATACCCAGTGCCTTGAAGACGGTCTCGGCCATGAAGTTGGTACCGCTGCCTGGGCTGCCCGTGCTAATATTCCTTCCCTTCACCTGCTCGATGTTTGTAATCCCGCTCTTTTTCAGGGTCACCACCTGGAGCAGGTTTGGATACATGATGGCCATGGAAAGGATGTTATGCTTCTTCCCTTTAAATTTGGATAACCCCGCATAGCCTGCAACGGCCACATCACCCATGACCTCTCCCACCACGGTCTCTCCCTTGTGGGCCAGCTTGACATTCTCCACGCTGGCGCCGGTGACCTCAGCTACCGCCTTTACACCCGGAACATACTTCGTCCAGATCTCAGCCACACCTCCCCCGTAGGGGTAGTAGATGCCCCCGGTTCCTCCCGTGCCAATGGAGATGAACTCGGTTCGTGCCATGGAATTGGCGGGAGCCATACAGACACATATGGCCGCAAAAAGAAAAACAACACCGCATACGGCGGACATCTGTCGAATGTGCTTCATTGTGCTTCCCTCCTCAAAACTCAAGTGGTTCTTTGTTGAAACTCCCAGCGGGTCGCAGCCTGAATGCGGCCTAGTAGCTCGCTGTCCGGACCACGATTTGGATCTTCTTTGGGAGCTCCGTGGTCTTCATGAAGGGTATCTTTGCCCTTCCCGCCTTACCCGGCGCAAGTACAGGGGGCTTGCCTTTGACCGGGATCAGGCTTCCTGCCGCTTTATCCATGTCCAGCAAGAAGATGTTCAAGCGAAAACGCAGGGGCTTGTCGGAGACATTCTGGACGCCAGCTGTGAAGATGATGGCGGGCTCACCTCCGTGGAGTCCCTTCTCACAGGAAAACTCCGTAACCTGAGCCTCTGGGGTGACTTCCCACTGGATCTCTGAAGCACACCCCACCTTGGACGGCGCTCCTGGGTTTGTAGCCTTGGCAGCTTCTCCTGTTCCGGCGCACCCGGAAATCCACAGGACCCAAACCAGACAGGGTGCCCAGAAGGCCATGGATGGAATCCTTTTTATTACCCTCATAAACAGACCTCCTTTCTTGGAATAAATAAACGCCGCAAGAAACAGATAAGACCAAAAGAAAATTAGCAAAATCGGTTCAGCGGTGTCAACAGGAATTTCCCGGCCTTGACCAGATCTCTTGTCTGAAAGGCCGGGAACGCTTGATTTTGCACTGAGTGAAACAACAGGTCCGATTCCTTATCTCAATAAATATCCATATTTCTTAAATTCCTTCGTCAGCTCTGACGTCAGATGCGGCTGATATCACTTCCAAAGATGCACCCACTCTTGTTCTGATTTGGCCCTCGGATAAAGCTCCTGATATCTCTAATACCAATGACGGACAATCATTCTACTTTAGCATATTGGTGAGCTCAGATATTTCCAGAGATAAGGGATCACAATACTTGGGATCAAAAAGATGACTCCTTGCGCTCGGTGTCTCTGGTTCATTACCAAAATCTCACGGACCTTGTTCTCAACAGGCCTTCTCGTTGGTGTTGTCTGGGGTCCTAGTAGGCTTTCTACCAATATGTCAAGCGGTGAGCCCATTTTATTTATCTTGGTTTCGAGCAACCGATAACGCATTCTCGACGTCTTTTGAACAATCACAAACATAAGGAGGCAGGTATTCATGGGCTTTTAGATATTTACTGCCGGAAGAAAGCCACACGCCCACACGACTTCATCAGGGACTAAGGCAGAATAGCAACCAATGACCCGTCCCCCCCCGATTTCTTGTATTCAAGGGCCCATTTGTGCCTTTCTCGCAGGACTTCGCTGAAGTCTATTCCCATTTCTTACCTTCTACCTTCATGCAGGTTGGTGAAGTGATAAGAGCTTTTTTTCGTGGAAGGACTGTAGAAAGATTATCCTTGTCAGTCAAGGGAAGAGTGACTACAACATGTGTGGAGTCAGGCCGGATTGCAGTTCAGAGCTTTTCGGGGGATATAGGCTGGAATAAGATAGGGGCAGCAAAGGGGTCAGCCCTTGACGCAAGACATTCTTGGTGGGCTCTTGATCAGGGTTTCAACAAGATTGAAGAACCTCCCTGGGATCGCATTCAGAAAGTCTGGAAGCAACTATCGACCAGGCGACCTGACTACCTCCTTAATATCTTCCAGTTTGAATGGCTTGGCTAATACGACGTCGAAAACATTGTCCACAATTTCTTCCGGATATGCGCTAATCGCAACCAGTGGCGTATCTGATCTGTTCGAATTTCTGATGAACCTAGCTAGTGTCCATCCACAAAGGTTTAATTATCTGAAATAAATACAAAAAAAG
>CAYVMN010000147.1:0-11234 GCA_964452575.1 uncultured Desulfobacteraceae bacterium | reverse complement strand
AATTTGGGTTACGTCCTTTGGAAAAAAGACCCTCACGGTCCTCTTGCTCCTCAGCATTTTCAAAGCGCTAAAGTGTTACGAATATCACTAGTGAAGAGAGGATGAATACGATTATGGAAAAGATGAAACTCGGTCCCCAGACACTTCTTTATCCGATGCCCGCCGTCTTGGTCGGAGCAAGAGTAAATGAGAGACCCAACTTTATGACAGCCGCCTGGTGCGCTATTGCCGCATACAAACCCCCAGCAATTTCAGTCGCACTCAGAAAGGAGCGATATACCTTGAAGGGGGTTGAGGAGCATGGAACCTTCTCTATTAATGTTCCGTCTGCCGACCTCGCCAAGAAGGTAGACTATTGCGGGATCTATTCCGGCAGGAAAAGGGATAAGTCCGAGATGTTTCCAGTCTTTTATGGTGCCTTGGAAACGGCGCCTATCATCCAGGAATGCCCATTAAGTCTTGAATGCAAGGTAATCCATTCGCTTGATCTGGGGAGCCATAGATTGGTGGTCGGTGAAATAGTTGAAACCTATATTGACGAGGGTTGTGTAACGGACGGGAACCCAGATCCGAAAAAGATAAATCCCCTGGTATATGCGGCAGGGACTAACGAATATTACCGTTTGGGAGAGGTCATAGGTAAGGCTTTCAATATTGGGAAAGACTCAAAATAATCGGCCGTTGCAAAAAGCAGGTGGGCCTTCATTCTTGACAGAGAAGGCAGGGAACCTATTCAACCGGGATCTGTGAGGTAGATCCTCTTGCCTGCACCAAATGTCAGGGAATCAGAAAAACCAGGTTCTTGCTGGGCCATGACCCGGGCCACTCATCCATCCACAGATCTTCTTCAACGACGGCCTTCAGGATATCGGCTAATACATCGTAGGGCGGCAGGATGTCCTGGCCGTTCTGGTCAGGTTGCAGCCCGGCAGAAGGGGATGCCCGATATTGGATTTTTGTTGCAAAAGACCAATATGTTCTGTATGTGACCTACATAAATCCTGGATAGGGGAGGGCAAGATGAAAGGAATAATCCTAGCGGGTGGTGCGGGGACCCGTCTTCACCCCATTACACGGGTTGTTAGTAAGCAACTGCTTCCAGTATATGACAAACCCATGATTTACTACCCCCTTTCTGTACTCATGCTCGCAGGACTCAGGGAGATCCTTATAATCTCCACCCCCCAGGACCTGCCCCGTTTCCAGGAATTGCTGGAAGACGGCTCGCAATGGGGCCTCTGCTTTAGCTACACGGAGCAGCCGCGTCCCGAAGGCCTGGCCCAGGCGTTTATCATTGGACGCCATTTTATAGGCGAGGATAATGTCTGCATGATCCTTGGGGATAATATATTTTATGGGCACGGCCTTCCTGAAAGGCTGGAAAGGGCCGCCTCCCATAAAGAGGGGGCAACCGTCTTTGGGTATTATGTCAAAAACCCTGAGCGCTACGGTGTCGTTACGTTTGATAGTGAGGGACGGGCCGTTGACATTGAAGAGAAGCCCTCTCGTCCACGGTCGAACTATGCGGTTACCGGATTATATTTCTACGATACCAGGGTCAAAGATATTGCCGCCGGCCTCAATCCTTCGGCAAGGGGAGAACTGGAGATTACTGATCTTAACCGCGTCTATCTGGAGATGGGGGCCCTCTATGTAGAAAGACTGGGACGGGGGATCGCATGGCTGGATACCGGCACCCATGAGAGCCTCATGCAGGCCTCCAACTTCATCCGCGTGATAGAAGAGCGGCAGGGGCTAAAGATCTCGTGCGTTGAAGAGATAGCCTATCGAATGGGATTTATTGACAACAGGCAGTTGGAGAGGCTGGCAAGGCCCCTTATGAAGAGCGGATATGGTGAGTATCTCTTGAAGATCTCGCAGGAATGGAGCTAGATAACGCTGAAGGTGACAAAGACCAAACTTGAAGGTGTCCTTGTGATAGAGCCGGATACCTTTAAAGACACACGCGGGTTCTTTATGGAGACCTATCATAGAGAGAGATATGGGAGCTCGGGAATCGAGGCCATTTTCGTTCAGGATAATCTCTCCTATTCGGTCTGCGGCACCTTAAGGGGTTTGCACTACCAGCTCCCCCACGGGCAGGCGAAACTGATACAGGTTATCAGGGGTGCGATCTTTGATGTGGCCGTGGATATCCGAAAGGGCTCTCCCACATTTGGCCAATGGATAGGCACAAGCCTCTCAGAGGAGAACAGGCGGCAGCTCTTTATTCCTGAGGGATTTGCCCATGGGTTCTGCGTCCTCAGTGAAACCGTCCTTTTTACATACAAATGCAGCGATTTTTATGCCCCGGCGGATGAAAAGGGGGTGCTCTGGTGCGATGCTCGTCTGGGGATTGAATGGCCGATCAACAATCCGATACTATCTGACAAGGACCGGCAGTATCCCGCCCTCAAGGATGTCCCTCCAGATGACCTGCCCCATTATCAGGTATAAATGCATTGGCCAGCCATTCCTCTAGGCATCCGTTAAGGATCTCCTCTGCGTGCCTCACATCCAGTCGGTACTTCTCAGGAATAAAGGATAAATCCACCACGTAAACCCCCTCCCGTCTTCCCAGGAAGGGGCAGGCATCGATTTGGGCCGTTTCCAGTTGGGCAAGGTGGAAATAAGCGCGGCTGAGAATGGGTTTGCAGTTCTTGATCTTGACCCCTTGGACCGTATAGTTGTTGGCAAAGAGCCGTACGCCTTCAAGGGATTTGGTTGGCGCGAAATCTTCTTGTGGGATTCCGTCTCGCTTCAAAAAAAAGAAAGGAGCTATGACTGATACCTGGAACGGAACACCCTGATTCCCTGAAAAAGAATCTTCTATTTCCTGAACTACCTGGCTCAACGTCTCCGTAGAGGGGTCGAAGTTCCTTGTCTGAGCGCCGTCTCTTGATCTCAACTTCGCGGTCGTGGTAAGCATAGTTTTTTTAGGCCTTGGGCTTATCAGGAGGACCGGTCTGCAGCCCTGCCAGGGTGTATGTCTTGATGAGGAACCTGATAAGGTCTGACTCCTGGTCCGGATCAAAGAAGATCGTTTTTTCGTCGATCTTGTACCTTTTGCGTACCCGCGGGATCAGGTGCTCCATGCCGATAGCGACCTTTTCCTCCACGCTGTATCGCCCCAGAAGGATCACCTCGCATCGATTGACTACAGGTAGAGGGACTGTCTCTAAGGTGTTGGCCGTCAGGACAAAGTGACAGTTGGAAAGGTCAATATCCACGGTCGACATGGTGTACTTGTCGTGAAAAAGGTGATTCTGCTCAGGGTCCAGGATCTCTAACAGGGTTGAAATGGCAAAGGCCTCTGTCTTATCCGCCTCATCCATAATGAACATGCCATTCATGATGCCCATCTTTATGACTCCCTGGACAATGGCGCCCGGCTTTGAACCCTCGTAGGTGAAGCCATGCCCCCTCAGGTCTGATTCGTTGCGCATCCCGCCTAAAGAGATCTTGTGATAGGGGATCCCCAGGTTCTCGGCAATGGAAATGGCCAGTGAAGTCTTGCCCACTCCCGGCGGACCGACGAAGAGGAAGGCGCTTCCGCTTCGATTTATGGGGGTGTCGACACCTGAGAAGTGCTGGTAGCGCCAGATGAGGTTGGTAAAAAAGTCGCACACGATTTCTTTGGGCCTCTCCAGGCCGTAGTGGGTCCTGTTGAGACCCTCTTCGAAGGCCTCGGGGGATACCTGGATCTTGTGGATTTTTCCCCAGGGAATGGCCAGAAGGGTTTCAAGGAGTTCCGTATATTTGGGACCGCTGTGGCCGATTGCGCTCGTCTTATTCTTGTCTATGGCCTCTAAGGCCTGGCGGGGAAATGAAGGGTCGTTTCTGGCATCCTCGATACGTTCTTTCAGGCTCTTTGCCGGGGCTGTCATTGGGCGTCGCTCAGGCGCAGCGGCCTTCGAAGTAAAGGGGACAAAGAAAAAGGGCCGTCGCCCTCCAAGGGAAAGCCTTTTCAGGTTTTCTTTGAAGAAGGCAAAGAGTTCTTCAGGCTCCTTATCTTCAAGGCTCGCCTCCGGGAGATCCAGTTCTCGAAGGAGGTAGACCAGTCCCCATCGATCCTTGAAGACATGGAAGATCTTTTCGGCCTCCTTCTCATCCATCTCAATTACCCGGGAAAAAGACAAGATCACCTCCCGGAGATAATAGGCCCTCTGAATAAGGGAATAGGATGTCTCTCGACTCCTTCGGTACCATTCAACCAGGAGCTTTGTCTTCAGGTCCGTGTCAATGGCGGAAAATGCGACCCTCAGCAGATCATCCGGGATATTGGCAAGACTCGTGACCAGAGATGTCAGAATCCTTGTAATAAGATATTCGCAAGGCCGCTCCAGTTCGGCAGATTCAAAAAGGGCCTGGTAAGGTCCTCCCCTAAGGCCGTTCATTTCATCGGCCAGGGCATTTCGGAGCATAAGGTAATAGGTTGGGTCCTCCTTGCGCCGGTCCATAGCGAAGACCACGTCGGAACGGATTACCTCACGTTCGGATTTTTTGGGATAAACCATATGCTCTGCCTGGTGGCGCAACAGGAATTCGGTCAGTGCAAGGACCTTGCCTTCCTCAGTCGTGGTTCCTCCCAGTCTGGACTCAGGATCGCTGGGTATGACAAAGGCCAGATAATCAAAAATGCGTTCATGAATGTGAATGGTCCACCTCTCCTCTTTCTTGGAAAGGAGGCTCGCGATTCGGACCCGGTTTCCTTCATCTTCAGATCGATTGATTGAGATCCGTTCACCAACCCTGGCAAGTATGGCCGAATCAGTCCCCCTCTTGTTTCGGAAGTAGGGCATAACCCGTCCTTTGATGACGGTCCTTAGGATCTGAAGGAGACCCCTGATTTTTTCTTCATCCGGGACGGGCAGGGTCTCGAGAACTTCGTGATCAAATTCCATGGGAAACATGATCAAACCCCCAATCCTTGTAGTTTCATTGTACACAATTACGGGAGAAGTCTCACCAATATTTCTTATGCGGGAAATCGTAGTCGTTAAAACTCATGGCTGGAAGGCAGTGAACTGTGTTATATTAACCCCATTGCGTACCTTTTAGTCACTTCAAACTTCGTAACACTTTAGTTTTGAAGACGCTTCCCCTGCCTGGCAGAAACTGTATTTAAAGGTAAGGGGGCGTGCCACAGGCTGTGAAGAATTTGGGTTACGTCCTTTGGAAAAAAGACCCTCATGGTCCTCCCTCCGGGCCAGAGGCCCTTCCGGGCCGGAGGCTGCCTCTCTTTCAAAACGCTAAAGTGTTAACAAACTTCTTATACGTCGTGGAGGAATAATCATGAGACGTCCTGTAATCAAGACGGCCCTGCCGGGTCCCCAGGCCTCTCTGTTGATTGGCAAGGACAAGACCCACGTGTCTCCTTCCTACACCCGTGTCTATCCCCTTGTGGTGGATAGGGCCCGGGGCCTCTGGGTCCAGGATGTGGACGGGAATGAATTTCTGGATTTCACGGCCGGGATTGCCGTGTGTGCCACAGGGCACTGCCATCCCGAGGTGGTGGAGGCCATCAGGAAACAGTCTGACAGGCTCTTACACATGTCGGGAACCGACTTTTATTACACATCTCAAATTGCATTGGCGGAAAAATTGGCAACCCTGGTCCAGGGAGAGGGGACCAAAAGGGTCTATTTCGGCAATTCGGGCGCAGAGGCCGTGGAGGCAGCCTTCAAACTGGCACGCTGGCATACCCGGAGGGAATTGAATATCGCCTTTTTCGGGGCCTTCCACGGTCGCACCATGGGGGCGCTCTCTCTCACTGCAAGCAAGACGATCCAGAAAAGGCACTATTATCCGTTTGTACCCGGAATCACCCATATCCCTTATCCCTACTGCTACCGGTGCATATACAATCTAACCTATCCCGAATGCGGGCTGGAGTGCGTGCGTTGGGTCGAGGATACGCTTTTCCGAACCACCATGCCGCCCGAAGAGGTCGCCGCCATATTTGTGGAACCTATTCAGGGTGAAGGGGGCTACGTTGTACCACCGGTGGAGTTTCACCAGGAACTCTCAAGGATTGCCAGGAAGTATGGCATTCTCTATGTGGCCGACGAGGTCCAGTCAGGTATGGGCCGGACCGGAAAGATGTTCGCCATGGAACACTTCGGCGTGGTGCCGGACATGATGGCCCTCGCCAAAGGGATTGCCTCAGGAATGCCTCTTGGCGCCATGGTGGCCCGGGCAGAAATTATGGACTGGGAGGCAGGCTCCCATGCGTCCACATTCGGCGGTAACCCGGTTTCGTGCGAGGCGGCCCTTGCAACGATCCACTTGTTGGAGCATGGGCTGATGGCCAATGCAACAGAGCAAGGGGATCGCCTTATGAGTGGCCTGAGGAAGTTGCAGGGCTCCTATGAATGCATGGGGGATATCCGCGGCAAGGGCCTAATGGTGGGAGTTGAGCTGGTAAAAGACAGGGAGACCAAAGAACGGGCCTCTGAGTGGCGCAACAGGATAATCGAACAGGCATTTAGAAAGGGGCTCTTACTCCTTGGGTGTGGCGAAAACACCATCCGCTTCTGCCCGGGGCTCACAGTGACGGCAGAGGAAGTCGACCTGTGCCTCTCCATATTTGACGAGGCAGTGCGGGAAGTGGCCGGGTGATCATATAAGATTTCGGGCTACTTCCTCAGCTTGATCTTCATCTCCTTTTTCTCTTCGTCTATCCGGTATTCCCTAAATGCGCTAGTACGTATCAAGGCAACAACCTGGTCTCGATTGTAGGTACGGGACGGATTCAGCAGGGTAAACAAAAGGAACAGAAGATACATGAATTTCTCGAAGGTCGAAAGGGAGGCCTTCCATTTTTGGGTATCAATCTGGGATGAGACCTGTGCGGGGTCATAGATCCATGCCTCTCCCCCTGTCTTTAAGACGCGGTAGGATTCTCTTAGCACCTTTGCGGGGTCTTTCAGCTGGTGGAGCATGCCGGTGCTCAGGACCATATCGTAGGATTCATCCGCAAACCGCAGGTCAGCGGCATCTCCCAACTCAAAATGGACCCTGTCCCCGGCCCCCGCGCTCAGGGCGTTGGCCCGTGCCATACTTATCAACCTGTGGCTCAAGTCAATCCCATCAACCCTGATCGATGGAGAGGCCTTGACAATCTCGATGGGGAGATATCCTGGACCGGTACCAAGATCCAGGATCACCCCTTCCTTAAGGCTCAAGACCACCTCTTGCGCCACCTGCCTGTAGTAGGTCTCTATCACCATTCTGCTGGCCTTTTCATAAATAGAAGCCATAGGGCCTGGTATCTTCTCAACTAAGATCTTGCGGTGCATCCATGAACCTCCTTTATAGGGCATCTTATCCATTCTACCTGATCTTGACCCTATTATTCAACCATCGCCTTTGTCAGGGCTTCAAATAGATGTTAATATCGCCGAGTTCTATAAGAAAGCCCTGGGGATCTTGCCTCTTTGCGTGGTAAAGAAACGAAAACCTTGGGAAGCACACATCCAAGGTTTGCAGGCCCATTAAAGACAAGCAATAGTTCGTAGTGCCCTGGTTCGAGCGAAAGGAGGGTCATGGAGGTGGCTGAAAAGACGGTATATCAGGAGCTGGCTGAAGGGTTAGGGGCCGGGGATTCCAGATTTATCCCCGGAATCTTCGAGATTTTGACCAATGAAGATGAGGCCAGGGTCTTGCTGGCCGCATCTCCTCCTGCGAGCATTGAGGAACTGGCCCGGAAGACAGGGATTGGCGAGGCCGAAATCAGACAGATGACCGAACGTCTTTTTAAGAAGGGGTTAATCTTCAAGTCAAAAAAGGGAGACGATATTCGCTATTATCGCGTTCGCAACCTCCTTCAGATGCACGATGCCACTGCGGTCATGATAGATGCCCCCCGCCAGATGCTGGATCTATGGCGGGAGTTCATGGCAGAGGAGTTTGATGAGTACAGCAGGAAGATAGAGGCTGTTATTCCTTCGCCCGTGGTGAGGGTGATCCCGGTCAACGTGACAATTGAGGCCAGGACCCATATCCTGGCCTTTGACGATGTCAAGAATATAGTTGAGGAGGCCAGAAACCTTGCAGTAGCACCATGTTCATGTCGCGTAATCGACGGTAAGTGCGGGAAGAGCGTGGATGTCTGTATCCAGATCAACAAGGCAGCCGATTACGCCATAGAACGGGGAACGGGCCGAAGGCTTGGGAAGAATGAGGCCCTGGAGATATTGAGACGGTGCGAGGAAGAGGGTCTGGTACATGTGGGCAATAACCAAAGGGCGCCAGGTCACATCATCTGTAATTGCTGCAGCGACTGCTGCCTCAACTGGCCCTCAGTCCGGAGGGGTTTGAGGAAATTCGTGGTGCCGAGTCGTTTTGAGGCCTCGGTGGATGCCGGGCTCTGCTCTTCCTGCGAGACCTGTTTGGAAAGGTGTTATTTTGAGGCCATAAGCATGGTAGGAGAAGGAGATACGGCCTTTGTCAATAGCGAGAAATGCATGGGTTGCGGGCTCTGTACGGTTACATGCCCGGAAGAGGCCATAAGCCTCAATGAAGTCAGGCCGGCGGATTTTGTACCAGAATAGAGGCTGCTCCTGGCAAGTCCCCTTGAGATTAGAGTCAATGGGAGTGAAAGGATAGACATGGATTATGAGACCATAGAGTGCAGGGTCGAGGAAGCGGGAATCGGGGTGCTATCCCTCAATCGCCCCAGGCGGTACAATTCGGTCAGCCTTCAGATGATGCAGGAGCTGGAGGACTTCTGGAGGGAGCGGATGGATGACCTCGACACCCACGTTATCATCCTCAGGGGAAACGGGGATCGGGGATTCTGCGCAGGCCTTGACATGAAAGAGGCCATCAAAATGCTCCCGAGCATGAATACGGATCAGTTCTACAGGTTTCAGTCACGCATGGGAAGGCTTAATCTGGCAATGAGGCAGGTGCCTCAGCCCATAATCTGTGCGGTCCATGGCCCGGCGGCCGGCCTTGGCTTCAGCTTTGCCCTCGCCTCAGACGTGCGAGTAGTCAGCACTGATGCCCGTTTTTCGGCGGCCTACATCAACGTGGGACTGGGCGGTGCTGATATGGCGTGCAGCTATTTTCTCCCCCGCCTCATCGGGGCCGGGAGGGCCTATGAATTCATGCTCACGGGTAACTTCATGTCAGCCGAGGAGGCCATGTCACTTGGATTGGCAAGCAGGATGGTAGGGCGTGAAGGGCTTATGGATACGGCCCTGGAGCTGGCACGAACCATGAACAGCAAGAACCCAATGGGCCTATGGCTTACAAAGGAGGCCATCAATATGAATCTGGATGCAGGCGGACTCGAGCAGGCCCTTAAGCTGGAGGACCGAAACCAGGCCCTCTTGCTTGCCCGCGGGATGACAGGCGGAGGGGAAAAGACAAGCAAATATTTCTAATAGCCGATGATCACACCTCCCGGCCCTGCCCCTCATCAACCTCCTGGTTCTTGAACCAAGCTGAAAACATAGCGAACGAGTTGCTCTGCCTTAGAAATCCATGGCAGGACCTGCGATCCTTGAAAGCTGACAAAGTCGATGTAATCACCTTCTTGCCGTCTTTCAAAAAGATCATTGTATATCCGGGCTAAATCTCTAGGGACCTTACCTGTCTTCACATACTGCCTATTGAAGAGGCTACGGATACCGGCATGCTTAGAAGAGGATAGACCGTCCTGCACAAGTAGTGCAGAGATGGCATAAAAGCAGGCATAGTAGAGACGATTTACGCAGGCGTTCCACCGCTCTTTATCGGCAAGGATACGAGCATCCTCCAGACTTTCATGAGCTCGCTCCATGCGATGGAGGACCAACCCCTTGCTCCACTCCTTCACAGGCTGATCCCTTCCTCCTCAACTCTCTGATGAAAAGGCATAGCCTTATATAGACTGCTATTCCATTCTTCCCGATCCCGTATAATGGAGGAGATGACCTCCCCAGATTCCCATTCTATTTCATAGAGCTTGTAACGGATCAGATCTGTACGTTCATCATTCAGAGGACCGTCAACTATTATAAGGAAGTCCCAGTTCGATTCTGAGAGAGCATTTCCACGCGAGCGTGAGCCGTAAAGAATGATCTCTGCATCAGGTTCCACTCCACGAACAGTTTGCCTTACTTGCTCCAGCAATTCCTTTCGATTCATCAGACCTCCTTGACCCAATTGCTCATGTATTGTAACTGCATTTTTCACTTAGGTCAAGGTCTCAATGGCGTGGCCCATTCAGGAGAATAGGCCTGACGGGATCGATGCAGCCAGGATTCGACCCTGCGGAGTCGTTCGCCTTACCCGGCAGAGGAGGAAAGGATTGTGGTCCTCAAAAACGGGGTTCAGGTGCTTCTCCGGCCATCACGGGCAAGCGATGTGGAGGCCCTGCAGGATATCTTTTACCATCTCACTGAGGAGGACGTACTGACCCGATCCTTTGCCTCCCTGCGATCGCTTCCGGTATCGCAGGCCGAGCATCTGTGCAACGTGGACTATGAGACCGAGATGGCCTTTGTAGCGGTGGTGGGCGGAGCAGAGCATGAGACCATCGTGGGCAGCTCCCTATCACGTAAACCCTACCACTAACTTGGCTGAAATAGCCTTTATGATCCGCCCGGAATGGCAAAGCGTGGGCCTTGGGTCCATGCTCCAGAAACGGATGACAGAGTACGGCAAGTCCAAAGGGCTTAGGGGGTTTACGGCGGAGATTCTTGCCAGGAATATCAAGATGAGGAAGCTGGCGCAAGGCGCAGAGAACGTTTCCATGAGGGTTGAGGATGGCGTCTATGAAGTGACGATCCTGTTCTGAGAACCTTTACTTCTAAACTTACAATCTATTTTATTACCTGGGTCCTCAACCGATTCTTCTTGACTTTCCCTCTATCTTCAATATCGTTCTTGATAATAGGACAAGCAACAAGTAACCAGTAACTCTGAGTTCTTAATTCGTCAATCGACAATCATAACCCCCTGGACCCTGAACGCTGAACCTCTGAACCTTTCGTTGAGAGTTTCCCCATGAAAAAACCCGTCAAAATGTGCCTACTCAACTCCTGACAGAAGCGTTGTTTCTGTTAGGAGAAAAACCTTCAGGATAAATCCGTCGTTCTTTTTCACGCTCCGAGCAGCGTCGTAAAAGGGATGAAGGCAACCATACTAAAGAATCTACCACTGGTTAAAAGTGTTAAGAAACTCTAAACTAAGGATTGACGCAAAAATAAATCAACATGTTAAAGGGCTAATTATTTTATATT
>CAYVMN010000146.1:6811-11354 GCA_964452575.1 uncultured Desulfobacteraceae bacterium | reverse complement strand
TAGTCTTCTTTTGTCCATACTATTCCTTTGTCTTCTTATTCATCTTATATTCCAATTCCTTCAAGTATCGATCATGGTAAGTATTTATCTAATCGATTTTAAGAGTTTTATGAGACTCATTTACAGAATCAATAGAATACAGAAATGTTAGATTTATATTATAATTTCATTAAATCTTGGTTTTCTATTTATAATTTTTATTGAAAGAAATCAGCTTACCCCCCGTTTCTGAAAAGGCTCATGTAGGCTGGGGAGCTTCTGAAAAGACCTTGATCTGCGGTAAGGGTGTGAGGCGAGTCTAACGAGATAGACAGCACTGAGAGCAGACAGACTTGTGCAGAAGACGGGCAATCCTTTTGTGTTGTCACAAATAGCCATGGACCAGGCATGAAACCCCAAAGGATGGGGATGCCTAGCCCAAGAAAGGCGATCTTGAGTCATCTAGATTTGTCCGAATCCCCAGTCCTTGGTGAGGAGATGATCGAAGAAGGGATCTTGGAGCTTCTCAAGGTCAGTTCCCACGACATCAGGGGTTGCCTCGTCAGTGTGGCGGCGGCCCTGAAACTTCTGAAGAAAGGCTCTTACGGGAACATGGATGAGGGCGTAAAAGAACGGATGGATAAGCTCTTCAGGACCGTCACAGGCCTGATCGGAATCCTGGAAGACTCTATGGGCCGGGCCTTTTCACTCAGCAAAGGAATCGTTCAGACGATTGAAGAGGTGAACTTGAAGAAAGATGTCCTTGACCCTGTCCTTGAAGAACTGTCAGGTGAGATCACGACGTCCTGCGGCCCTATTCAAAATGGGCTTGATTTTGTCCGTCCAGAAGGGCTGCGTCTCATGGCAGACCGTTACTGGCTGAAGGCCGTCTTCAGGGACCTGTTGAGGAATGCCATCAAGTATGGTGGGAAGGGAGTGAAAATTGCCATCGGACTGAGGGACCTAGGCACTCATATCCGATTGAATGTCTATAATAGTGGGCTTCCGATCCCGAAAGACAAGCGCACCTACCTATTTTCAAGATTCGGACGGCTGTCATCAGGTAACGATACTAACATGGACGGCGTTGGGCTGGGTCTTTACCTCGTTCATGAGGTCATCCGAAGCTGTGGCGGCCATATCTGGTATGAGGCCAAAGAATACGGTTCTAACTTTGTCTTCACCCTCCCCAAAGTTTGACTCTCCTGGTATGTATGCTATGATAGTCCTGCCCCGACTTGAGCGATCCAGTGCCATTTGGGAAACTGGATTCATCAAGGTGTATTTCTAGAGGCTCTGGCAAATCTCAGCCTTTTCGCCGCCCCTAATCACTTTCTGCCAAAGGTTGTCGCCATAGTCTCAGTCTTATGCTCCAGTGCTGCCACCCGCTGCTGTGCTAAATGACTTTTATATTAATGAAATTAGGTTGTTATGATTTGGTATATAAAAAATATTATAGAGTATTGACCAATAAGGGCTTTGCTTTTTCTTGTAGAAATCAAATATATATCGTCAAAATCCCCTCGGTTTCATAAAAGGTAGCACATGGATATTTTTCTTTTCTCAATAATCGTGCTGGCGGGCCTGGCAGTCTTCGACCTGATAGTAGGGGTCAGCAATGATGCCGTGAACTTCCTGAATTCTTCAATCGGTTCAAGGGTAGCCCCACGTCATATTATTATGATCATTGCGAGCCTGGGAATTCTTGCCGGGGTGACCTTCTCAAGCGGCATGATGGAAGTAGCAAGGAAAGGTATATTTCATCCCCGGTTCTTTTTCATGCCGGAACTGATTACCATTTTTTTGGCGGTAATGCTGACAGATGTTCTACTCCTCGACCTCTTTAATACATTCGGCCTGCCAACATCTACGACCGTGTCCATCGTCTTTGAGCTCTTGGGGGCTGCCGTGGCCGTTTCCTCACTAAAGATCCACGCGGTCGGAGAGAGTTATATAACACTGGTACAATATATTAACATTGAAAAGGCCTTTGCTATTATTGCAGGGATCCTCCTGTCAATCATGATCGCCTTTTTTTTCGGTACAGTCATCCAGTTTCTGACTCGTCTCGTCTTTACATTCGATTATAAGAGGCGGTTAAAGAGATATGGGGGTATCTGGGGGGGCCTGGCCTTGTCGGTCATCACTTACTTTGTTCTAATAAAAGGGGCTAAAGGGGCTTCCTTTCTTACCGCTGAGACTGTTTCCTGGATTAAGACCCACGCCTGGACAATCCTTTCAACAAGTTTCGTCTTATTTGCAGTCTTGTTTCAGCTCTTATCGCTCGTTACAAGAATCAACATCCTTAAACCGATTGTACTCATCGGAACCTTTGCCCTTGCAATGGCTTTTGCGAGTAATGACCTCGTCAATTTCATTGGCGTCCCTTTGGCCGGAATGAATGCGTACCATGTGGCGTCAAACGCTATAAGCCCTTTAACTGCGACAATGGAAGCCTTGCAAAGGCCTATACAGACCAACACGTTTCTGCTCCTTATGGCGGGGGCAATCATGGTGGCCACACTGTGGGTGTCACGAAAGGCGAGGACGGTCACTCGAACTGAAGTCAGCCTTGGGAGGCAATATGATGGAGTTGAACGATTTGGATCATCAACGCTGTCCCGGGTTATTGTGGGCATGGTGTTTGCGGTCTCCGGTTTTATCAAAAGACTCATACCGGCTTCGTTGCGGAAAGTCTTAGCAGTTCGTTTTGACCCAGGCGTTTACCAGACTTCTCCCAGGGTTGAAGAAAAAGCTCCCCCTTTTGACCTGCTGCGGGCCTCGGTGAATCTAATCGTCGCCAGCGCAATCATTTCATTTGCCACCTCGCTGAAGCTGCCCCTGTCTACCACTTATGTGACATTTATGGTGGCGATGGGCACATCCTTATCGGATCAGGCATGGGGTAGAGAAAGCGCTGTTTACAGGGTGACTGGAGTGATAACGGTAATAGGGGGGTGGTTTTTCACCGCGTTTGCCGCTTTTACCATCTCCTTTCTCTTTGCTATCCTTATTTACTGCCTGAGGTTTACCGCTATTCTGGGGCTTCTGGTTTTGGCATTTATTCTGGTTTTGACTACCTATCGTTACCATCAAAGGAGAGAAAAGGAGACCGACGCGATTGAGGCTTTGAGCCTGAAGAACGTAAGCGACATTCACACAGCTGTGATGACCGCGTTTGAGCAGACCGGTTATTTCCTAAAAGACCTAAGCGACAATTTAAGGACCTTTTTTGACGCAACCTCTCTGGAGGATTTGGAAAGGTTGAGAGAAGCCAAAAGTGAGGCTGAAAAGATCGAGAAATGGAGCAATATCATTATTGTGAATATCTTTGAAATACTTTCTATGCTTAAGAAAAAGGATATTGAAGATCCTTCTGGATATTCGGAGACAATAAAGACCTTACAGTCCATTACTGAGGGGCATAAGGACATTATCATGCGAACGTGCGAACATCTTGAGAATTACCACAGTGGATTTACTAAAGATCAAAAAGAGGAACTAAGGCATATCAAAACCTATTTAACGCGCATGCTATGGAATACTGCTATTATGCTCATGAGGAATAAGCGGGTGGATTATGATTATGTTGAAAATCAGTGGGCTAGGCTGGAGAAACTTGTTGCTGAATTTGGAAAAAATCAGGTAGGGCGCATTCAAAGAGCAGAGACAACAACCCGGTTGAGCATTTTGTTCTACGGATTGCTTGAAAGCACCCTGAGGATATCGAGGCAGACTTGTGATCTGCTTTACTTATTTAAAGAGTCATTTGAGGGGAGAGCTGGAAGTGAGGTATAGGTGTCTGGTCTAAAGGTCCAGTTCGAAAACAATTCTTTTCATCGTTTCAGGAGGAGATAATGCGAATTCCGCGAATTTCGATATTTGTGACATCACCCTTTGACAGTCTTCAAGAACACGCAGAAAAAGTGAGAGAATGTGCCTGGGCCTTTCAGCAGGCTATAGAGTGCTATGTATCAGTCAAATGCCAAGAATTTGAGGTATTTCGTCAAGAAGTTAAGAAGTTGGAAAATGATGCAGATGCCGTGAAGCGAAGAATCCGGGGCCATATTCCCAAAGGAACACGGATGCCAGTGTCCAAATTCGAGCTCTTTTTGTACATAAAGGAACAGGACAGGGTTTTGGACTCTGTGGAAGAGGCACTTGACTGGCTTTCCTATCGCGCCAACCCAAATATCCCTGAGGCACTAGAGAAGGACTTATTCCTTCTGGTAGACGCAGTCATTGATCCTATAGAAGAACTGAGCAGCATGGTCGCCGAAGCAAAAAAATACTTTGATGATTACTCTGAAAAGCAGCGGAGAATCGTAAAGGCCATTGTCCATAACTTGCGCAAACTCGAGCATGAAGCAGACAAAAGGGAAGACGAACTAAAGGTCAAGATCTTTGCTATTGAGAAAGATCCGATAAGCCTATACCATATGGTTAGACTCTCTGAAATCATCGGTTCCATAGCAGATCACGCTGAAAATGCCGGGGATATGATGAGGGCTATGATTGCCAGGAGGAGAAGGGTCCTCTGGAAAGAGAGTTAGGTCCAACAATC
>CAYVMN010000146.1:0-6711 GCA_964452575.1 uncultured Desulfobacteraceae bacterium | reverse complement strand
AGGTTTTTTATCTTGTAGCCAAAGATGCGCTCGGTTGTCTTGAGGGCCTTTGCCGCCTGTCTCATGTTTCCCCGACTGGTCTTTAAGGCGTCGATGAGCAATTCCCTTTCGAATCGTTCAATGGCATCCCTAAGTGACTGAGACTGCTGAGTATCTGTATCTTTAGCGGTCTGCAAGGTAGGAGGCAGGTGGTAGCTATGGATGACCCGGTCATCGCATAGGAGAACCGCCCTTTCCATGCAATTCTCCAACTCTCTGACGTTTCCAGGCCAGTGATACTGGGTCAGGGCCTCTATAGCAGGAGTTGAAATCCTCTTGATATCCTTTTGATATTCGGACGCGTACTTCTCGAGGAAGTAATCGGCAAGGAGGAGGATGTCGGCCTCCCGCTCCCTCAGGGGTGGCAAATAGATGGGATAGACATTGAGTCTATAGAACAGGTCTTCCCGAAAGCTGCCCCCCTCAACTTCTGCTGCAAGATCTTTATTGGTTGCTACGATGAGGCGAACATTGACCTTTATGCTCTTCATTCCCCCCAGTCTTTCCAGCTCCCTCTCCTGAAGGACTCGCAACAACTTTCCCTGACTTTCAAGTTCAAGAGACCCGATTTCGTCCAGAAATATAGTCCCGGTATTCGCGAGTTCGAACTTACCGGCCTTTTCCCGATTTGCTCCTGTGAAGGCCCCTTTTTCGTAGCCGAAAAGCTCGGCCTCAACTAGGTTTGCAGGGAGGGCTGCGCAGTTGACCTTTATCAAGGGTTTGGTTGAACGGAGACTGTTATAGTGGATGGCATTGGCCACCAGTTCTTTACCCGTGCCACTCTCCCCTAGAAGGAGTACACTGGCATTGCTCTTGGCCACCTGGGTGATGAGGTAGAAGACCTCCTGCATCTTACGGCTGTTGCCGATGATGTTGGTGAAGCTGTATTTCTTGTCGAGTTCCCTTCTCAGCCGGAGGTTTTCTTCCCTAAGCTGCTCTTGTTCGCCATGTATCTTTTCAAGTAAGGCTACCTTTTGGGCGATTAAACTGCTTATGATTGTCAACAACCTTACATCCTCAGCCAGCGGCGACGATCCTGTGAAGACCCGATCTACACTGAGGGCACCGATTACTTTTGCATTTTCCTTAATGGGGACGCAGATGAAGGAGATCATCGATTTGTCAATTTGACTCCTTGACCTTGTCCTGTCCAGGAATAGCGGCTCGTCGTTTATCTTTGGTATGGCCATAGGTCGTCCGGATTCAATGACACGGCCGGTGACGCCCTCACCCAATTTATAGCGGCCCCTCGTTTTTTCGGTCGACGATATGCCGTGGGCCACCTCAATATGGATTTCCGAGGTGTCAGGGTTCAAAAGGGAGATAGAACCCCTGTTCATGCCGAGGTGTTCTGAGAGTAGGTTTAGGACTGTGTAGAGGGCCTTTTTCAGGTCCAAGGTGGCATGCATGGCCTTTGTTATCTCATAAAGGCAGGCAACCTCGTCCGGCTTGTGATTTATGCTGCTAGATGCCATGGACAATCCAGTCCTCTAAGAGCCAGGTTTTCGTTTTATCTTTTCTCTTATGTTTGCCGTTCTGCAAGGGACCACACCTTATTGCTGAATGCCACTATTTCTTAGGTGATAGTCCAGGCGCTGTCATTCCTGGGAAGGGCCTCCCCCTGGCTTGAACAGGGGCTGGGATTCACGGGAATGACAACTAGTCAAGGGAACATTTTGTTTAAAATCACTATGTTATAGGGAACCTTGGATATGCAAGGGTTTCTAGTATACTACTAAATTGTAGGGCTTGCAACTATTAGATACAATTTGGTAGAAATCCAACAGGAGGGTAAGGCCGTGTTTTGGGAACGCCCTCCCTCTGGTCTGAAGACCTTATGAGGCCAGAAGCCGAAGGCCATCCCCTAAGGCTTTCAAACCGGCTACGATTCGTCCTGTGGCATCACCTACTGCAAGGATGGCTCCGGCCAAGGAAAGATAATCTAATCAGCCTGTTTAATATTGAGACCCTCCTTTTCATGCGGGAAAAGTGGGTGCCTGGCTTCAGGTTGCCCGTCGTTTCGCAAGGAAGGTAGATGCCTTTTTGTGTTTCAACAACCTTTTAGGGGGACAAGATGAGCAGGTGTTTGATGGGGGAAGCTTCGTAATGAATGAATATAAGAGACAACAGGCCCGCCAGGGGCTAAAATCACTCCCAAGGCCTTTGGTAAGGATCGCCGTTTGCCGATAACCAATGCCTACCTGAAAAGCCTTTGATATAGCACTTCGATTTTTTCTCTGGTCGCTATCTTTTTCCAGTCTCTCCCTAGGGCATGTTCCCAAAGAGGGTCGAGTCCAAGAGCAATGTCAGTCATTTTCTTCAATTCCTGACTTCCAATAGAGGGGAGAGGCTTTTGCGGAAGCTCGATCTTGTTTTTCTTCAACATCTGGCGGAATTCCTGGACTCCCTCAGGGTAAAAGTCCTCAAGGTGGTTGAAGATCACGCAGTTACCAATTCCATGGTGAATTCCAAGTACAAAGGAAAGCCCGTATGAAAGGGCATGACATACGCCCACCTGCGAATGGGCAATACTGATACCCCCAAAATAGGAGGCCATCATTAATTTGTCGTCGCTATCCTGGCCATCGTTCAAGAAGGCCTCCCTGCATAGGTCAATGGCCTTTTCCCCGTAAGACCTGCTGAAGGTGTTAAGATAGGTTCCAGACAGGGATTCCACGCAGTGTATGAAGCAGTCCATTCCTGTGTAGAAACGCTGATCAAGGGGCGCCCCAGCAACCAGCTCTGGATCGAGCACTAGCTGGTCAAATACAGTATGATCTGAGTTGATCCCCAACTTCTTCTCAGGACCGATCAGCACCGCAGTACGGGAGGCCTCGGCTCCTGTTCCAGAAAGGGTCGGGATTCCGACGTGATATACGGCCGGATTTCTGATCAGGTCCCACCCTTGGTATTCAGTTGCAGATCCGGGATTTGTGAGCATAAGGGACAGGGCTTTGGCGATGTCCATGGTGCTCCCTCCGCCTATTCCGATAACCCCGTTTGCGGGATGATCTGCGAAATCTCGTACCTTATGTGTCAGCTCGTCCACATAGGCCGTCTTGGGTTCGTCGTCCACATTTACCCACAACAACAGGTCCTGGTCTTTCACAGGTAATCTATTCCTGAGATCGCTCTCAAGAAATACGTCGTCCACTATAAAGATCATGAAGGATGGGATGTCTTCTCGTTTCTCTTCAAGGACATGATCCAGCTGGTTAAAACACCCCCTTCCGAAAAGGATCCTGGAAACCAATTTGCAATTTCGAGTCACTTTGCCTTCCCTCCCGATACAACTTCCAGAATTAATCACCTAAAACACGCAGGACCTTTTCAATTCGCCCTGAAAGTTCTTCCTGTGTCCATGAAATCTTGATCTGCATTGAGATTGTCCTGCTCATAATACTGTCAGACCTAGGAAGTCTTACCTCTGAATAGTCCGGTCGGTGGTCTAGAAGCCCTGCTGCAAGCCTTGCAGGGGCACGTAGTTCTTTTAGATGATTCCATTGCCTCAAGTAATGCCACTTATTTTCGAACCAGTAGAAACAGCCATCAACACGAGATCGGCTAAGTTCTTTAGCCACCTTGCGCGCCCGTGATTCTTCAGGAAGAAAAAAGGATAAGAAAGTGGCCGAATCTCCATCTGGATCAGGTATATCTCTAAAGGTGATCTCCGGGATGATGGAAAGCGCCTCCTTTATGACCCTCTTGTTTAAACGCTGTTTCTCTAGAATAAGATCGAGTTTTCTCAGCTGAGCCAGTCCGACAGCTGCATTCAATTCGCTTATCCGATAATTGTTTCCAAGCATCAGATGATCTTCAAGTCCCCTGTCATCACCAATGTGATCGTGTCCGTGATCTGCGAATGCCTCCGCTGCCTTGTAAAGATCTGCTTCATCGGTTACAGTTGCTCCACCTTCACCACACGTGATTGTCTTTACCGGATCAAATGAAAAGCATCCCATCCGTCCAAATCTACCAACGGCCTTGCCCTTGAAGGTGGCGCCCAA
Organism: uncultured Desulfobacteraceae bacterium; assembly: GCA_964452575.1. Taxonomy (GTDB): domain Bacteria; phylum Desulfobacterota; class DSM-4660; order Desulfatiglandales; family Desulfatiglandaceae; genus CAYVMN01. The sequence continues at coordinate 2,665 of CAYVMN010000146.1, read as the reverse complement.
TGCCTGGCACGCATCCTCTATAAGAAGGAAGCCCTTTTCCTCGCAAAGCGCTTCTATTTCATTTATGCGGGCCATGGATCCACACATATGTACTGGCAGGACGGCCCTCGTGCGCGGTGTTACCACCGATTCGATTGTCTCAGGGTCCAGGCAAAGGGTCTCATCAATCTCTGCAAAAACCGGCACGGCCCCGGCATTCAGCACGGCCTCCATGGTTGCCACGAAAGTAAACGGGGGAATGATGACCTCGTCTCCTGCACCGATCCCGCACGCCGCCAGGGCGATTGAAAGGGCAGCAGTGCCGCTGGAGCAAAGGTGACAGTATCTGGCCCCGGTACGTTCTGCCAGTTCCCTCTCAAAGGCCTTCGCTTTCCAGTGACCTTTACGCGCTCCATCAAATCCGTAGCGGAAGAGGACCCCTGTATCGAGAACGTCCTCCACTTCTTTCCGTTCCTCATCACCAAAGATTTCAAAACCAGGCATATTCCCCCCTTACTCAAAGCGGTATTTCGAAAAAGCCTGGTCGATTGGCACAGGATAGTTCCCATCAAAACAAGCCAGGCATAGTTCTTCTCTTGGGATGTCAGTGGCCTTGACCAGGTTATTGATATTCAAATAGCCGAGGCTGTCCAACCGGATAAACCGCCCAATCTCCTCAACAGATTTCTGGGCTGCAATAAGTTCACCTTTGCTTGAGAAGTCGATTCCGTAATAGCACGGGAAACGGTGGGGCGGGCAACTCACCAACATATGGACCTCGCGGGCCCCTACCTTTCTCAGGGTCTTAATTCTGGATCGTGCTGTGGTCCCGCGTATGATGGAATCTTCTATGATCAATACCCTCCGGTCTCTCAGGAGCTCCTTTACGGGGTTTAGCTTCACCTTCACCCCAAAATCTCTCATGCTCTGAGATGGCTCTATGAAGGTCCTACCTACATAGTGGTTCCTGATCACACCCATCTCCAAAGGGATGCCAGATTCCTGGGCATAGCCTAAGGCTGCATAGTTTCCGGAGTCTGGAAAAGGCATTACAAGGTCAACATCGCGAGGAAATTCCCTGGCCAACAGGCTGCCCTGCCTCTTCCGAAACACATAGACATTCCGGCCAAACACATTGCTGTCAGGCCTAGCGAAGTAAATCAGCTCAAAAATGCACTGGCTTTTACGGGACTCTAGCCTTGATGGGATACTCCTGAGGCCATTCTGGTTGATAATCAGTATCTCTCCAGGCTCGATCTCTCGAATATATTCCGCCTCCACCAAATCAAGGGCACACGTTTCAGAGGCAACCACATAACTCGAGTTCAGTTTTCCGAGGCTAAGGGGTCGAAAGCCGTGGGGATCCCTGCTGGCTATCATAGCGTCCTCGGTCATCACGATCATTGAAAAGGCCCCCTTGACCTGGGCCATGGTCTGAACCATGGCCTCTTCCAAACCCAGTCTAAGGAACTTGGCAACCAAATGAAGCACCACTTCAGTATCCATGCTGGTCTGAAAAATGGAGCCCCTGTCTTCCAGTTCCGAGCGGATCTGGCTTGCATTGACCAGGTTGCCGTTATGAGCAATGGCAAGAGAGGTCCCGGAATACTTAATTCTGAAAGGCTGGGCGTTTACGAGAAGGGATGAGCCCGTGGTAGAGTATCTTACATGCCCTAAGGCAATATGTCCCTTGAGTCTGTCTAAGACGTCCTGATCAAAGATTTCCGGCACGAGGCCCATGGCCTTGTACTCGATAACCTGTTTGCCGTTGGAGGTGACAATCCCTGCGCTTTCCTGTCCCCGGTGTTGCAATGCGTAGAGGCCAAAATAGGTCAGCCTGGCTGCCTCCTCGTGACCATACACTGCGAAGATACCGCATTCCTCTCTGGGGCGAAGTCGTTGCGATTCCTGATTCTGCATTCGGTTCATTCCCCAATCACCAATTGTCAATTGCAATTCCCTGGGTGGTATTCCTGTATTGTCCTGACGTTCAATTGCCCTTCAATCATAGCTCTGATGGCCTGGACCGTGGCCCTGGCTCCGGCGAGTGTGGTTGTATAGGGGATGCCAAAGGTGAGTGCGGTGCGGCGAATGGAATAGGATTCTGAAATGGCCTTCTTATGACTCGTTGTATTGACCACCAGATCAATCTCTCCATTCTTGATCATGTCTACCACGTGGGGCCTGCCTTCTCTGACCTTTCTGACCTTCACAGTGGAAATGCCGTTCCTTTTGAGGAAGGCAGATGTACCCCTGGTTGCTGCGATTCTGAATCCAAGATCCCGAAACCCAGCGGCAATCTGAAGCACTGGGTCTTTATCTTCGTCTCTGACGCTGATAAACACGCTGCCTGATAGGGGCAGCTTCTGGCCAGCGGCCAGCTGAGACTTGGCGAACGCAAGCCCAAATGAGGAGTCGATACCCATGACTTCACCGGTGGATTTCATTTCAGGTCCCAAAAGGGTGTCGACCCCTGGAAATCGGTCAAAGGGGAAGACCGATTCCTTTACAGAGACATGCCTGGGAATAACTTCCCGGATTATTCCCAGATCCTTGAGTTTCTTCCCCAAAATTACTTTTGTGGCCAGCTTGGCCAGGGGGACACCGGTGGCCTTGCTGACGAACGGTATCGTTCGGGATGCCCTCGGATTCACCTCCAGGACATAAATTTCCCCATCCTTTACCG
>CAYVMN010000145.1:0-11522 GCA_964452575.1 uncultured Desulfobacteraceae bacterium | reverse complement strand
AACGCGGATAGCAGCTTTTCAGTATCCTTTCCTCCGCACGAGGGGCAGGGGATCTCATCCACGTCAGCGGGCAGACATAGATATTCATAGACATTTCCACAACTCTTACACCTGAATTCGTAAATGGGCATATCACTTATCCTCCGAGACGGGCTGGGCAATCTACGCCTCATAGCAGTCAATTCATCATTTTCATATACAATAAGTCTTCCCGAAAAATTTGCAAACAAAAATTGTGGCTAGTTGCTTTCTCCCTCCTGGCGTGACGCTCAAGGAATATCCATTCGCTGGTTTTGGGTGGATATTTTTATTGACAAGACAGATCATATTCTGTATAGAAGCTTAACGTTTTTCTACCTTGCAAAACCAACCTAAATCGTGGGGGGCGTGATGAAGGAGCCAAAGTCTCGAGAAAGAGGAGACTCCAGAATAGATTCGATGGATCGCCGGGATTTCTGCAAAAAGGCGATCAAGCGGACTTCGATAGCAGCAGCCGTTGGTGTTGCGGGCTACATTGTCTACAAGAAGCCAGCGGTCAGGAGCTTCTTCGGGGCAAAAGAGGCCTATGCAAATGCAACGCAAGACTAGACAGGCAAGTTTTCCCACTAAGGCGATAGCAATTAGGCCCCCCAGTCAGCCTGCACGCCGGTTAGCTCGTCCTTTTAATCCAAGGCTGACACCTTGACCCTCGAGAGTTGTGCGGTGACTCTGTTCTTTGCAGTGGCCCTTTCCAAAGCCGGTGTAGGTCCTTTGGTTGTGAGAAGCTGTTCAGGGAGGTTGGCAAGGGTTGGGATGAACCGCTGGAGGTAAAAGAGGAAACGACGCCAACAATAGCGTATAATGTCGCTCCTAGAACGGATCCCGTAATACAAAGCCAGATCATGAGAAAAAGGGAGTAGAGCGTTTAACAAATAAACCGACTTTTCCCTGAACCCCACCCGGTTTGACATGCCAATCCGAAAATTCCAGATAACCCCTCTTGCGTCAATCAGACGGGCTTCATCCAATAGGGCCAACAGGGTTTTCAGGGAAGAGTTGAACTCGATCTGGGAGTTTATTGCTTTGGCTGGCCGGGCTCCATGAGGCAAGAATGGGCAGTCAAAAACCTCTTCAAGAGATCGGACGGTCAGGATGAATTCCTGTTTGAGACCGGTTGAGCGGAGAAGAGAGTAAAGCTGGTCCAATCTACCTTTCTGTCGACAAGATATGAGAAGCCCGGCAATGTCTATAAGATGCTTCATGGCCACATCAAATTGATGCTGCACAATGTGGGCGATGTTGAAGACCAACTCCATCTCCAGGGATAGGGCAGGGCAACAAAGTTCTTCGATTTCAACCCATTCTTTTCGTTCCCACGCCAGTTGCATGAATAGTTGATGATCCTTTATGATCTCATAAGCTCTGAAGTGGAATTCCAGGAGAGACCTCGAATCAGCGTTATGCATGGCCACATGTTGGGTCGCGGCAGGGTCATCTCCGGGTGCCTTTGTTTCATAGCCCATTTCTCGAGCCATATCTACGAGTCCACCAAGATCGCTTCGGCAGCAAAGGATATCCAGGTCGGACATGGTACGAAGGGCCGGATCTTTATAAATGCGACCGATCAAGGCAGGGCCTTTGAGGACAATAATAGATATTCCACGCCTTTCACACTTATCTAGAAGTACCTTCAGTACGGCCAAATATTCCCCGTTTTTGACGAAGTTTTCAAAATAGGCACGCTCCCATCTCTGTTGCAGCCACTCAGGAATCTCTGTCTGGAACCCAATGTTTGAGACCACCCAGTAGAGAAGCGGCTCGAGGTTGTGAAAATAGCCCAGGTCACTAACTGCCTTCCAGTCCACATCATCCCCGCAGGGAAATCCCGGTGAGGTATTTTCTCCTTGAAAGAGCCATGGCCTGGCTGCAGCAAAGAGCCAGTCGAGTGCCTGGAGGCGTATGCTGTAAAGGTTCATAGGTTTGGAGTTCAAAGGTTCAAGGGTTAGAGAGTTCACTATTCAGGGTCAGTCGGTCTGAGCAAATAGTTCCTTCAGGAGTCCTCGTGTGGATCGCAGGCCATTTGTTCGAAGCCTGAAGATCTGGGACTCCTCACAAATCTTGATAACCGAGTCAAAAAGATATTCTTCATCCGTATTGGGAGGGAAGCAATACCTCAGGAGTTCTGTGAGTATCTCACCAGGGGAGAGCTCCTCTATCCCTGGCTTTCCGAAAGGGCTATATGCAGGCACAAGGATGGTCTTAAGGGGCACCGGACCATCTCCTGCCCTAAAAGGGTGATAGCGGGCAACATCAGAGTCAAAAGGCCTCAGTTCACCTTCCCGAATGGGATAAAGAGAAAGGTATTCTTCCACATAGGACCTGCTCATGGTCAGGACTTGAGGATAAGGATAAACCAAAAGGGTTCCAGGATCTATGGGAGAGACCTCCTCGCATAGAAAGGTCTTCCCCATTTCGATTAGATTGAAGGTGGTGGTTGTCTTGCCGGTATCAGGATCTCCAACGATCAGACACGAAAAGCCATCAATTTTAACTGCCCCTGCGTGAAAGGCTACCCAGTTGCCTATGGCCCGGAATAGGGTGATTTCGATGTCCTCTTCCAGATGACAGAGCATCTCAAGGGAGGAACCGTATTTTCCTGCTGATCGACCGTCTTTTTGTAGGTCTAATCCGTTGGAGGTGGGCTGGATGATATACTGTTGAACGGGACGCAGGTTTGACCCAGGGTGGGCAGAATGAATAAATGCAGCTTCAATGTCAGGGACAAACTCATCGGGAGCCGTGATCGAGATATTGAGGGGGGGAAAAGAGAGCAAAAAGGTTTTCATTCCGTCCTGTCAACCAGATCATATTTGACGAATTGCTCGAGTAACTCGTGCAGGTCCTCTTTCATTTGTGCCGGGTCTCCATTAAATACCTCTTCAAACATGAAGAGGAGCTCATCAAAGGTAAAAGGCTCCTCAAGGGTCTCCCAGATGAAAAGGGCCGTCTGGTTAAGGACATGTATTCCCTTTTGGTGACTCACATAAAGAGCCGTATTGCCCCCGACTTTTTTGACCTTAGCATGGTCAGATCGCTTATAAAACATATTTTCGCACCAGTTTACCCAGGACAATACCCCCTGTGGACGAACAAATCAATATCTAAGCGCAGTAGAAGAAGACTTTTGCGGGATGGTTATCTGGCTCCTAATAAATTCGGTAGGACAAGGCTGAGCGAAGGCCAGTAGGTGACGAACAAGAGTACTACCAGGAGGATAAGCAAGAAGGGCAGGGTAGCCCTGTAAAGCTGAACTACCGGCCGGTCGAATCTGGAGCTGGCAATAAACAGGTTCAGGCCTACTGGTGGCGTATTATACCCGATCCCCAGGTTGGCAATAAAGACTATGCCCAGGTGCACAGGATCGATACCGAACCGGCTTGCCAGGGGAACGATCAAGGGGACGACTACCAGGATGGCGCTGAATATGTCCATCATACATCCCACAAGGATCAAGAAGAGGTTTAAGACTAGCAGAAATCCTATCTTGGTCCCTACCATTCCTTCCATAAGCCTCAGGATCTTCATGGGGATAAAGGCATCCACCAGGTAGTTGGTAAACCCCAGCGCAGCCCCTAGAATGATCATTATACCCCCCACCATCTTCATGCTCTCGACCATAATATCAGGTAGATCCTTTAGCAGCATCAACTCCTGAAAGATAACGACCTTGATAAAGAGCACGTAGACCACCGTCATTGCAGCGGCCTCCGTCGCTGTGCAAAAACCAGAGTATATTCCGGCCACGATCAATAGAGGGATCGGCAGCTCCCATCCAGCCTCCTTCAGGGCTGATAGGAATTCCCTGGCGGAGAAGGCAGGCCTTTCAAGTCTCCATTTCCTGCCCATGTACACAGAAAAGAGACAGGGTATCCCCACCATCAAGATCCCCGGCAGAATACCCGCTACAAAAAGGGTCTCAATACTAGTGCCCGAGACAAAGCCATAGAGTATGATGGGGAGGCTTGGCGGAAATTGGAGTCCGAGGCTACCTGAACTGGTCATCAGGCCAAGCGAGAAGTTCTCATCATATCCTTCAGATATAAGGGCAGGAAAAAGCAGCCCGCCGAGGGCAATGATGGTAACACCTGTTGCCCCGGTAATGGCTGTAAAAAAGGCACAAGACACCAAGGCGACGACCCCAAGTCCGCCAGGGATCCAACCAAACAGGCTTCTTGAGAATCTGACCAGTCGGGCAGAGGTATTGCCCTGGGAGAGGAGGTAGCCAGCAAACGTAAACAGGGGAATGGCCAGGAGGACCGGCGCGTTGGCAAGTCTATAGATCTCAATGGGGATTGCCGCAAGCTGGACCTGGCTTACATAGAGGCCCAGCATTGCCGCCGCCATAATTCCGGCAAAAAGAGGCAGACCCAAGGCGATCAGGAAAATGAGCAAAACCACCATCGCCAGGATCATGAGGGACTCCCCTTGATAATCTGGAGCCCTTGATCCAGTGCCCGGATAATGAATCGAAACAGGATCAGAGCAAAACCTGCTGGAAGTATCATTTGGCCTGTCCAGGCAGGGAGATCGAGGAACATCTTGTCGCCGATATCCACTTCCATCTGGAGGTAGCCGATGGAGACCCTGAGCATGATGGCACATATAAATATTCCGGCCATGGCAAGCACAACTTCCCTTACGGGGAGCCATCTTTGGGGAAGTATTGTGGAGAAGATATCGATCTTGATGTGTTTGTTCTCACCAGTGAGGAGAGAGGCCCCCAGGAAGCTCACCCACAGTACAAGGAGCCTGACAAACGGCTCTGACCAGTCAAGATGCCCCATCAGGGCATTGGCCCACTGGAGATGCCCATGCGTATAGAGCCCCCTCAGCCCCACCTGCAGAAAGGTGAAAATGACCATCAGCCAGAGAAGTGCCACTATTAGCCACCGCTCCACCGTGGCAAGGGCCTTTTCAAATCGTTTCAGGGCATTCATAGGAAAAGAAATAACCTAGAACCGTGAACTTTGGGACTCTGAATCTGAGTAACTACGATCTATTAAGGATTTTATAAACCCTTTCGAGGAGTTCCTTGGGATAGATCTTGTTGGTTAGAAGTCTTGCAACCTTATCATGAACTGCATAAAATTCGTCCAGGGCCCCACCTTTTGGCATCGGGATTATTTCCAGGCCGCTGTCCTGAATTATCTTTATTGCCTCCGTGTTTTGCCTTCTCAGGTCCAGCGTCAGTTCCTTCATGGCCTTGTCAAAGGCACTGATGAGTAGTTCTCTGAGATCAGGTGGAAGTTTTTGAATGTAGTTAGAAGAAATCAGCACTGCACCGGTGGAGTGAACCAAGGGAAGGGCCATCATATATTTCAAGGAGGTCTGCCACTGCAAGGCAAGGGCCCCCAGCGGAGGGGCATAGACAGTGTCTATCATACCGGTACTGAGCGCGGTTGTGACGTCGGTAATGGCAAGAGGAATCGGGTTGATCCCCATTGCTACAAATGTCTCTTTTGCTATTGGGTCTCCGGACCAGGTCCAGACCTTTAGACCAGAAAGGTCCTTTACTTCCCTGATCGGCTGCTTTGAGAAAAGGTTCACATTTCCTACCTCTGCCCACCCTAAGAGTTCGAAACCCTTCTTCCTGAATTGCTCAGCAAAAAAGGGGCGCAGTTTTCGGTGAACCAGGTCTACCTCTTCATCGTTACGAAAGAGAAATGGGAGGTCCAGGACCCTGACCATCGGGAGTATATGTCCGAATCCTACCCCGGTAAATGCCGCACAGTGGATCTGGCCGATCCTTATCTTTTTCAGGACATCAAGCTCATCTCCGGCAACTCCGCCTGCATAGATCCTGAACCCGAGCCGGCCCCCACTTTTTTCCATTACTTCCTTATCCAGGGCCCTCATGTGTTTCATCCACGTGGAGCCTTCAGGCGCAACTGTGGCAAATTTGATAAGGTACTCTGGACTTGCATTTGCCGTCATTGGAGAGAAAAACTGAAGGCTCAATCCAACTGCAAGAAGACAGCAATAAACCGTTGCGGATCTTGATTTAGACAAAATCACCTCCTAGAAAAAAAGTCCCTCTGCCATATTCTTTAGTTTTTTCGACTTCTGTTTGATAACCGAATTGATGAGGCAAACCTCTTTCAAGGCGTCAGGGCTCATGGTGTCAACCTGAGCGATTAGCTCGTAAAAAAGGGCCTTGTCTTGCACCCTAACCGCATAGTACCTGGCAAAATAATATTGGGCCAGCAAGAACTTTCCGCCTGTCAGGGCCATTGCCTTCTCAAAGTACTCTTTTGACCTGGTAGGGTCACCGCCCAACATCTTGGGCCTTGCAGCAAGGGTCGTACCCATCAGGACGTAGGGCGTGCCATAAAAGTAATCACCTTTCAGTTGTAAGACCCTTTCCAGGCATAACTCAGCGGCGGCCAATTGCGCAAGGGCAACAGGCTTATCAAGGTTTAAGTTGATCCAGGCGTTCCACGACACGGTAGTCCAAAACAGCGGTTCCAGGGCCCCTTCTCCCATGGTAGCCAGAGCGGCCTTAACTATATCCCTTGATTCTGGTGCCTCTCTCAAAGGGGAGGCGTTTGGCCCAATGGCCATCAACCCGTAATCCATGGCCCGCAGGTATAGCTCTGATGCCCTCTTCGGGTCAAGGTCTTCCAAGAACAGCATGGCGTACCCGGTAAACCCCATGGAGAGGGCCGTCAAGATCCTCCGATTGTCCGAAGCACTCTTGAGCAGGCCCTCCATGAGCTTGAGGTCTGCCGGCAATGAGTTTCTTGCCAGTTCCGAATCACATTCCTCAAAAAATGCCTGTGTCAAGTTGGGAATCAGGGAAGGGGTAAGCTGAAGCCCCAGGCTCACACAGCCTGGGAAGGGCATAAGCAGCAGCAGAAACAGTTTCCAAGGGCATCTCCATATCATGGACCTTACTTGTCCTTTGCTAGTGCGCCGTATCATCAAGATCCTTCTCTTGACCCTTACGCCCTGAGCCTTGCACCTTCGTATGTCACGCCAGAGCGGGCCGAGACAATGCCGAAATTGTCAAATTGCCATTTCTTATGACAGAATTTGTGAGACGTGGCAACTAATATCCAATAAAGGGGTCTTTCTTCTGGGGCGGGTGTTCCAATAGCCTTTGAGCCAGGAATTGGGCCCCGGCCCCGATTTTCATGTCAATTACCTTACGATACCACTTCGTTGCCTCTTCCCTGTTTCCTTCAAGGTCGTAGCTCATCCCCATCTTCAACATAGGCCATGCAACCATATAAGGATCATTTTTTTGATCAGCATGGTTCAGGAGGAAGGCCAACTTGGTCCTGGCCGCAGAGTAGTGGCCATGGAAGAGCTGATAGATCGTTTCCAGATATATGGCCTGTTTCTCCCACATGGAGGCCGTCTGGGGTGAGGAGGCCTTGAGCCCCCTTTCCCTGAGATCGCAAATGATCTCCCGGAACTTGGACTCCATGCCAAGCCTTACGTAGCTTACACCTTCCAAGACCTTGAAACGTGGGTTTTGATCGTATCTCCGGGAAAGATCCCTCGCTATAATCAAGGCCTTGGGGAAGTCTTCTTCAAGAAAAAGATAGATATGAAGGAGCATGCTCTTGGCCTCTGTTGCCGAATAGGTTGCCTCTCTGGCAGCAATGTTTAGCTTCCTCAACCCCTCCTCTTTATTCCCTTTATGAACAAAGAGGGTGGTTAAGAATTTCAGAACCCCTGAGAGACGGGCCGTATAGTAATCAAAGATACCGATACCCAGCAATACATCTTTGTTATTGGGATCCATTTCAAGACAGGTATTCAGGGCGTCGATCGCATCGGTTGCAAGGAAGTAGGAGGAGAGCCAGTTTCCTCGAGATAGTTCAAAGCGCCCTTTAAATCCCAAGGCGCCACCGAGATAGAAGTAATCATAACTATCGGCCTTACCCTTCCCGATACGTTCCCTTGCAACGGTGACCGTGCGCTCGACTCGCTGAAGGTATTCTTCTGCGGTCTCGGGAGACCAAGAACCGGCTGCCATACGTGACCAGGTCACCATGGCCAGGTAGAAATAACCCGCGGGCCTCTCAGGGCTTTCTGAGATGACTCTCCTGAAGATTTCCTCAGCCTCATCAAAACGCCGGTCATACAATAGGTAGATCCCCTCCAGGATATCAGTCTTGGCAAAGTATGCATGTGAGGCAACATCTCGCCCTGGTTCAAGACTCCAGGCTGCCTCTCCAGGGCATAGCAAAGTGATCTGGACAAGAAACAAGAGTCCGCAGGGGATGAAGAGGTATCGACTGAGGGAATCCCTATTTTTCAATCAAAAGCCCCTTATTGAGCTGGAACCGGCCTTGGACGGCCGCGGATCTAATAACATGAATCTGGTTGAATATGCATAAGATAGATTTAATATATTAACATCGGGGTCTCGATCGAGGCAAGCGGGAATACGACAATCTTTTTTGAACTACACAAGATCTTCGTCATAAGATAAAGATTTTCTTGACTTTTTTATCTTGAAGTGAAAATACATTGTTCTGAAAGAAAGAATCTGGAGGGTTGTTAACATGAAAATACTCATTGCAGGGAGTACCGGCAGGCTGGGCAGCGACTGCAGGGTTGTGCTCGATCAGGAACACGAGACCATAAACCCAAGCAGAAAAAAGCTGGACATTACGAGCTGGGACGGGGTCATTGAGTGCCTCCACGGGGTCCGTCCCAGGGTGGTCCTCAACTGCGTGGGATATACCGATATGAAAGCCTGTGAGACAGAGGATTTTTCCGTTCGTAAGATAAATGTGGAAGGGCCAAGAAACCTGGCCCAGTGTTCGGCGAGGTTTGAGTGTGTGTTGGTTCATATTTCGTGTAACCATGTCTTTGATGGACAAAAAATGATGCCTCAGCCATATTTTGAGGATGACACGACAAGTCCTCTTTCCGCCTACGGAAGAAGCAAGGTTGAAAGTGAGCTGGCTGTACGCGGAAATGCACCGGATTATATTATTGTCAGGAGTGGATGGCTTTACGGTCTAAATCGAGAAAACTTCATCAAGTCCATCGTGACGAAGGCCCTTCAAAAGAAACCGAAACCGATAAGGGTCCCACACGACCAGTATGGCTCTCCAACCTGGACCCACAGGCTTGCCTTACAGGTCAAGGACCTGATCGAGAAACATGCAAGAGGAACGTATCACGTTACAGCGGAAGGTTATTGCAGTCGATTTGAGTGTGCCGCGTATGTTCTTGATAAATTAGGCATAAAGGCCACTCTTGAGCCTTGTAGCATAAGAGACCTGGAAGGACCGAGGAGCCCTGCCAACTGTCTGCTGGCGAACAGGCTGGCAAGAAAGCAGGGGATCAGTATCATGCCCAACTGGAAGGATGACCTGGACATTTTTCTTGACCAATACGGTAAAGAACTGATCAAAGAGGCCAGGACGAAAAAGGCGTGACAGACAGCTGGCCTCAAGTGAGCGGCAGAAGGCTAAATGGAGCGTCCCAATACTGCCCCCTCATAGATGGCAGCCTTGGCGCTTCTGGGTTCCAGACAGTCGCCGACCTGATGGACCTCATACCCCATAGATTTGATCTGATCAAAGAGCCTATTATCCGGACGCGATCCGGCCGCAATAACAACCTTTTCGGCCTCGATGAACACCTCTTTATTGTCCTGTCTGAGGATAACTACCCCGTTATCTTCGACCCTCAGCAACCTACATTCGGTCATGATCTCTGCATTATGCTCTTTCAGCTTCTTCAGAAGGAGCTTCCTGGTCATGGTTTCAAGTCGCTTGGCAATTTCGGGGAGTATCTCTACGATCGTGACCGGACACCCGTTCTCCAGTAGATGAAGGGCCACTTCGCAACCGGTTGCCCCACCACCCACCACAACAACCTTCATCCGGATTGTCTGCTCTACGTTTAACACTTCTGTGAAAGGCACGACAATAGGCTTGTCAATACCGTCCACAGGAGGAAGGGAAGGTAGAGAGCCGGTTGCCACAATCACCACATCCGGATCGTAGGTCTTAACAGTATCCACCGTGACCTCGCGATTGAAGTGGCATCTTACCCCAAACCTGTTGATTTGCCTCTCCTGGAATCGGATCAGGGTCAGGAGTTCCTTTTTGTAACTGGTAACGCTTCCCAATACCAGTTGCCCTCCAATGACCCCCTGCTTTTCAAAGAGCGACACGTCGTGGCCTCTCCTTGCGGCTACCCATGCCACATTCAGCCCGCCCGGACCAGCACCGATCACCATGACCCTCTTGGGGCTTTCTACAGGGTGAAAGCCCATCTCCTTTTCTCTGCCCAGGGCCGGATTGACCAGACACTCCACGCGTCCCTTTCTGAAGATGGACTCCATACAGGTGTTGCAGGCGATACAGATCCTTATGTCCTCGGGGCGTCCCTCCTTGGCCTTGATAGGCATTTCAGGATCTGCCAAAAGCCCTCTGCCTATGCACACCAGGTCTGCCTTTCCCTTTTCAATGATCTCGTTGGCGATGAAGGGGTCGTTAATCCTCCCCACAGCCATTACCGGCACGTTCAATGCCTCTTTGACCCTCTGGGCCGAATCGGCAAGGCATGCCTTTTCCATAAACATGGGCTGGCAGATCCACTCAGGCGTGGCGTCGTTGCCCGCTGAGACCTGGACCACGTCAATGCCCTCATCCAGGATGATCCTCAGGATCTGGATACTCTCATCCACTGTGAGCCCGTTCTTTACAAATTCCTGGGCACTGATCTTGAAAGACAAGGGGAAGTCCTTCCCGACCCTATTTCTTATCTCTCTCACAATCTCTGAGGCAAACCTGGTTCTTCCGATGAGATCGCCACCATACCCGTCCTCCCGGATATTGGAAAATCTCGACAGAAACTGGTTGATCAAGTATCCGTGGGCCCCGTGGATCTCTATCAACTCAAAACCGGCCTCAACCGCCCTTTCTGCTGCATCGCCGAATTTCTTGACCAGATTATGGATGCCATCAATGGTAAGGGGCTCCACTTCTCCCCGGATGGTTGGGCAGGGGAGAGGGGAGGGGGCCAGGGGTTTGCGTCCTATTACTTTGGATGATGTCTGCCTGCCCCCGTGATGGATCTGAACTGCGGGGACCGAGCCCTCTGACTTCATTACCCTTGCTATTTTCGAGAGGCCCCCTATGAATCGATCGTGGTATATCCTGGCCTGATGGGGAGACACAATTCCCTCCTCAGATATGGCACATGCCTCCATAATGACCATAGCCGGTCCGCCGGCGGCCCTCAGCCTATAATGTTCAATGGTCTTATCGGTTATTGAGCCGTCGTCCTCTATAAGGAAGGAGGCGAGGCCTGGCATCACAATCCTGTTCTCAAGCCTGCAGCCCTTGATAGCAAATGGGGAAAATAGGTGTTTCACAGAATACTCTCCTCCCACGCGTGCTTTTGGGCAAGGAAATATAGAAATGTGGTCGATCTTTGTCAAACAAAAAGTCCCGACCTGTGCGGTTAGCTCTTAGCCATTAGCGGTTAGCTTTTGGATAAAACTGTTC
>CAYVMN010000144.1:0-11543 GCA_964452575.1 uncultured Desulfobacteraceae bacterium | reverse complement strand
ATCCCCCAGCACAGGTCCCGCATGTAAAACATACATCCGCCCACTCAGGCGCAACCCTCAACTTACTCCCCTTCGGATTTATGGCTATCGCCTCCATCAGTCAGTCTACCTCCTTAGTTATCCTTCAAACCGCCTAAGCCAACTACCGTGCGGGCCAGTTATTAACCTGTTTAGACCCGAAGGTCAACCAGTTTCCATCCTGAGGCAGCTTTTTATGGGCCTGAGAAAAATCACTCGCAACCGCACTATCTTTGACATGGACGGTCTAATCAACGGCTGTCACTGAAGTAGTTAAAATGTAGCTATAATGTAAATAAACCTGTTGCAAATTATCCCCTAATGATATATAAAAAGGGCCCAAGAAGAGTAGGTTTCCGGAAGAAGATCGATATCTTGGCGTTCGCTTTTCAACTTTTTCGCAAATCGCGGAGAAGCTGCAGATTAAGACCCTAAGGAGGTAGACAGTATGGAATTTGGCTTAAGTGAAGAATTGCAGATGCTGCGGGAGATGGCCCGTGGCTTTGCATCAGAAAAGATCGCCCCTTTTGCAGATGAGTGGGACGAAAATCACTATTTCCCTTATGAAGAAGTCCTAAAGCCCATGGGCGAGCTGGGCTTTTTCGGGACCGTGATTCCGGAGAAATATGGCGGCAATGAAATGGGATGGCTCGCTGCCATAATCCTGACTGAAGAGATTGCGCGCGCATCTAGCTCCCTGAGGGTCCAGATCAACATGCAGGCCCTGGGTTGCGCGTTTACCATCTACAGGTACGGCTCTGATGAGTTGAAAGAGAAATACATCCCCAAACTCGTCACCGCCCAGTATCTGGGCGGATTTGCTATTACAGAGCCAAACGCGGGTTCCGATGTCATGGCCTTGAAATCAACTGCTGCCGATAAGGGTGACCACTGGCTCCTGAACGGCTCCAAGACATGGATATCCAATACCACCCTGGCCGACGTATTGATCTACTATGCCTACACAGACAGAGAGGCCCGGGGAAAGGGCCTTTCCGCCTTTGTTATTGAACCCAAGAACTTAAACGGCATCAGGGCTAGCGACCTTGACAAGATGGGATCAAGGTCATCTCCTACCGGCGAAATCTATCTGGAAGATACCAGGGTCCCCAAGGAGAATATCCTGGGAAAACCCGGTGATGGAGCAACCATAGTGTTCGGCTCCTTAAATCAGACGCGCCTCTCGGCGGCGGCCGGAGGTGTGGGGGTGGCCCAGGCATGTCTTGATGCAGTAACATCCTATTGCAAGGAAAGGGAGCAGTTCGGGAAACCTATCGGTGAGTTCCAGATGAACCAGGATATGATCGCCCAGATTGCTGCTGAAATAGAGGCGACCCGTCTGGTTGTCTATAAGGCGGCATGGCAAAAGGATCAGGGTCAGCTGGGCAATACCCTGGAAGTTGCCCATGCCAAATACCTGGCAGGAGAAGTGGCTGTAAAGGCCTCCCAGGTGGCGATGAAGATACTTGGTGCTTACGGCTATTCAACTGAGTATCCGGTTGCCAGATACTATCGTGACGCGCCGACGTACCAGATCGTGGAGGGTTCCTCCAACATCTGCAAGTGGATTATTGCCCTAGATCAGCTGGATATCAGGAAGGCCAACAGGTAGAGAGGGAGGAAGACATGAGACCTTATTTTGAAAAAATGACTCCTATTGGAAGGCCTGTGTCAGACAAGAAAAAGGAAGACACGAGGCAGAACGCTGAAGATATCAAGAAGGTGGAAAAAGAGGTGGCCATGGCAGTGGAGGCGGTGAAGAACGCGGGTTTACATGCCGAGGTCATCAATAAGAGGGGACAGCTGACCGTCTGGCAGAGGATCGAATACCTGGTTGATCCCGGCACCTGGTGCCCCCTTCATACCCTTTACGACCCCCAATTCAATGAAGAAGGCACCACAGGGGTCATTGATGGCCTTGCCAAGATCAACGGCAAATGGGCTGTGGTAATAGGCTTTGACAATAAGGTCATGGCCGGGGCCTGGATAGCCGGGCAGGCTGACAACCAGCTGAGGGTCACAGACCTGGCCAAGAGACTTCACATCCCTCTGGTATGGGTCGTTAACTGTAGCGGTGTAAAGCTGACGGAGCAGCAGGAGGTATACGCCAATCGGAGGGGTAACGGTACGACCTTCTTCCGTCACGCCGAACTGGAAAAGCTTGGGGTGCCGGTCCTTGCAGGCATCTATGGCACAAATCCGGCAGGGGGAGGGTATCAGGGAATCAGCCCCACAATCCTCTTGGCACATAAAGATGCCAATATCGCCGTTGGGGGCGGCGGGATCGTGAGCGGAATGAGCCCCAAGGGCTATTTTGATGAAGAGGGGGCTGAGCAGCTTATCGAGGCCACCTGCCACTTCAAAGAGGTCCCGCCCGGGAGTGTCCCGATCCATTACAACGAGACCGGTTTTTTCAAAGAGGTATATGATACAGAGGAGGAGGTCCTTGATGCCCTCAAGAAATACATGGAAATGATTCCGGCCTATGACCCTGGGTTTTTTCAGGTGGCAGAACCAAAAGAGCCCAGGTTTCCCGGGGATGACCTTAACCACCTGGTGGCCTTCAACCAGAAAAGGAGCTATGACTTTGACGAAGTGCTCGCCAGGATCTTTGATAACAGCGAACACATGGAGTTTCGGCCTGACTACGGACCGGAGGTATACACGGGTCTGGCCAAGATCGACGGGTTTCTTGTGGGATTTATCGGCAATCGCCAGGGGTTCTTGGGACCGAACTATCCGGAATACGCCCCCTACCCGGCCATCGGTGGAAAGCTATACCGCCAGGGGCTAATCAAGATGAATGAATTTGTGACCCATTGCGGCAGGGACAGGGTCCCAATTGTCTGGTTTCAGGATACCTCCGGGATCGACGTCGGCGATATCGCGGAAAAGGCGGAGCTCCTGGGCCTCGGCCAGTCCTTGATATACTCGATCGAACAGACCGATGTGCCCCAGATATGCATCGTCTTGAGAAAGGGCACCGCTGCTGCCCACTACATCATGGGGGGGCCTACGGCCAATAACCACAATGCCTTTACCCTTGGTACCCCAACCACCGAGATCTACGTCATGCACGGCGAGACAGCTGCCGCAGCATCATTTGCGAGGAGGCTTGTCAAGGAGAAGGATGCGGGTCGTCCCCTCGGCCCGGTCATCGAGAAGATGAACGCCCTGGCAAAGCAGTATTACGAAGACTCCCGCCCCATTTACTGCGCCAAGAGGGGCTTTGTGGATGAGGTCGTCTCTTTCGCTCAATTGAGGAAGTATATCGTCGCCTTTGCGGGCTGCGCCTATCAAAATCCTACGTCTATTTGCCCGCATCATCACATGATGCTTCCCAGGATAATCAGGGGATAGGCCTCTGAATTAGGATGACCGTGGAGGCCCGTTTCGGCCTCGGGCTAGTGCCAGCTGATCTGGGCATCGTTTCTAAGGGGGAGCCTATGATAGCTGTATTTCGGATAACCTACCATCATGGCCCCGAAGCTTATGTGCCCCTCCGGAAGGGGGAGGGCACCTTTCATAGGGGGCCAAAAATTGGCGGCCGCATTGAAATAGCCTCCCCAGCAGGCCCCCAGGCCGAAGGAAGGGGATGCGAGTTCAAGGTAGGTAAGGGCTATGATACAGGCTGCAGGAGCGGTCCTCTCTTCTTCAGGGGCATGTGCCACAATTATGTGTGGCGCACCCCGTGAGACCCTGTCTAAACCTTGTTCCCAGGCGGAAATGACACGGCCCATATGGAGGGCCTCAGCAAGCGGGTCTCCCAGCCTCACCAGGTGACGCATCCAGTCGACAACCAGGCCCGAAAGGCGATGAACTTCCTCTCTGTGGTAGATTACCAGCCATCGCACGGGCTGGGAATTGTGCCCGGAGGGGGCGAAACGGGCAATATCTATCAATCTGCTGAGCACCTCACGATCCACAGGCTGGTTCTTGTATGTACGAATGGACCTGCGGGCGCGCAAGAAGTACTCCACCTGCTCAGGTCCAAGCAACCACTCCCTCCTGACAGGCGGGCACTGCTCGGGCGACATGGCCCTATGGGACATTGCGCCATGGGGGCATACGGCCACACAGTGCCCGCAATCAATGCACAGTTCCTCTGCCCCATCAATGGGGGCAGGAAAGGAGTCTTGATCTCTGAGTTCAATGATCTTGGCAGGACACTCCGAAACGCACACTCCATCCCTTCTGCATTTATCCCGGTCTACCACAATTAGGCTCAATTTTCATTCCTCCTTCATAATTCTCAAGGTAACGGCATACTGCCCTGAAACCCTTCTTTTTCTGTCATGCCCGCGGGGGCAGGCCTTTCGATGGAACGATTTTGCCCCAAAGGCTACTGTTCATAGCCGGCCGGATATCTACTTGAGATAGGACAACAGGGCAACCCCAATGACAAAGCCGATCAGCCCGAAAAAACGCAAGGTGCCGGGGCCGGCCTTAAGAAACCACCATTCCAGGAGGGCCTTCACCTGTTGCTGGGGGGCCAGGAAAAAATAGATGCCCTTTAAAATGGCCAACAACCCCAGGATGAATGCAAACCAGGACATATCCCTGTTGAAAAAGGCGCCGATTATCAAGACCAGTCCAACGATAAAAGGCAAAAGGGCTAATAGCCTTACCCTATCCGTAAGGAAAGGTTTCTTGAAAAACTCCCGGGTTCGTTCAGTATAAATGATCAAAAATGTACCCATTACGATCCATAAAATGGCAATGATATACAATATGACGTTCATCCTATCTCCCAGGGATTCACTATCAAGGGGATCCCCCTCCTTCCGTTTCCTTCCATCTTCGTCTCTTCTCGTCCGGATATCAGGCCGGTCTTGACCTATTTCGCCCCTGGTTGTATCCTGCGTAAAGGAGACCCGCCAGGAGAATATTGCATTGCCTTCCCCTCTAGGGAGGGGGGATTTCGCTCCGGCCTTCTTAGCAAAAACGCTGGAGGGGGTCAAGGGACTACGGGCCCAAGGCTGGTCTACGCCTTTGGGGGAGGATAATATGAGCCGAGTTACATTTGTTGAAACCAGAGACCGAAGAATTGGTGTCAGGGCCTCTATCAATGCCTTGAAGATCAACCCTGTAAAAGGAAAGGGTGTCTTGATCAAGCCCAACTTCAATACCGCTGATCGAGCACCAGGGTCCACAGACAATGACACCTTGATGGCCTTAGTTGATGAGGTCTGGAGGATGGGTGCAAGGTCAATCGCCCTGGGCGAGAGGAGCTATCCTCCTACACGCGAGGTAATGGAGAAAAAGGGAATCATCTCCATTCTCGAAAAAAATGACGTCAAGATCATAGACTTTGACGACCTTGGAAAAGGTGATTGGGTCGAGATACGCCCAAAGAACGGCCACTGGTCAAGAGGGTTCAGGGTCGCGCGCCCGATCCTGGAGGCCGAATGTCTAATATGCACCTGTTGTCTAAAGACGCATCAGTTCGGAGGCGTCTTTACCCTCTCACTCAAATTGCATGTTGGTGTAGTTCCCACCTCCCGTCACGGCTTCCCTTACATGAGTGAGCTCCATAGCTCCCCACACCAGCAAAAGATGATCGCCGAGATAAATGAGCCCTTCTCGCCCGATCTGATCGTATTGGATGGAATTGATGCCTTCGTAGACGGAGGGCCTATGACAGGGAAAAGGGCTAACGGTAATGTCTTTTTGGCTTCAACCGATCGGGTTGCCATAGACGCTGTGGGCCTGGCCGTCCTCAAGGAACTGGGAAGCAATCCCGCTATCATGAATGAGAGGATCTTCGGTCAGGAACAGATTTCAAGGGCCGTTGACCTCGGCCTCGGCGTGTCCTCGCCCTCGGAGATCGATCTTGTCGCTGTTGATCCAGAAAGCCAGAAATACTGCGACCGTGTGAGATCAATACTCATGAGTGACTGAGGGTTGAGTTGAAAATCCTAATACGAATGAAGGAGCATCAGGATTATGGGCCGATTGAAGGAACTCATCAAGGGTTCTCCAGTCCATGAAAGGCGCCTGGAATTCCGGACCTATCCCCTGAAAGACGGTCGCTTGATCGTTGAGGGATGGCTGAGAGATAAGCGTTTTAGGCCGGGATATCATTGGAATGGGAGGCCGCGGCCACCCGGCGTTATCCACTGGATCTGCGTTCGAATGCTCGTTGGAGGATGGCCCCCTTGCATCCTGGAGGCTGAGGCGGAAATGCCTCAGGTCCCGCACGAGCTTTGCCCAACTACCCTTGAGTCAGTAAAGAAGGTCGTCGGGATGCATATCGTCTCGGGCTACAGCGAGGAGGTGCGTAAACGCCTCGGAGGAATCCAAGGCTGCACCCACATGACTCATCTGATCACTGTGATGGGACCAGCTGCCTTGCACGGCTATTGGAACCATTACTCGCGCAAGCGTCGTCCCCTGCCCCGTTCAATGGATCAAATTCCGGGGCTTGAATACCTGCTCAATAGCTGCACGCTCTGGAAGGAAGATGGTCCGATGATAAATGCAGTTCGGGCGGAACTGGAAAAGGGTTAAGGAGAGCCAGATGAGGACCTGGCCAATTTTTCTTCTTCAACTGATAATCAGCAGGGGATCTTCAATCATATCTTTGACGGCTTTTAGGAATCTAGCAGCAGGCGCACCATCGATGATTCGGTGGTCAAAGGTGAGGCTCAATCCCATGCGGTGCTGCGGCACAATACCCTCATCCTTGATCACAGGCCTCTTGACAATCCTGCCAACACCCAATATTGCGCTTTCCGGGGGCCGGATAATGGGAGTAAAAAAATCTATATCCCCAAGGCCCAGGTTCGATATGGTAAAGGTCCCGTTTATGAGATCATCCGGGGATAGTCTGTTCTCCCTCGCCTTAAGGACAAACTCGCTGATATCATGTGCTATCTCGGAAATGGTCTTCAGATCAGGATTTCTGACCACGGGCACGATCAGTGCTTCATTGGCCTCCATTGCCAGGCCGATATGGACCTGCCTCCACACACGAATGACATCTCCATCCACACTGGCGTTCATCCTGGGGTGATGTCGCAGGGCAGCAGCAACTATCCTTATCAAAATGGCGTTGTAAGAAATCCTCTTGTCTTTGTTGCTTATACGTTCTCTGAGTAAAATAAGGGACTCCGCGCAGGCATCTGTATGGAGGGTGAGCTGTGCGGACTGGCTAAGGCTCTGATACATGTTATCGAAGATGACCCTTCTCACGCCCTGTATGGGGATAGTCTCCAGGGCCTCTTTAACCATTTCTTCCAGGGCACCAGCGGGCAGCGTCCGCACCCTCAAAGAGGGGGCCGCCGCTACTTCCTGCAGGGTTCGGAGGATATCGGCCTTTACAACCCGCCCGCCAGGACCGGAACCGGCTATCGTTCCAAGATCCAGACCGTGTTTCACGGCCATGGACCTGGCAAGTGGAGAGGCCTTGATGCGGACTTGAGATGAACCAGGGGCTGGAATAGCCTCGACCCCTATTGTCACAGTTTCGGTCTCAACCTCCTCAAGCTCTTGTGGTGTTACGATCACAGCGAATGGGTATTCACTGCTTATCCTCTCATACTCCTCTCGGTCTCCTGCGAGGTAACCGACCGTCTCCTCGACGCGACAGGTCGACCCTGCGGCTGCTACTGGATGAATGATACCGTCTTCGGGAGAGGCCACCTCGAAAGTCACCTTATCGGTCTCTATAACTAGGAGGGTTTCACCTTTTTTTACCTGATCTCCAGAACCGAACTCCCATCGAACCAACTTGGCGCTCTCCATGGTGAGACCCAGCTTTGGAATCTTGATCTCAATCATTTATATGGCTCCTATCGATTAAGGACCTTTTTTGCCCCTTCAATAATATCTCCCACCTGCGGCAGGACAAAGTTTTCCATAACGGGACTGAAAGGAATGGGGACATCTTTGGCCCCAATCCTTGTGACAGGTGCATCCAGGTAGTCGAAAAGCTCTTGTCCTATTCTGGCGGCTATTTCTCCCCCAAAGCCGCCGGTCAGACATGCCTCATGGACAATAAGGGCATTATTGGTCCTTTTCACAGATTCGGCGATGAGGCCAAAATCCAGTGGCTTCAATGTCCTGAGGTCAATGACCTCTACCTCGATCCCATCTCTCTCCAGCTGCTCGGAGGCCTCGAGCGAGAGAGATGTCATCCTGGAATAGGTGATAATGGTAATATCCCTCCCCTCTCTCTTAATATCCCCCTTGCCGAGCGGAATGAGGTAGGGCCTCTCTGGTACCGGGCCGGTCTTTGCAAAGAGCTTCTTGTGCTGAAAAAAGATGACCGGATCATCGTCCCTGATGGCACTCTTTATGAGGCCCTTGACATCGGCAGGCTCTGAAGGAACAACCACCTTTACTCCCGGAGTATGGACAAACCAGTTCTCAAGCGACTGGGAGTGATGGGCTGCTGCTGAAAGGCCGCCGCCATCCGGGGCCCAGACGACCAGGGGAACCTTGACCTGTCCGCCGAACATGTAGCGGATCTTGGCCGTCTGATTGACAATTTCATCCATTGCGGTTGTAAAGAAGTCTGCAAAGTGTAGATCGACAAGGGGTCTCATCCCGGTCAAGGCCGCGCCCAGGCCTGCCCCGACTATGGCCGTCTCTGAGATCGGAGCATCAATGACCCTGCCCGGAAATCTCTGATGAAGCCCCTTAAACTGCCCGAAGATGCCATCGTGGGCGGTAAGATCCTCCCCAATGATAAAGATGGCTTCATCCCTTGCCATCTCTTCAGCCAAGGCCTCAGCAAGGGCATCGGTGCACGACATGATCCTTTCGGCCATTATACCCTCCTTCGTAACACTTTAGCGCTTGGAAAACACTGAGGAGTAAGATGACAGACCGCGAGGGTCTTTTTTCCAAAGGACGTAAAGGACGGCATCATTTCAAAGAACGGCAGTGCGGTCTTGAACCTCGTTACGAAACAGCCCCATAAGAGGATGTCCCTATGAAGAACCCTCTCCCCTGCCTGGCAGAAACTGTATTTAAAGGTAAGGGGGCGTACCACAGGCTGTGAAGAATTTGGGTTACGTCCTTTGGAAAAAAGACCCTCACGGTCCTCTGCCTTTCTTTCAAAACGCTAAAGTGTTACCCTCCTTCAAGGATTAACAAAGAGGTCTTCCAGGGCCTCCTCCGGTCTTGGCAGGGGGGCACGGTCTGCATAGGCTACTGCCTCTTGTATCTGTTGCTCTACCCCATCCTTTAGACCCATGTATGACTTGCCGGAAAGGGTTCCTTCTTCTTCCAAAAGGGTCCTGAAACGCTCAATGGGATCGTTCTCTCTCTTAAACACCTCGACCTCTTCCTGGGACCTGTATCTCTGGGGGTCTCCCTCGAAATGGCCGCGATATCGGTATGTCCTGTTCTCCACGATGCTTGGGCCCTTTCCCTCCCTTGCCCTTTTGACCGCCCTGGCCACAACCCTTCTTACCTCCAGGACATCGTTTCCATCCGTAATGTACCCGGGAATTCCGTACGAAACTCCGCGGCCTGCAATCGATCTCCCTGAAAGGGCATAGTGTGCCGGTGTTGTGGAGGCGTAAAGGTTATTTTCGCAGACAAAGATGACAGGGAGTTTCCATATCGCCGCCATGTTTGCGGCCTCATGAAATGTTCCCCTGTTCGACGCGCCGTCTCCAAAAAAGACAATCCCTACCTGATCGGTCTTCCTCAGCTTTATCGAAAGGCCCGCCCCTACGATAATCGGAAAACCGCCGCCGACTACTCCATTGGCGCCCAGGATGCCGATGGAAAAATCCGCAATATGCATGGACCCTCCCTTGCCTTTGCAATACCCGGTCGATTTTCCCAGTAGCTCAGCAAACATCATCTTAGGGTCTGCACCCTTGGCGATCATGTGTCCGTGCCCACGGTGTGTGCTGGCCACATAGTCATCGGCACGCAATACGGAGCAGGTTCCAACTGAGGAGGCCTCCTCGCCAATGGATAAATGGATAAAGCCTGGGATAAGATTCTGCGCAAAGAGTTCACCGGTCCTCTCCTCAAAGGCCCTGACCAGTAGCATCCTTCTCAAAAGGACCAGTTTTTCTTCTCTGCTTATCTTCATTTGTTCCCCTCATACCCCCTGATGAAATCGTAACTTCTCAATGCGATCAACAACCACTAAGGCGTATACAACCCCGCCTTGATTGGCAGATACGTAGAAAGGGCAGGCACCAAAGACAAAATCAACAAGACAATAACATCCATAGCCACAAACGGGATCGCCTGTTTGGCCACAGAGTCCATGTCTCCCTTTATCAGGTTGGCTGCCGTAAAAAGATTGACCCCCACCGGAGGCGTAGCCTGGCCGATGGCAAGGGCCGAGATAAAGATGACTCCGTACCACAGGGGATCGATCCCGAATGCCGCCAGCACGGGCATTAGGATGGGCATGATAAGATAAGAGATGGAGATCGCATCCAAGATCATGCCCAAGGCCAGCAGCAGGAGATTTACCAGGATGATCATGACCAAGGCATTGGGTGATATCTTTATAATGGCATTAGCCGTAAGATCGATAACGCCGATGACTGACGCGGCCCACGTAAAGATCCCTGCAAATACGACCAGAAACATGATGACAGAACTCGTGACACTGGCATCAACCAGGATCTTTATAAGATCGCGCCATGAGACAGACTTGTATATGAAGATAGCCACAAACAGGCTGTAGAAGACAGCCACAACCGCCGCCTCGGTGGGGGTGAATATGCCTGCGTAAATGCCTCCCAGGATGATAACCGGGGTAAGGACGGCCCATAGGGACTCCTTCAGGGCCAAGAGGATCTCTTTGGTGCTGCCCCGCTTTTCTAGCCCTTTATAATCCCTCCTCCTTGAGATGAGGTAGGCCACGAGGAGAGTCCCGGCCCCGGTGATAAGCCCTGGGATAATACCTGCAACAAAAAGGGCGCTGACAGAGACGCTGGTTATGTTTCCATATATGATGAAGGCGATACTTGGTGGTATGATGATCGACAGGTCAGAGGAAGTGGCTATTGTTGCGCCTGCAAAGCTCTTGTCGTATCCGTGTCTTATCATGGGGGCAAAAAGAATCAGCCCCACAGCCGCCGTGGTTGCAGGGCCAGATCCGGAAAGGGCGCCCCAGAACATACATGTGAGAACCGCTACCATTGCCAGCCCGCCGACCATCTTCCCCACCAGGAGTTCGAAGAAATGGGCAATGGTAGCCGCGAGCCCAGCCTTCTCAAGAATGACCCCTGCCAGGACAAAAAACGGAATCGCAAGCAGGGGAAACGAGGCAATGCCTGTGGAGAAATTCACTCCCAGCATTTCGATGCCAAGATCAAAATTGAAAATGGTAACTACTCCGGCTATTCCCAGACATGTCCCGATTGGCACGCCAAGGGCCATGAGCCCAAAAAAGGCTATCGAAATTACCAAGATCTCCACAGGCTGTCCCCTATGTCCTGAGTTTTTCGTAAGACTTTAGCGTTTTTAAAGAAAGGCAGATGACCGTGAGGGTCTTTTTTCCAAAGGACGTAACCCAAATTCTTCAGAGCCTCTGGCACGCC
>CAYVMN010000143.1:0-11718 GCA_964452575.1 uncultured Desulfobacteraceae bacterium | reverse complement strand
TCTCACGGATCCTAAAGGACCATTATGGCACATGGAACGCCCCTCTTTTCTGATAATGGATTTTGCAATCTCGTAAAAAGTCCGAAATGACCCGTTTTCGTCATTCCCGCGAAGGCGGGAATCCAGTAAAAGCAATCATTTCCGGACTCCCGCTTCCGCGGGAGTGACGGGCTACGAGGTTTTTTACGAATCCATCAGATTTTGCAATTAGCAAATTCGTTCGCATCGAAAATTTTTGCCTTAGGATGTGGGAATAGCGGAGTAGAGGTAGAATCTCATGAAGAGAAGTTCAAGGATCTTGATCGCTCGCCTGGGCATGGACGCCCATTGGAGAGGAAGCATAGTTGTGGCCCGTGCCCTGCGTGATGCCGGAATGGAGGTCGTTTACATAGGCAATCAAATGCCCGACAATATAGTTGAAACGGCCCTGCAGGAAGATGTTGACATCATTGGCCTGAGCACCCTTTCCGGAAATCATATGGAATTGGCGCCCGAGGTTGTCCGCCTCCTCAAAGAAAAGGGAATGGAGGAGATCGCAGTGGTACTTGGGGGTACCGTACCCCCTGAAGACATCCCAAAACTCAAAGAGGCGGGTATCGCCCTGGCCTTTGGCCCCGGAACACCCCTGGAGGAGATCATCGAGTCTATCTCCAGTCTGGATGTATCCTGAGTGCTGTTCGGGCTACCAAGAGTACCCAGGCCCTACCGTTTTCCCATGCATGTACCTAGAGACCACCTATAACTGTTTCAGAAGGCGTTCGGATGGGTTAGGCTCTCTGTTTAGGTGAAAGGGGTAAAAAATGGCCTTTTGGGACTTGAAGTCATTACGATTAGAGGATTTCAGGCCGGGAATTAGGAGCAAGGCAGAAATCGGAGATAGGCTGATAATGGTGTGTATGGAGATCGGACTGGGGAAAGAAGATACCGGCCACGATCATCCATTTGACCAGTGCGGTATTGCCCTGGAAGGTCGAATTGAGATGTTTATAGGAAAGGAAAGGAGGCTCCTAGGCCCGAATGAGGCCTATTTTGTGGCCTCGAGGGAGCTTCACGGCTGGAAGACCTTTGATACGCCGGTCAAAATTTTGGATATATGTTCCAAACCACCGCAAGGGTGATTTTAATTTTCAGAAGGCTAGGCCTTAGGGTAATGAGGGAATCGTGAGTAGCCAAGTGGGTTAGAAGGGAGGATGGAGATGGATATCGGTAGTCTATTGAGCCGTAATGCACGATATCGACCCGATAAACTTGCCGTTGTCTTCGAAGACAAGCGGCTCACTTATAGGGAATACAACCATAGCGTAAATCGCCTGGCAAATGCCTTGCTGGATATGGGGATTAAGAAGGGAGACAAGGTCGCCACGCTACTTCCGAATTGTCTGGAGCTACTAGAGATCTACTGGGCGTTGGCCAAGATCGGCGCCGTTGTAGTGCCGCTCAGCACCCTCCTCCTGGGCA
This sequence comes from uncultured Desulfobacteraceae bacterium, assembly GCA_964452575.1. Classification (GTDB taxonomy): domain Bacteria; phylum Desulfobacterota; class DSM-4660; order Desulfatiglandales; family Desulfatiglandaceae; genus CAYVMN01. Next base: position 10,260 of record CAYVMN010000143.1, on the reverse strand, counting down.
AAGGGCTCAGGTCGCTGATTTCAGACTCTGATGCGGTTATGGTGATTACCTACTCCGGATTCGTGGAAACACTGGACGAGATAAGGCCAGATCTTACCGCCATCTCCAGTGACAGGTTCCTCCTGATTGACGGGCCTAGCGGGTCAGGCTATCAAGACTACCACGCCCTGAAGGCAAAGGCGAGCCATCTTGACCCCAAGGGTATTGAGGTGACCGATCAGGATGCCTTCAACATCATCTATAGCAGCGGAACCACCGGCCAGCCCAAAGGCATTGTCCACACCCACTACATACGGGCAATGTATGCCACCCTCTTTGCCTCCACATTTCGTATGACCCCTGAAAGCGTTTTTATCCATACCGGCTCCATAGTCTTTAACGGTGCCTTTGTTACTGTTCTACCTTCCATCTTTCTTGGGGCAACCTTTATCCTTCATCGACAGTTTGATGCCGAGGCCTTCATAGAGACGGTCCAGAATGAAAAGGTCACGCATGTTATCATGGTCCCGGCACAGATCATTGCTATCTTGCATTCGAAAAAGTTCTCCGTGGAGGCCCTCTCAACGCTCGAGATGATCTGCAATGTGGGAGCACCGCTTCATCAAGAGCACAAGGACGAATTGAACAGACACCTTCCGGACAGGTTCTATGATCTTTACGGCCTGACCGAGGGCTTTCTCACCATCCTTGACAAGAAAGATTTTAAGGCCAAACCCGGTTCTGTAGGAATCCCTCCGGCCTTTTTTGAGATGCGGATTGAAGATGATAATCGAAAAGAAGTTCCCGCTGGACAGGTAGGCGAGATCGTCGGCCGCGGTCCCCTCCTGATGCCTGGATATTATAAGCGGCCTGACCTTACAAAAGAGGCCATCATAGACGGCTGGCTCTACACGGGAGATATGGGGTATGTAGACGAGGACGGCTACCTCTACCTTGTGGACCGGAAAAAGGACATGATCATCTCAGGGGGTGTAAACGTCTACCCAAGGGATATTGAAGAGATTGTCGTGCAGCATCCGGCGGTCCTGGAGGCGGCCGTATTCGGGATCCCCAGCGATAAGTGGGGAGAGAGCCCGGTTGCGGCTGTCACTTTGCAGGGACATGTGAGTATTGCTGAGGATGAACTCAAAGAGTGGATCAACCAGCATGTCAGCGCCAAGTTTCAGCGCGTCCATCATGTGGTAATTATGAAGGAATTCCCGCGCAACATAGCCGGTAAAATACTCAAGCGCGTGATGCGCGAGGAATTTACTGCAGGTTGACTCTTGCGTCCTTTGCGCCTGGGGTGAGCAACTTATTTCGAGCCATGCAGTGTCCTGGCCAGCTCTACAAACCGCTCAATCGCCTTTGGATTGGCCATGGAGTCAACATTCACGGCCTTTTCCACCGGCATTCCCATAAGAATCTTCCTAACAGGCACCTCTAGCTTTTTGTTGTTCAGGGTCTTGGGGACCTCCGGCACAACGTAAATGGCATCTGGTACATGCCGCGGCGATAAGGTGGTACGGATCTTTGTGTTGATCTTTTTCCTGAGTGCGTCGTCAAGCTCCAACCCCTCTTTAAGCACAACGAAGAGCGGCATATAATACCCCCCTCCAGGGGGTTCATACCCGAGTACAAGGCTGTCGACAACTTCCGGCAGGTCTTCTACGACGCTATAGATCTCACTGCTTCCCATACGGATCCCCAGGCGATTGATCGTGGAATCGGACCGGCCGTAGATGATGCCGCTCCCCTTCGGGGTGATCTTGAGCCAGTCCCCATGCCTCCACATACCCGGATACATATCAAAGTAGCTCTCCACGTATCGCCGGTCTTCTTTGTCATTCCATAAATAGAGCGGCATGGACGGCATCGGTTCAGTAATCACCAACTCGCCCACCTCGCCAATAACGGAATTTCCCCTCTCGTCAAAGGCCTCTGCCTTGACAGCCAGGCACCGGCACTGCATCTCCCCGGCCCTTACCGGCAACAAAGGACACGCCCCCAAGAACCCGGTAACCACGTCGGTTCCCCCGCTCGTGGAAGCAAGCCACACGTCTTGTTTGACACGCTCATAGACCCATTGATAGGCCTCCGGCGGCAGTGGAGACCCTGTAGCGCCGATGCACTTCAACTTGGAGAGGTCATAGCCTTTGCCAGGTTCCACCCCTTCCCTCATACATCCAACCAGGAAGGCCGACCCTGTGCCAAGGACCGTCATGCGGCTCTCTTCTGCAAACTCCCATAGCACATCCATATTAGGGTATCCGGGGTTCCCGTCATAGAGCACGACCGTGGAGCCGTGGAGGAGACCACTCATGACAATATTCCACATAATCCAGCCCGTGGTCGAGAACCAGAAAAACCGGTCCTGAGGCCTCAGGTCAAGATGAAGACCCAAGAACTTAAGCTCCTCGATCAGAATCCCCCCCTGACTATGAACAAGGGGCTTTGGCAGACCTGTGGTACCGGAAGAATAGACCACCCACAGGGGATGGCTGAAGGGGACCTGCTCAAAGACCAGGGTTCCGCCGTCTTCCTTTTGGATGTGGTCCCACATCAAGACATCCTTGAGTCCCCTTGATGTCACATCCCTATCCAGGTATGGTATTAAAATCGTCTTTTCGAGTGTCCTCAGAGACTCCTGAAGTTCAGATATGACGGGCCGGCGGTCAAAACCCTTTCCGCCGTATCTGTAGCCATCTGTGGCGATGAGCACCTTTGGCTCTATTTGTCTGAACCGGTCCACCACACTCCGGCTGCCAAAATCAGGGGAACAGCTTGACCATATTGCACCGATGCTGGCACAGGCCTGAAAGGCAATCGCAGCCTCCGGGATATTGGGCATGTATGCCACGATTCGATCCCCCATTCCAATGCCCATGTTGCGAAATGCTGCTGCCAGGGATGAGACCCTTTGATAAAAATCGTCCCAGGAGATTTCGACCGGAGACTCAAGCTCCCGCTTGAATATGATGGCAGGACGGGACGGAGACATATGGCTGAATACACGCTCTGAAAGGTTTAACTCTGAGCCCAAAAACCACCTGGCACCCGGCATCTTTGCCTGAGACACGACCTTTGTGTAAGATTTAGAGGCCTTCACATCAAAATACTCCCACATAGATGCCCAGAAATCCTCGAGCCGGCTCACGGACCATTCCCACAGCGGGCCGTAACCGGCAAAGCTGAGCCCCTTTTCCTCCTTGAGCCAGTCCATATATTTCTTGATGTTGGTCTGCCTTACAAACTCCTCGGAAGGTTCCCAAAGTATGGTCCCCTCACTCACCGGTTGTTTACTCATCGCCTCACTCCCTTTTCTCTAGCTCGAAATTTTTCCACCGCAAAAGCCCTGATCTCCCGATACTCAGCGCCTGTCCCGTAGCTCCGGGAGATGGTACGGGTGTCTCAACGGCAAATACAGGTTCTTTTGCATGCTTATAGAACAGGGCAGTTGATAAATCAATAGTCAGCACTGAGATCGCCCCCCACGCTTCGCTCAGAGTACTTTGGGAACAATTCCTTGACTTTTGGTGAAATGTTAGCCATTTTTCATCTTTAAGAGACCTTATGAACTCTTCTCAGGAAAATAAAAGAAGGCCTTTTTTAAATGGAGCATCAATCATGACTGATCTGACAGGCCGGACCGCCCTCGTTACAGGAGCAAGCCGGGGTATTGGCCGGGCAGTGGCCGTTGCACTGGCCGAAGCCGGTGCAGATGTGGCCATAAACTACCGACGCATGGAGAGGGAAGCACGATCAACAGCCGACCAGATCCTGGCGGGTGGCCGAAGGGCGATTGTGGTGCAGGCTGACGTATCCGCAAGCGCCGAGGTGAACCGTATGGTCAGGACTGTCGAAAGAGAATTAGGCGGCATAGACATCCTGATCAATAACGCCGGTATGGCAAACCCCAAAGGACTCGAAGATATCACTGAGGAGGATTGGGACGAGACCATTTCAGTTAACCTCAAGTCCGCCTTCCTAGTGATCCAGGCCGTAATTCCAGGCATGCGTGAGCGCCGGTGGGGGCGGATAATCAATATCACATCCGGAGCGGCGCACACCGGGGGTATTATCGGCCCCCACTACACTGCCTCTAAGGCTGGTATGGAAGGTCTTACCCGGGCCTATGCAGCCCGCCTGGTCAAGGAAGGCATCACCGTCAATGCGGTGGCCCCGTCTATTATTGAAACCGATATGCTCGGGGGACGCAAAGACCTTGATAAGCGCATCCCCATGGGCAGGATGGGACAGGCAGAAGAGGTAGCCCAGGCCGTTTTGTTTGCGTCGTGCAACGCCTATATGACCGGACAGACGATTCTCCTGAACGGGGGCCTCTACTTTCATTGATAGCGATAACACCAATCCCCATAACAACCCTCCCCTGCCCTACATCCACTTTCTTCGCTATTCAAGGCGACCCTGATATGCTACCAGCTATCTCCCATAAAACAGTCTTGGCGGCCTCAGCTGATGCCACACCTCATCGCAGGCATCAAGCTCCTCTCTGGATAATATGACTTCAGTTGCCGCCATATTCTGTTCCAGTTGCTCAATGGTTGTCGCCCCACAAACCACCGAGGTAATGGTCTCATTGCTTAACACCCAGGCAAGGGCAAATTCCGGCAGAGCCTTACCATGATCTTTGGCAATTTGCCTCAGTCTCTCAACAGCCGAAAAATTGGCATCATTCCAGTAGGGCTCGTTGTACCGATAGCCGAGGTGGGCCAGGCTGAAGCGGGCCCCTTCAATAGGTCCTGCATCCCTTTCGTATTTACCGGAGAGAAAGCCGGCTGCCAGGGGGCTGAACACGGCCACCCCTACCCCCTCCTCTTCACAAAGCGGAAGTAGCTCGTATTCGACGTCTCGGGTAAGCAGGTTGTAAGGAGGCTGGATACAATCCCATCGGGCCAAGTTGAGCTTATCGCTTGTCCACAGGGCCTTGCATAGCTGGTAGGCGCGGAAATTGGAACATCCCAGGTACCGTACCTTTCCTTGTCGGACCAGGTCATCCATGGCCCGAAGTGTTTCTTCCAAAGGGGTGCTGTAATCCGGCATGTGGGCATAGTAAAGGTCGATATAATCGGTTTGTAGTCGCCTCAGGCTTCCTTCTGCCGCCTGCATGATGTGCTTGCGGGAAAGCCCCATATCGTTGGGGCCCACCCCTTGGCCGGCCGGCCACGGGTGAAACTGTCTTGGCCGTGCCAGGTCAATGGGTCCATAATCCTTTTGTTCTCCATACCTTCTATCCTGTTTCCGAATATGTCCCCCTTTCGATGCAATTACAATGGAATCCCTCTGTCCCTTGACGGCCTTTGCGACGATCTCTTCCGTAACCCCATTGACGTACATGTCCGCGGTGTCAAGGAAGTTGACACCCCTATCCAGGGCCCTGCGAATGATTCGAATGGAGGCATCCTCATCCACCTGTCGTCCGAAGGTCATGGTACCAAGACAAAAGGAAGAGACCTTCAGCCCTGTCCTTCCCATCTTCCTGTATTCCATCATTCACCTCCTCTGCTCCCATCTCTCATCGATCCCGCGCTGCAATTCCTGGACATCCTCATTGGAGAGCCCCTGAAACCGGCCCTGAAGCTGCAGATAGTCCGTCACGGGTCTCCGCTTCGAAGGCTGATAGGTGATTCGCGTGGAGCCATGGTCCACCTCATAGAGTGTCCAGAACCCGGTCTCCACGGCCAAACGCGCCACCTCAACGGTCTTGCTCTCAGGAAACCTCCAGCCCGTAGGACATGGCGCGTGGATGTGAAAATATTTGAAGCCAGGTTCCATGTCCCTTGCCTTTTCCACCTTGCTGATGAAATCCTCTGGGTACGCAACAGAGACGGTGGCCACGTATGGTATATCGTGGGCGGCCATGATCCTTGGTAGATCCTTCTTCTTTTCCGCCTTACCCTTGAGGGTGGAGGTGGTCCAGCTGAATTGAGGGGTCAAACCACTGCGCTGGATTCCCGTGTTCATGTATGCCTCATTATCGAAGCAGAAATAGATCCCGTCGTCATTTCTCTCCGCCGCGCCGGAAAGACAGGCCATGCCGATATCCCCGGACGAGCCGTCCCCTGAGATCGCAAAGACATTTATCTTTCGATCTGCCCGTATGCGCCCTTTTCTCTTCAAGACCTTGATAGCAGCGCTTATGCCGGAGATCGCGGCCGGGGCAGGGGCCATGGCAATATAAATGCATGGGACTCCAACCGAGGAAGGATAGACACCGGCAGGAAGGGCCAAACAGGTGGCCCCCATGCTGAGGATAGAATCCTTACCAAGGGTCTTTGTAATCCACCTGAAGATCATTCCCCCTGGACACCCTGGACAAAGGGCATGTCCTGAACGGAATATCTCTTCCCTGGATAGTGTTTCTGCTAGATTTCTCATTATAGCCCCCTCACCTGGTACCACCGAATTGGGTTGGTTATAACCTCCGCATCCCGTTCCTCGAAAAGGCTCAAGGCAATATCCTTGATCTCGTCAAAGGTCACATCTCTTCCACCAAGGCCTATGATATAGGTGGTCAAGAGCGGGGAGTCGTGTCTCTTTCTAAGACAATGGGCAAGCTCAAGGTAGACGGCCCCGCCGGCTCCTATTGAGACATCCCTCTCCAAGACTGCCACTGCCTTAATGTCTGATAGGGATTCCCTTAGCTCCGCCTCAGGAAAAGGTCGGAAGGCCCTGAGCTTGACCAGGCCAATCGGTATCCCTTCTTCTTTTCGCAGCTTATTGACCACAGCCCTTGCTGTTGAGGCCATGCTGCCCAAGGTCAATAGGGCAACCTCTGCATCCTCCATCATCTCGGTTGAGATAAGACCGCCGTATCTCCTACCGAAGGCATCCTCAAAGAGTTCATCCACTTCCTGGATCACTGCCTTCGCAGACTCCATGGCCACCTGTTGCTGATACCGGTATTCTGTGTAATAGGAATCATCCAGGACCATCTGGTGCACGGACATGGGCCTATCCGGGTCCAGAATGACGTGTTCTGGCCGGTATGGCGGCAAGAAGAGGTCCACCTTTTCCTGGTCAAGGGTCTCTACGGGCTCCATATAGTGAGAGATGATCATCCCTTCAAAACAGATCCCCACGGGCAGAAGGACCCTCTTATCTTCTCCTATCCTATAGGCCTGGATAATCATATCGTGGGCCTCCTGGGCGGACTCTGCGTAGATCTGGATCCAGCCCGTATCCCTTTGATCCAGCGAATCCCCGAGATCAGGGCAGATGGTGGTGGGTGGGCCGATTGTTCGGTTGACCATGGCCATAACCACAGGCAACCGAAGCCCCGAGGCAACGAAAAGGTTCTCATGCATGTAGACCAGCCCTTGTGCCGAACTGGCCGTAAAGGTCCTTGCCCCCGTAGCCTGAGCCGCAATGGCAACAGCCATAGCCGAGTGCTCAGATTCTACGGGTACGAACTCCGCGTCCAACTCCCCGCTCTCAACGAACGCGGCCATCTTCTCCATAATGTGGGTCTGGGGGGTAATCGGATAGACGGGCACCACCTCCACCCGGGCCAGCCTGGCGCCATGGGCTGCCGCATAGTTTCCAGTCAACATCTTGCTCTTTTTCACGACTACCCCTCCCCTTCCCCTTCGATCACAATGGCCCCAGCCGGGCACTCATTCTGGCATACCCCACAGCCCTTGCAATAGTCGTAATCAATAGCATACCGGCCTGTACCTGAATCGAGTTGAACTGCCCCATCCGGACAGAAGAGATAACAGTTCCCGCACATCTTGCAGACACCGCAGCTCAGACATCGCATTGCCTCTTCATGGAGTTCTTTTAGATTCATTCCGAGCTTGATCTCTCTAAAGTTCCCCGCACGATCTATTGGAGACAATTTGCCGGGTCGCCGGCATACAAGAGTACCAGAATAACTCAGGTTCAGGTCATCCAGGCCTGCAGCCTTTCGCCTCCTGGGGACTGAATCCCCATCAAGACCCAGGTGCTCGCGCATTGTTCGGGCTAAAGATCCCTCTTGAAGTATCTGTGGAAGATTGTCTCCCTTCAAATAATGGTCCATGGCGATCGCTGCACGCTTGCCTGAACCGATGGCCTCGGAAACGCTCCTCGGCTGATGGATAATATCTCCTCCGGCAAAAATACCTGAAACAGACGTCTGCAGGGTCTCTGGATCAACCCGGATTGTCTCTCCGGGATCGACCCTGATATTGCTTCCTTCAAGAAAAGATAGGTCCGTGGCCTGACCGATGGCCACGATCACGGCCCCGGCCTTCAGGGTCTTGGTGACGGCCTCGTCGTATACCGGTGCGAATCGGCCTTCTTTATCGAAGACCGAGGTGCAGTGCTTGAGTTCTACGCCCACGACACTTCCGTTTTCTCCCAGGATCTGCTTGGGCGCCCAGCCGTTATGAAAGGACACACCTTCTTCAAGGGCATCATCTTGCTCCCATGAATGAGCAGGCATCTCGTCCCTTGATTCCAGGCTCGCGATCTGGACCGAACCTGCCCCAAGACGAAGGGCGGTCAAGGCCACATCGATGGCCACATTACCGCCTCCGATAACTACTACATCCCCGTTCAGGCCGGTGGATCTCCCCCGGTTAACATCCCTTAGGAAGTCAAGTCCCCAGTATACGCCATCCAACGCCACACCTTCCATATCGAGCCTTCGACTGAAGGGGGCCCCAGTCGAAATGAAAATGGCCTGGTAGCCTGTCTCTTGAAGGCCCCTGAGGGTGAGACCCTTTCCGATGGAGGTGTTGGTCCGGATTTCCACTCCTGTCTCCCAGATATTCTCGAGATCCCTCGCAAGGACCTCCTTTGGAAGTCTGTATCTCGGAATCACTTGACCCATCATCCCTCCTGGGTCGGCCTGGCCCTCGAATACCGTAGCATCATATCCCATCAAGGCCAGAAAATAGGCACAGCTCAACCCGGCCGGTCCTGAGCCCACGACAGCGGTCTTCTTGCCCTGCTTTTTCCTCAGCCGGAGCGGTCTGGACTTCTTGTCGAAGAAATGGTCTGCCAGATACCGTTCGATGGCCTGAATCGATATGGCATCGTCAATATCCTTTCGGTTGCACGATTCCTGGCATGGGTGGTAACAGACCCTCCCGCAGACCCCAGGGAATGGATTCTCAAGCCTTAGGGCCCACCAGGCCTGATCAAGATCCTTATTGTTGACCCCGAAAATGAATCTATCAATCCAGTTCCCTAAGGGACAGCCCTCCTTACAGGGGGGAGCCATCTCCTGGAATGTCGGCCTCATGTACCGCCACAATCCGGTTTTCCTTCTCTCGGGGGGAATCCCGAGCGCGGTGGCCCCTATGGGCAATTCAATATAGGTAAGTAGTCTTAGGGGATCCGGGCCTAATGCCTTTGATTTGGTCATCATAAACCTCGCAAATTTTCGTAGCCCATCTGAGCTGCCTTCCAATTTAATTCTACCTTTTCCTCTGGAAAAAAATCAGGCAAGGCCTCATAAATCGATTTCATGGAGATATCCTTAACGGCAGCACAATAGGCACCCAGTATGGTCACATTGGTGATCGGGATTGTGGTCTTTCCGTAAATCTGGTGGGCGATCTTCGTGGCATCGACTGTGAAGAGACTCCCCACCCTTTCAATAATAGACGAGGGAAGTCCCTCTCTATGGTCAGGGTAGTTGAGAATGGCTGTCCCATCGGGTCTTATATCGCCCAGGGGATCCAGCATCTTGAAGAGATTGAAATCCATGACGACCACCACATCGGGCGCATATACCTTCGTGCGAATGACTATGGGCTTATTATCCACCCTGACATACGCGACAACAGGAGCCCCTCGCCTCTCTCCACCAAACTTCGGAAAGGTCTGGGGCCAATACCCTTCTGCAAATGCCGCTGTGGCCAATATCTGGGCAGCAGTGACGGCCCCTTGACCACCCCGACCATAGATGTTTATCTCCTTCATGTGGTTCCTCCCTCATAAGGCAACCTATGTCCTCCCCGAGCTGAATCATAGGGCGAGCATGGAAACTAATCTGGCGGTAGCTTTCCACCTCTCGGAGGCTGCCCGGGTGCTCTAGAAAGCGGGTCAGGAAAAACCGGAACTCCGCAATCTGCTTTCTGCGGGGGGAGTATAGAAAGGCGGTGGATTGAGTGTCAAGAAGAAAGCCGCCACTTGTAATCTTACCTCATATCGGCTAGAATCCCCATAAGCGGCCTGGTATGACAAGAAGCTCCAAATTACAACCAATTATTCAACCTGTGCGGTTAGCCATTAGCGGTCAGCATTAAAAGGCGTACGTAGGGCTGC
>CAYVMN010000142.1:0-11757 GCA_964452575.1 uncultured Desulfobacteraceae bacterium | reverse complement strand
AGTTTTATCCAAAAGCTAACCGCTAATGGCTAAGAGCTAACCGCACAGGTCCCAAAGATTGAGGCCAGTATGGCACTTGAACAAATTTCCAGGGTCAATTCCCACTTATGTTGTCTCAGGGATCCCTTTGGCAGGTAAGAAGAGGCCTTCTTCCAGTGAGATTCTATTTTTTCGCAAAGGTAAGCCTTGTCCCTGACCTTTTCCATTTTGCCTCTGAAAAAGGTCGTAATCGTTCCTCTTTCTTCCGAGACCACCACGACCAAGGCATCGGTCACTTCAGAAAGGCCCATGGCGGCGTTATGACGCATACCGTAATCACTTGAGAGGTTGTCGCTTTTCGAGATCGGCAGGCGCGTACCAAACCACGTGATTTTTCCGTTCCTAATAATGAGTGCGCCGTCATGCCCGGGCGAGTGAGGATCAAAAATACTCATGATTAGAGGGAAGCTTGGTTTTGCGTCAATCGAGAAGCCTCCTGATAGCCATTGCCTCACAGCTTCTTTGCCCGGAAGGACCAAAATTGCCCCCTGCCTTTGCTCGGATAAGGCGAATAGGGTATCGCCAATCATTATGGATAGCCCAGATCTTCCGTTGTTCGCCTTATTTCTCCTGAGAGACACGGTTCTTTCAAAAACCTTTCTGATCTCAGGTTGGAAAATAACAATGATACCCAATACGGCGACTTGGCTCAAATTCGAATAGACCCAGGTCATACCTTCGAGCTTGAGAAGACTGGCCATTACAAAAATCGTCACGGCGGTTAGAATCCCCAGGAGGACCCTCCAGGTCCCCAGACCTCGAAATGTGCGATAGATAAAGAACAGTAATGTCGCAATGAGAAAGACGTCTAATGCAGCCTTCCAGCCCACCAGTTCTTCAAGAAATTTAGTTGATATCAGCAGTCTATCCAAAATTTGCCCCGGGTGGATTCAAATGGCCTAATATGTTTCGCGCAGCAGCGTTGCCTTTCCCACATAGGCATTTCCTAAGCTGCCAGTGCCTATTATATCCGAGGGAAACAGCTGATGCTTTGAAGTGGGACTTTCTCATAGGTTACGCAAACATGTTACTATGCCCCTAGCTAGCTGAATTTGTCAAACATAAGAAATTTTCAGCTAACCATCGTTCCTTAAAAAAGACTGGGTTGAATGGCTTCTGGCAACATCACGGCCCTTTACCCCCAAAATTGAGGAGATGTCGCAGGACCTGAAAATCTCCAAGGCATATATCTGCACCTACCTGGATTTCCTAAAGCGGGCCAGACTGTTTTCCGGGTTCCTGCCGGCAGAGACTGGCTATCGCCTGGTCCGGAAGCCATCCAAGATTTACAAGGGCTATTAAGGATCAGATGGGAAAGCGTTTGTTGCTGGCTTGGGGTCTAGGCGGGTTATCGTCTTTGCAGGTAATAGTCTTCCACCTCATTCAACCGATCAATATACTCACTCTGGAATTCAAAGTTGGGGTAGTAGTTTATCTCCTGTTTCAGTGGATCAATGAAGGGGAATACATCGATTCCATAGTAGTTCTTGCCTTCCCTATCTGCTTCATGGACAATTAAGACAGAATAATAACTGACAAGCAGCCTAAGGCCTTCTAAGCGCCTGAAAAGATAGGCCCTTCCACCGATCGTATTTAGAAAAAAGCCGGCGTAGTGGTAGAGCACCTTTAATGAAGGCCTGAGGTCTCCATTGTCCGGACAGCGGCCGCCTAAGGTAAGCCATTTGTAAAACATGTACAGATTAAACTCCATTGTATCTTTCTCATTCACAACCACATCTTTTATCAGGCGGATGTCTGTTCGGTCCAGGATGCGGTAAAGATAATAGACGTTCTGTATGATGATTCTCGGATCTATTCCCTCCCCTGCAGGGATTGGAGGTTCAGCCGCTAGTCTCTTGATGATTCTCTTAAAACGGGCATAGGCATCCGGGCCTGAACCCAGATGTTGAACGTATTTCTTTTGATCCAGATAATCGAAAAAGCCTTCCACATCGTCTTCTATCTGTTTACAATCCGGCTCCTCGCCATAAGGCCTTAAGGCGATCTTTTCTCTTACCACTTGCCCGGTTCCTCCCTCTTCCTTAACAGGACCTGACTTTTTCCCTGAAGATAGCTTGCTCTCACCTGTGGCAGGTCTCCTGGCACCCGATAGCCCTTCAGATTCACCTCTCATTTCTGAGTAGAAGTAATAGCCGAGCCCTGCCAGGACAACGATTCCCAGAAGCAGCAAAAGGAGATTTCGCTTTTGACTTGCCATTGTTTCGCCCCGTCACAGTCTTTCAGTTCGGGTATAGGGGATAAGTGGCCAAGTTCTATCCAATTTTATATTGCCTTTGACCCTCAATGTAGAGGTCGTTTCCCCTGATATCATTAACAACGATAACGGGCAGATCTTCGACCCTCAATTTCCTGATTGCCTCGGGTCCCAGCTCCTCATATGCAACCACCCGCACCTCCTTGACCGCCTTTGCCATGAGTGCCCCTGCCCCCCCTATGGCGGCCATGTATATGGCCTTATATCTGACCATGGCCTCTTTGACGTCTTTGGAGCGCCTTCCTTTCCCTATCATCCCTCTGAGCCCCAAACTGAGGAGGCTGGCTGTGTACGGATCCATACGGTAACTGGTGGTGGGACCTGCCGCACCGATCACCCTGCCGGGCGGAGGTGGGGATGGTCCCACATAATAAATCACCTGACCTTCGATGGGGATTGGCAGTTCCTTTCCCGCCTCGATCAGTTCCACAAGTCTTCGGTGAGCAGCATCCCTGGCGGTGTAAATAACCCCGCTTATTGTCACCCGGTCACCGGACTTCAAATCCTGAATATCTTCTAGAGTCAAAGGGGTCTCAAGATAGAATACCTCGCCCACGTTTTCCTCCCTCAAAGAACTATCTCCACATGCCGGCTTGCATGGCATTGGATGTTGATGGCCAGGGGAAGGCTGGCAATGTGGCATGGCATCATCAGGATGTGAACGGCCAGGGAGGTCACACGCCCTCCAAGGCCCTGGGGACCAACGCCGGTCTTATTGATCTCTTTGAGGAGCTCCTTTTCCATCTCAGCCAGTTTAGGGTCCTGATTTTGGGTCCCAAGAGGTCGGAGCAAGGCCTTCTTGGCCATGAGGGCTGCCTGCTCGAAATTTCCACCTATCCCCACCCCCACTATGGTCGGAGGACATGGGTTGGGGCCTGCGCCTTCCACTGTCTCAACCACCTTCTCCTTTATCCCGGCCCACCCTGCTGAGGGGGGCAGCATAAAGAGCTGGCTCATGTTTTCGCTACCCCCGCCTTTGGGGACGACCCAGATCTTGAGCTCATCTCCCGGTACCAGATCAAAATGGACAATAATGGGGGTGTTGTCCCTGGTATTCTTCCTGTCGAATGGGTGACAGACCGATTTTCTCAGAAATCCCTCCCTGTAACCCTGCCTGATCCCTTCCTCTAGGGCTGCCTTTAGGTCACCACCGACAATCGAAACCCCTTGGCCCAATTCAACGAAAATAACCGCTACGCCTGTATCCTGGCAGATGGGGACCTTTTCCTTTCTGGCAATCACAGCATTTTCGATCAGTTGTCCCAGGATTTCTTTGCCAACCGGCGACTCTTCACGTTTCAGGGCATCCTCAAAGGCCCGGACCACATCCTTGCCCAACTCATAATTGGCTCGAATTGCCGCATCTCTGACTTCACTAATAATGCTCCGGGTTGTTACCTCGCGCATTGGGCCCCCTGATAGGATTTGACTTTATTGTGGAAGATCATTACATAGTGAATATCTGGGATCTCTGCAATTTCCAGGCTTTTATAAAATAAATCGAATAGCATGAGATAGACCACATTACAAGATATAGCTTTCATTAGCAATCAAGAAAGTTGATATCTAGGTCGGACAATGATAATCCTCTTGACTAACGATGACGGTATCCATGCCCCTGGTCTCTCCGCCCTCTACCATGCCCTCAAGCCTGATCATCAGATTCATATTGTTGCTCCGGAATCGGAAATGAGTGCAGTGGGGCATGCCATTACCCTGACCTCACCCCTGCGGGTCCAGGAAGTGCATAAAAACGGTTTATTTTACGGCTACGCAGTCACGGGTACACCTGCAGACTGTGTGAAGATTGCCTTACAGGAACTCCTCAAGTCGCCTCCCGATGTCATCTTGTCCGGGATCAATCTCGGGGCCAATGTGGGTATTAACATCCTTTACTCAGGGACCGTATCGGCAGCCACAGAGGGTGCCTTTTTGGGGGTGCCATCTGCTGCGATCTCACTTGCCACCCTGAAAGACCCGGACTTTGGCTTTGCCGCCCAGTTCAGCAAGGCAATCATACGGTTTTTGGCTACGAGCGGACTGGGTGAGGGAACAGCCCTAAATGTCAATATCCCTGCAATTCCTCCCGATGAGATTGCAGGTGTATGCATCACACGCCAGGGGACCGCAAGAGTTGAGGAGCGCTTCGAAAGCCGCACCGATCCAAGGGGTAATGTCTATTATTGGCTCTCCGGCGAGAGATTCCGAGGGGAGGGCAATGTGGATGATGATTTCATCGCCCTGAGGCAGAAAAAAATTACGATCACCCCGATCCATTACGATCTTACCTCCATGACAGAGCTTGAGAAACTCAGGGCATTACCTTTCCCCGAGATTTGAAGATAGCTATTGACATTTTTGATTATTTTATTTATGTAACATCAATTCTTTCAAGTTCTCTCTTTTGGGAATGAGTATTTTTTGATTATTAAGACATCAAAAAAAGGAGGTGAATTCATTTACCGGTAGGGGCGAACAGAAGTTATCTCATAGCTCAACCTTATTAATCCTTTAACCTTTTCGTATTCTTGCAAAAAGGAGGTTGTTTAACGTCATAGGCTAAATACCCTTTATTGTTCTTGATATACACTTTCTTCGTCGACCAGGCCTTTGATCCATATGTGAACCCAAGAGCCATAAACGTAGACCATGTTAACGCGTCCACAATACAAGTCGACAGGGTCGACCCTAAGGGGTCAGCATATACCCTATCTTTGGCTTTAGGTTTAAAACCAAGGAGGGAGATGTCATGAATTCACTGTTTGCCTTGATTTTGTCTATTGTATGGGCGATCATAATTTACCGAACCTATGGCCGGCACCTGGATAAGAAAGTCATCCAGGCCGACGGGAGTAAAACCACGCCAGCCACCATGTATATGGATGGGGTGGACTTCATGCCTACCAGTAAGAACGTCCTCTTCGGCTTCCAGTTTAAATCCATCTGCGGGTTAGGCCCAATTGTCGGGGCCATCATCGCTGTTCATTGGGGTTGGCTTCCGGCTATGCTCTACCTCCTTCTGGGGGTCGCCTTCTTGGGCTGGGTCCATGATTACACGTCGGCCCAGGTCTCCATCAGGAAAGAGGGGATGAGCCTGGGTGGAATGAGCTACACCCTGATCTCTCCCCGGGGCCGGACGTTGGTCAGTATTTTCATTTATTTCAACCTGATGTTTAGTTTCGGGGCGTTTGCTCTGTTCATCGCAGGGACCCTCGGAAAACCTTCGTCCCCTTTTGGTATCCTGGTGTGGGTAGCCATGGGCATTTTGTTCGGGCAGATGATCTATAAGTGGAAGATGCCCATCATCACTGCTACCCTGATCACGGTGATTGCCACCTTTGTGGGCATTTTCGTCTTCAGCGGTTTGGGCCCGATCACGCGCTTTTTCAGTTGGGTAAACGGGGGCGATCCATCTCCAGTCTTGTTCGGGACCATCACCCAGTCAAAATTCATATGGGTCCTGTTCGTGCTGGCCTTCTGCTATTTCGGCGCGACATTGCCCATCTGGCGGTGGGCCCAGCCCATCAACTACCTGGGCTTTTGGGTGGTCTTTATCGCCATGCTGGTCACCGGGATAGGAATCCTCATCGGGCATCCGTCCTTTGGCAATTTTCCCGCATACACGGGCTTCGTCTGGGCCGGAAAACCCCTCTGGCCCCTGATGTTCGTTACCCTCATGTGCGGCGCGGTCTCCGGGTGGCATTCACTGGTAAGCAGCTCGGGAACGGCCCGTATGATCGAGAAGGAGACGGATACGCTCCCAGTGGCCGGCGGTTCTATGCTCCTGGAAATGATCATGGGGATGATAGCGCTGATCATCGCGGTCTCTGCCTTCGGTAGCTTCGAGGGCTTTTCGGCGGCCTTCAAGACCGGGGGGGGCTTCGTCTTCGCCAAGGGAATGAGCAACTTCCTTGGCAACGTTGGTGTACCGGCGGGAGTGGCCCTTACTTATGCCAACGTTGTTTTTGCGGTCATTGGCTTTACCCTGATCCATCTGGGGGTACGGTTCATGCGCCTTTACGGTTCAGATGTCCTTGGAGAGGTCTGGCCGGTCTTCAAGAACATCTACTTCTCTACCGTGGTATCCATCGCGATATTCGCAATCTTCTGCTTCACCGGCGTCTTGACCGCACTCTGGATGCTGGGAGGGGCCTTCAACCAGATGCTGGCCGCAATGGCCCTGCTCATCTGTACCTGCTGGCTGGCCTCGGAAAGGAAGAGGTACACCTACACACTTTGGCCCTCGGTATTCCTTGGGATCACCACCATCTGCGCAGCGGTGGTTATTTCATATAAAGGCTTTGTCCACTTCTTCACAACCAAGAATATACCCGCTGACCGGGCCATCGGGGATTGGGTTACCGGTGTGATTGCCGTCTTGCTGGTCATCTTGGCAATAGTTCTGGCAAAGGATGCCGTCGCTTCCATCGCCCGATTTGTAAGAGAGGGGGGTGAGGCAGCGGCAACACAACCCGAGGCTTCTACACCGTCCGGTGGAGGAGGGGCATAGTAGGTGACATTAACCAACTTAACGGAGTGAAACGGGATGGGAAGGCCTTCCGCAGGCCTTCCCGTTTCTTTTGAGGCAAGAAATGAAACCCATTATACTGGAAGTGCTGTCCTTAATTCCTGTCTCGTTTTGCAATTGAGGGCATTACCAATTCGTTTCAGACCAGGTGGGTCTGGTTGAAAAGCGGGACGAGGCAGACCTCAATGAATATCCAGAAGGCCTGAAGGAAGACCATCGCTTCCTCACCAGCTGGCTCAGTGAACTGGTCCAAAAATATAAAGAAAAGATTCGT
Source organism: uncultured Desulfobacteraceae bacterium (assembly GCA_964452575.1). Classification (GTDB taxonomy): domain Bacteria; phylum Desulfobacterota; class DSM-4660; order Desulfatiglandales; family Desulfatiglandaceae; genus CAYVMN01. The sequence goes on along the minus strand of CAYVMN010000142.1, from coordinate 4,641 downwards.
ATCGAGGTTATCAATGTATCGTCATTTCGGGGCTTCTACAAATCCATCCGTTACTGGACCCAGACCTACCCCACTTTCATCGTGGACAAGAAAGTAAAATACACTGGCAGGGATAAATCCCGGCTCGATCTCATCCTTGAAGGCCATTTGGGTCGTTCATAAGGCCGCCGACAAAATGTCCGTCAACCACTCAGAGCACAAGATATCTGCCAATAATATTCTCTTCGGCCTCAGCCATTTCTTGACCCTGGCCCTTCCGGTGGACTGGAGGATAACCAGGAGCTATCTCCAGCCGGACGTGCACTCCAATGTGAGACGGGGTGAGGTCCTCTGGGTGGAAGCCGGGCAGACTGATCAGGTCGTGTATCACCCCTCGAAGAGAATCGCCCTTGATCTGACCATAGTGGTGAAAAGGGGGAACCGAGACGAATTCAAAAACAAGGGCGTTTCGGCCCATTCACAGGGATCTCTGACAATCAATGGCCATGAGGCCTCTTATGTCATAGGGGAGGTGGGGACTGGATTCCTCAAGAGGAAACTGGCCAAGACTTTACGCCTTTGCTTCCATTGCTCAGACTCGGGACGCACGATTATGATCAGCTTTACCGGGACGTGCCAAGAGGTTGACTTGATAGAAATCTTTAGCTCCCTCCACAGCTCGAAGTGCCACTAAATCGCTTCGAACCATTTCCTTACGGCCCCATTCAGCCTAACAATATCGATGAATTACATAAAGGCATGGGTCCAAAACCTGTCTATGGAATATAGAATAAAGTTGGAGTGCTAGAAATAAGGGGGTAACACATGAGAGTTTTTGGGTCTAACGAATTAGTGGAAGATGTATTGGAAAAAAATCTCTGTATCGGCTGCGGGGCCTGTATCGAACTTTGTCCCTACTTCAGATCCTATTTTGGCAAGACAGCAATGCTTTTCCCTTGCACGCTTCCTAAGGGGAAATGCCACGCCTATTGTCCCAAGACCGAGGTCAATCTGGATGACCTGTCGCTTCAGTTATTTGGCACTTCGTACGAGGGGACCCCCCTCGGCCCCCACAGTTACGTGAAGACAGCCCGAGCAGGGGAGCAGGTGGTTAATGGCGATTTTCAGTCAGGGGGAACCGTATCTGCCTTGATCAGCTTTGCCTTGAAGAAACGCTACCTCGATGCGGCAGTCCTGACAGATAGGGAAGGCATACTCCCTGTACCGCGTGTGGTGACGAATCCAGAAGACGTCTTCAAATGTTCTTCTTCTAAGTATACGGCGGCGCCAACACTCCTTGCCTGCAATCAGGCAATCAAAAAAGGATACCAACGCATAGGAGTGGTGGGTACCCCATGTCAGGTCCTAGCCCTCGCTCAAATGCGGACCAACCCCCTGAAGATAGAGGATTTCATTGATCCTGTCGGCCTCGTCGTCGGTCTTTTTTGCACCTGGGCCCTGGATTTTAGGGCGTTTAGGGCCTTTATCTCGGAACGTATGGATGTGGACAAGATAGCAAAGTTTGATATCCCACCCCCACCCGCTGAGATCATGGAGATTTACTCTGACAATACAAAGACACAAATTCCTCTAGACGAGATAAGGCAACTGGTGCCGGAGACCTGTTCTTATTGTATTGATATGACCGGTGAATTCTCTGATATATCCGTAGGGGTGCTGGAAGGGCATCCTGACTCAAATACCCTCATCATTCGGACCGAGAGGGGTAAGAAAATTATCGACGAAGCCCAAGATGAGGGATATCTGGTCATTGGTGAGATTCCAGAGGAGAACATTGAACATCTGAGATGGGCAGCGGGAAACAAAAAGAGAAAGGCCTTTATAGAGGCAAGACATGAGGGCCTTTTAGACACAAACAACGAAGAGAAAAGGGCCTATATCAGGGTGAACACCAAGACAGTGGAAGAGATCATTGCTTAACAAGGGGGGTCGAGATGTCCTATCTGACAGATAACAATGAAGGCGTTCAGCATTTGCTGTTGGGCAATGAGGCCATTGCCCGAGGGGCATTAGAGGCTGGCGTAAAGGTTGCCACTGGTTACCCTGGCACCCCTTCCTCTGAGATTATGGAGAGTATTTCCAAGGTAGCTCACGAGAGGAATATATATGCCGAGTGGTCGATAAATGAAAAGCTGGCCATGGAGGTCGCCGCAGCTGCCTCCTTTGCCGGACTCAGATCCATGTGTGTGATGAAACAAAATGGTGTTAATGTGGGCTCGGACTTCCTGTTGCACCTCGCTTTGACCGGCACCCGGGCGGGTATGGTCATCATCCCCTGTGAGGATCCTGGGGCCCATTCCAGCATCAACGAAGGTGAGGCGCGAATGTTTGCCAGCATGTTGGAGATTCCGCTTCTGGAGCCCGGAGACTTCCAAGAGCTCAAGGATATGGTCAGGTGGGCCTTTGATCTCTCAGAACAGATCAGGAACTTGGTTATGGTCCGCAGCGTAACCCGTCTATCGCATGCGAGCGGTAATGTAAGATTTGGGACATTGCCGGAAATTGATAAGGATCCACATGCAAAGTTTGTTTGCGACCGTTCTGTTTTTGACCCTGATAGGGGTGCGGTGATGTCAATGCCCGTAAGCCATTTTCATGCTCAGCTACAGAAAAAATTAAGAAAGGCCGGTGAGATATTTGAAGACTGCCCTTCCAACACCTATCACGGGCCTGAAAAACCCGAGATCCTAATAGTCACCAGCAGCGCCTGCAACCTCTATTGCAAAGAGGCCATTGCCCTCCTGGGTGTGGAAGATAGGGTCGGCCTGCTGAAATTAGGGACAACGTGGCCCCTGCCCCCCAGGCTGATCAAGAAGAACCTATCCAGGGCAGACCGCGTACTCATAGTAGAAGAGGTGCTCCCCATCATGGAAGGGAATATCAAGGTTCTTGCCGCCGAGATGGCGGCGGAAATCGGCGCAAAGGCCTTTTATGGCAAAGATGGGGGTAATCTCCCCAAGATTGGAGAGCTCAACCCAGACCTTGTGGTTAACGCCCTAAAAACAATCCTGGGTGTTGAATATGAGGCCATGCCACCGGCCTATGAAAAAATGGCGGGGGCTGCCGCTTTAGCCGGTGCCCCAAATCGTGAGTTGACCTTTTGTCCGGGTTGTCCTCACAGGGCATCCTTCTGGTCCATTCACAACGCCCTTCAGTTGGACGGTCGAGAAGGTTTTGTCTGCGGTGACATCGGGTGTTATGGGCTCGGGGTATTGCCAACCGGATTTAGTACCGTAAAACAGGTTCACGCAATGGGGTCCGGGATTGGTGTTGCAAGCGGCTTTGGACAGCTCGGGCAATTCGGTATGGATCAGGCTGTAGTAGCCGTCTGCGGAGATTCAACCTTCTTCCACGCGGGAATCAATGGGCTCCTCAATGCCGTGCACCACAATGCGGATGTCACCTTTATCGTATTGGATAATGGTGGCACTGCAATGACTGGATTTCAACCCCACCCCGGTCTGGCCATAAATGCAATGGGTGATGAGGTACCAAGCTTGGATATTTCGGCTATCTGCTGCTCCCTTGGTATAAGGGTAGAGATTGGGGATCCTTTTGATCTAAAAAAGACACAAGAAACACTCAGTGACCTAATACAGGACAAGAAAGGGGTCAAGGTCCTTATCCTTCGAAAGTATTGCGCATTGAGCCCGGAGCGCAAGAACAAGAAGGACTATAAAATGAATGTCGATGAAGGGATCTGCCTTGGGGAAAATTGTGGATGTAATCGATTGTGCACACGGATATTCCGCTGCCCTGGACTTATCTGGGACCGAGAAAGAAAGGCATCAAGGATCGACGAGGCCATTTGCACCGGGTGTGGCGTTTGTGCTGGGATCTGTCCTGCAGAGGCTATCAAGAAGAAGGAGGTGGCATAGAAATGCGAAGCCCACAGCTTCCAAAAGACCCATACAATATCATCATTACCGGCGTAGGCGGTCAGGGTAACGTCCTCTTATCGAAAATATTGGGGAATATGCTGTCCCGTCGGGGGTACTTTATCACCATAGGAGAGACCTTTGGAGCCACTCAACGCGGGGGGTCTGTGATGAGCCACCTCAGGGTCTCGGCAATATCGAGCTGGAGTCCGCTGATACCTAAAGGGAGGGCCGATATCGTAATCGCATTAGAACCGATTGAGGGGATCAGAGTACTGGCAACCTATGGGAGTCCCCACGCTAAGATATTGAGCAACACCCGTCCCATCCATCCCGTCGGCGTGATTGCTGGTGAACTGCAATATCCTTCCATGGAAGAGATCAAGAAGTCTGCCCATGAACTGACATCGGATGCCTGGTTTATCGATGTCACCGATGAGGCCTTAAGGTTTGATAATCCCGTCTTGGGGAACACGATCATGCTTGGCGCATTTGCAGGTCTAAATACGCTCCCTCTGGAAAAAGAAGATTTTAGAGCGGTAATACTGGAGATGATGTCAGAGGATAAATTGGATATAAATTTGAAGGCCTACCAATTGGGTGCTGAAATGTTAAACCGGGTTGTATCAAGTACGACCTAGGCCTGATAAAACAAAAAAAGTGGGGCCACGACCCCACTTTGAAAAAGGGCAAATACTGGTAGTAGTTTAGCGCTTTGAAAACAGTGATGCGTCACATGACCGACCGCGAGGGTCTTTTTTCC
>CAYVMN010000141.1:0-11892 GCA_964452575.1 uncultured Desulfobacteraceae bacterium | reverse complement strand
GAGATGAATCGGCGGGTTAAAGCTGGGGTCCTTACGATAAGCGATAAAGGCTCTAGGGACCTCAGAGAGGATGAGAGCGGCAGGGTAGTAGTCGGGATGCTTGAGGGGGAAGGCTTTTTGGTGCTAAAGAAGGAAATCGTCCCCGATGACCGAAAGAGAATCGCTGATACCCTCAGGACATGGGTTGACAAAGAGGGTCTTTCCCTGATCATTACCTCCGGGGGGACCGGGCTCAGCCCCACGGATGTCACTCCTCAGGCAATGGAGGAGGTTATTGATTTCCAGGTGCCCGGGATGGCGGAGGCCATGCGTGGCGAAAGCCTGAAAAAGACACCTCATGCCATGATATCCAGGGCCATGGCTGGCGTCAGGCGTGGCTGTCTCATAATAAACCTCCCCGGGAGCCCTCGGGGGGCAAGGGAGAATCTGAGCGTAATATTGCCTGCGTTGGATCACGCTCTTTCAAAATTGGGGGGAGACCCGTCGGACTGTGCTATGTGATTCATCACTTTTTTACCCCAAAACCCTGTCACCATGCTACTTCTTGCTGGCCATTGTCATTTTCGGTCTGATCTCAGCACTCCTGACGCCGTTGCCACCAGATAGGGGGTTGACTTTAGGCCTTTAGCCCCTCGTTTGGCCTATGTGATCATTGTTGACTATTGAGTGGTAATAGATTACCTCTGGATTTTTGCGCTAGACAACATACATCGATCTTCCTTTTTTATGATGGTATCCAAACAATTTAAGGTGGTTTATTGTCGGATAGAAGGCAAGTCGGTAAACAAACCAACTAATTAACCAATTCATAAAGGAGGTTGCCATGAGACGTATCTTGATTGCATGTATGGTTCTGGTTTTGGCTTTGGTGCTGGCCCCTTTGAACGTGAGTGCCGCAGAAAAGTCTGATCTGTGGAAGATGTATGATGTCATCAAGACAAAGAAATTTGTGGATCTCACCCATGCCTTTTATCCGGGCATACCTCACTGGCCCGGATTTCCAGATTCTACAAGAGAAACCCTTTACTTTTATGATGAGGGTATTGGCTCCAAGGGATTCGGCTTCTTTGCCCAGCTCTATAGCCACGTGGGCCAATGGGGGACACACTGCGATCCCCCAGCCCATTTCATCAAGGGGAAGCGGTTCATTGATGAGATTGATGTCAAGGAGATGTTAATGCCCCTGGTGATCATTGACTGTCACAAGCAAGTGGCCAAGAATTCCGATTATACAATCACGATGGGAGATATCAAGGCCTGGGAGAAAAAATACGGCCCCATCCCTGAAGGCGCTTTTGTCGCCATGCGAACCGACTGGTCCAAACGCTGGCCAAGCATAGCAAAGATGCAAAACAAAGATGCAGCAGGGGTATTTCACTATCCAGGCTGGAGTATGGATGTGCTCAAATACCTCTATGAGGACCGAAAGATAACTGCCTCGGGGCATGAACCGACCGATACCGATCCGGGCGTTTCGAGCAGCAAAGACGATTATTCGTGCGAGGCCTACATCCTTAAGACCGATCATTATCAAATCGAACTTATGACAAACCTGGACAAGCTCCCTGAGTATGGTGCCTTAGTAGTTGCCGCCTTTCCAAAACCGAAGAAAGGCTCCGGTTTCCCGGCGCGAGTGTTCGCAATACTGCCCTAACACTTTAAATGCCTAGACAACGGGGGAAGGGGTGTCCATTGTACATCACGGGCGCCCCTTTCCCAATTCCCAACCCTCCCAATCAGATAGAACTTAATCCTCTCCGCCCAGTGCAGACTATCCAGCAATTACATAAAATGTAACTGTATTACCTGCAATGAGTTTTCCGTTGACACGGCAAGAGCCTTCCCCCTATACTGCTTCCACTCTTGTAGTTTTCCGCCAGCGTTTTCTTGGCAACCCATATCGTAATGGAGAGGCAACAGAATCTTTTGCACACTCTTTGATCAATCTGAAAATCCCAAGAGAGCGACCAAAAGGAGGTGATGCATCGGGAACGGCCAATTTCGGCCAGGTCGCGAACAGTTTAGTGGTATTTCCATCCTGGAGTCAATAGGTCTATTGAGAGGAAGGGGGTTTGTCATGACTGAAAAGAAGATTGGAAGAAGAGATTTCTTGAAATCTGCAGGAGTCGCGGGCGTCGGCCTTGGAGCCGCAGGGCTCCTGGGGTCAGCGGTGAAGGTGAGAAAGGCTACGGCCGCAGAAAAACGAGCCATCCCGAAGACACCCATCAAGGTAGCAACAGTAAGCTTCCTAACCGGGGCAGCCGCGGCACCTTTCGGAATCCCTGGGGACAATGCCTACAAGCTGTGTGCAGATGAGATAAACAAGACGGGCGGCATACTGGGGAGAAAGATCGACATGACCAGCTTTGATGAGGCAGGCGGTGCTGACGCCCAGGTCAAGCTGGCCAGAAAATTGATCCTGGAAGACAAGGTGGATGTTATCCTCGGGTACATCTCATCTGGGAACTGTAAGGCGGTGCTTCCATTGAGTGATGAATTGGGCGGACTTATTATTGCCTATGACTGTGGTACCCATGTCTTAATGGAAAAGGAAAAGACCCCCTATAAGGTTCCAAAATACGGGCTCGGGTTCCGAAGCTCGGCCCATCTTGGCATAGACAACATCGGGCTGGCACTTTACATCCAGAAGTACTTCTCCGGCATCAAAAAGGTGGCAGGCATCAACCCGGATTACGCATGGGGTAGGGACAGCTGGCTCATATTTGAGATAGCCATCAAGAAATTGGTTCCTGGCGTGGAGGTTGTTAAGACCTTGTGGCCAAAATTGTTCACCACCGACTATACGGCCCATATCAGCGCCCTCATAGGCTCCGGCGCAGAGGTCATCCATTCTGCCCTTTGGGGTGGCGATGCCGTGACTTTCACCAAGCAGGCCATCGGGATGGGCCTGTTTAAGAAGGCACAGATGGCATTTTCCAGGGGCGAGCCCTATCCCCAGGAAGTGGGAATGGATTATCCTGAAGGACAGATTATATGCTGTGCAGGTACCCACTATTTCCTCTACCCGCCCGCGGATAAGTGGCCGCTCAACAAATGGTTTGTGAAGGCCTATCACAAGCGATACAATAAATATCCTACCTATCCATGCTATCATGCATATCAGGCCATATACACTTACAAGGCTGCGGTGGAAAAGGCCGCCTCGTTGGTGGGAGGCTGGCCCTCAAAGGAAGAGATAAGTAAGGCCGCAGCAGGCCTCTCTATCCAGACCCCCTCCGGTATACTCACCATCGGTGATGATCACAACGGCAGAGAGGATGTCCTGGTGGGGATCTCTAAAAAGGTTGCGGGCTACCCATTCCCCATCCTGGACCCGGACCGAATAATGGTCTTTCCGGCCCTTATGGTCAACGCCCCTCCGGGAATACGGACCGAGGATTGGATAAACAGCTGGAAAGAGGGGACGTGGCTTAAGTAACAAGCCAGGCAAGATACAACATAATCTGCTGGCCGGGCTCCTCCTAATTGAGGGGCCTGGCCCCAGGCCTGGGGTTTACCTGATGGAAAACTGGATCATATATATCCTCAACGGGCTCTATTTTGCATCATTTCTTTTCCTGACCTCCCTTGGCCTTAGCATCATACTGGGTGTAATGGGAATCTTGAATCTGGCACACGGCTCCCTGTTCGCCATAGGTGCCTTTGTGGCGGCTTGGATCGTTGGCGCATTTGGTGCCAAGACACCCATGACCCTATTCTTTGTAGGGCTTTTTGCCGCACTGGGACTATCAGGCGTGATTGGTCTGGTACTGGAGACCTCAATCATTCGACCCATGTATAGGCGGGCCCTGGAGTATCAGCTCCTGATCACCTTCGGGGCGTTGTTGCTCATTGAAGATCTTATAAAGATGGTCTGGGGGGGGACCGCCTATTACGCCTCACAGCCATTTACCAAGATGGGGAATTTGGCTATCGGCGCCAATCAATACCCCGTGTATTTCCTCTTTGTCATCCTGATTAGCATCGCCGGAGGTCTTGGAGTATGGCTGGTCATGTCCAGGACACGACTGGGTATCATGCTGAGATCCATCTCCATGGACAGGGAGATGGCCACGGCTATGGGAATACGCATAAGGAGGCTCAACACATTGGCCTTTGGCATGGGTGCTGCCCTGGCCGGTCTGGCAGGGGCCCTTATAGTTCCAACAACTCCGGCCCTCCTGGGAATTGGAATGGAGCCGTTGATCCTGGCCTTTATAGTGGTCGTCCTGGGAGGTCTGGGGAGCCTCAAGGGGGCCCTGGTAGGGTCTCTTATCGTCGGGGAGACACGGTCGCTGGGAATCGTCTTTTTCCCTGAGATAGAACTTCCCTTGCTCTTTCTGATCGCGGTCATCATTTTGGTCTTCAAGCCACAGGGTCTGTTTGGCAGATAAATTGAGGGGTGCAGGACGACATGATTAGACCGAAATACTTTATTTATCTGGGGATCTTCATCTTCCTGCTATTCATGCCAAGGGTTATTCCAACCTATCAACTCATGCTTATTGAATCCGGCATTGCATTTGCAATCATGGGATTGGGGTTTAATCTCCTCCTGAGATACACCGGCCTCCTCTCTTTTGGCCATGGAGCCTTATTTGCCGCAGGCGCTTACTCCATAGCAATGATCGGCAAATATTACCCTACCCTCTTTCGCATCGAGATCCTGATCCCGCTGGCCCTTCTGGCCTCTCTGATAGTTTCAGCCATTTTCGGTTTCATTTGCGTTCGCCATACGCGGATCTTTTTCTCCATTCTTGCCCTTGCCCTTTCAATGATATTGTTCGCCCTGCTGGTAAAGCTGTACAATTTAACGGGCGGATCAGACGGGCTTCATGTGGGTCTCCCCATCATGTTTGGTAGATCTTTTGAGGGGATAAAACGATTCGAATTCCTCTCAGGGGCTTACTATTACTTTCTCATATGCGCCTTCGCCCTGTGCACCATAATCATGGCGGGTATCGTCAATTCACCCTTTGGAAAGGCCCTCCAGTCCATAAGAGACAATGAGGTAAGGGCGGAGATGATCGGCATCAGAGTACGGAGATATCGATGGTATGCCTTTATCATCTCCGGTCTATTTACCGGGATGGGTGGAGCACTGTGGAGTTTTGTTAATGGCCACGTCAGCCCTGAAATAGCAGAGTGGGTATTTTCCGGTGAGATTGTATACATGACACTTCTGGGCGGATTTATGGTCTTCGAGGGACCTATTATAGGGGCTATCCTGTTTACCTACCTCAAGTTGTATGCCGTCAGTCTAACCCAGTACTGGATGTTCGTTATAGGGGCCACTCTGATTATACTGGTCCTTCTCCTCCCTGAGGGGATAGCCGGTGGTTTTGTGAGGTTGTTTGCGAGATCCAAGAAGAGTGAGGCCGGAGGAGCCGCCTGATGTTGAGTGTGACGGATCTGATCAAGGACTTTGGAAGGGCCAGAATCATTAATTCAACCGATTTCCATGTGGAAAGAGACGAGATCGTAGCCCTTGTGGGACCGAATGGTGCAGGGAAGACCACTTTGGTAAATCTCATTAGTGGTCATATCTTACCGACCTCGGGAGGCATCAGGTTCCTTGATCGTGATATAACCTTTGCCTCTCCATACAGACGCATTAAGTTGGGGATTGCCCGCAATTTTCAGATCACGAACCTCTTTATGGACAGCACGGTGCTGGATAATGTCCGGGTCTGTCTCTTCTCCGTATACGGAAATGTAAGAAAGAAGTTTCTGCCGGCAAGTCACTACAAGACAATAACCCAGGAGGCAATAGATATCTTAAATGTGTTTGGTATTGCCGATAGGAAGGACCTCTTCCCAACCGGCCTTTCCGAAGGAGACAAAAAAATCGTTGATACCGCAATGGCCTTCGCCATGAAATCCAAGTTCTTGCTGCTTGACGAGCCAACCAGTGGTGTTGCAACAAGGGATAAGTTCAAGGTCATGGATACCATTGTTACGGCTATCAGGAGAGAAAAGATGGCCTGCATGATAATAGAACACGACATGGACATTGTTTCTGACTATTCGGACAGGGTGCTGGTATTGAGCGACGGGGAGATCATCGCCAACGGGAAGCCAAGAGATATTATGGAACAAGATAATGTGAAAGAGATCCTCTTTGGGGTAAGGGACTAATATGTTCTTGAAGATTGAAGACCTGGAATGCCGGGTTGCCTCAACTAACATCTTGAGGTCGTGTTCCCTGGAACTTGATAAGGGGGAGATTGTCTGCCTTATTGGCCGGAACGGGGCCGGGAAAAGCTCCATATTGAAGACCATCATAGGATTGTATCCCTCCAGGAGGGGAAGGATCATTTTTGATGGCAGAGACATCACTGATATGACCCCCCATGACAGGGTCATGGCAGGCATCGCCTATGCCCCCGAGGATTCAAGGTTATTTTCAGAGTTAACAGTTGAAGAAAATATCCGGCTTGGTATCTGGGTCACTGGCAAGACCGAGCGATCAGGGGCGTTTGACATAGAAAAGGCGTGTCGTATTTTTCCGGCCATCAGAAAACTAATTAAGAGAGAGGCCAACACGCTGAGTGGTGGGGAAAAGAAGATGGTCTCCATTTCCCGAGCCCTGGCCCTTAACCCTTCGCTGGTGCTCTTGGATGAATCCTTTGAAGGCCTGTCGCCTCTGGTGGTAAAGTCCTTTGGTGAGGCCATAGAGAGCATTAGAAAAGACCTTGGGGTTTCGATCCTTCTGGCTGAATCCAATGTCCATAATGCGGCACAGGTGGCTCAAAGATCCTACATAATAGAACGGGGCGAAATAATATTCAAGGGTCTCCCGTCAGAGATCCTTGAAGACAAGGAATTACTGAAACTGGTGGGCAAGTAACCCTCAAAATTCCAGATTCTTGCTCTCAGCTCATCCAGAGCTGGATTTAGTAGGTCAGGCAGTACAGATCTCTTGGTCTGCGGGGGGCTCTTCTCCTTGTTTCACTGGGGTCTCAGAAGATCCCATTTCTGATATACTGGCTAAAGAAGTCTCTTGGAGAATCTGAATCTTCGTTGCCCCCACTGTCATGGCAACGGTCATTGTCTCCATTAACTCTTTGTCCGTCACACCTAATTCCCTTGCAACTGCAAGGCAATACCTCGTTCAGGCTTCGCATCCAGCGGCAAGGGAGGCGCCTAAGGCTATCAAATGTTTTGTTTTACGATCTAACGCCCCTTCGGCATAAGCTTGCTGGAAAAATTGTTGATACTTGTTCAGAGAGTTATCCATTTTCTCGTACTCCCCTTTACCGATTGAGATTGCCGGCCTGGTGGCACGAAATAAGGCCCCCTTTGTAACTGGAGAACTGTTAAAACCGGTTTCTGCTACTAGCTCTATCTCTTCAAAGCCTATCTGTCTAAATAAGGCCAGGAAATCCTTTCCCGGTATGGCTCCGCCCTCTCACCTGAACCAGCTTTCAATCCTTGTCTTTTTGTCTTCTGGTAACTGGCCAGCCAGGATTTGATCGGCTACCATAAATCGTCCTCCAGGCTTCAGAACCCTATATACTTCGGCCAAGGCCTTGACCTTGTCTGGGATAAGATTAAAGACCCCATTAGAGATTACTACATCAAAATCCTCATCCGGAAATGGTAAGTCCTCGGCAGAAGCCAGTTCGAAACTGAGGTTCTTAAATGGGGCTTTTTGCAGGTTCGCCTCGGCACGTTCAAGCATTTCAGGGATCATGTCAATGCCCACTACTTTACCCTCAGGTCCCACCGTTATTGCTGCAATGAATGCATCCACACCGCCTCCGCATCCGATATCCAATACTGTCTCTCCCCTGTGAATAGGACCTAAAGTGAAAGGGTTTCCCACGCCGCAAAAGGAGGCCGCAATAGCATCTGATATGGCTTCTATCATCCTTTTGTCATAGGCCAATGCTTCAAGTCCAGCGCGACCTGTTGGATACCTGAAATGCCCGTCAGGGCCTGAAGCCACTTTTGAATATTTTTGCCTAATTCCATCCTCTATTCGTTTTCTATCTTGAATCGACAACTTCATAGTGAATGGTCTCCCTTCTGAACTCATTGGGTAACTTGCGCCAGATGAGTGAAATGACACCGCGTCTAAATGATCAATCGTTCCCTAACGGCGTCTCTGAATAATTCAAATCGATTCGATAGCTGACCAAGGTCGGTTCAAAAATTAAACACCTTTGCGTCAGCGGCTAGATCGATCAGGTGCGGTGCCCCATCAAGTGCCATGTTAGAAAAGAGTTTTGCCTCGTCGACCTGACGAGCATTTGCACAAGGAGGTCACACTCCAATCTGGACTTCGTTTGCTTCTAGATAAGGGAAGTAGTCATTCGGACAATCTCCCGTATCACTCTTGGCGTTAAAATCACGTGTAGAGTCCGCCCACAAAACGCCATCATCAATTAGGAACAGATTCACCAAATGTCCTTTTGAGTGGGCAACTTTGGAGAGTTGGAAACACCGAGTGGCCGCATTAACATCCGCCTTGCTTAAAACAAAAACAAAATTTGCCATAATCGTACTCCTTTCTTCCCATCTAACTAAGAATCCGCCCCCCCCCTTTATCTTGAGACAGCAATCGCTGTTCTTGTAATTTAAGGAGTTTATGCCTTTGTACCGGATTTTTCAAGCCCATTCCGATATGGGCCCGACCAAAGCGGTCCATTGCCTTCACGGATTTTTTTCAAAATACATGCTGATAAAATGGTGCCTGCGGAAATTTCGTCCACGTGCGCCATCTCTTCAAGAGACCCCATGCCACTACCCCTTCCCTCTCGGCCTAGATCTGCTTTGTTGGGCTCAATTACGTTCAGACCAAGACCATGCTCCATATCTGCGCCGCTTGTTACGGACAGGCGTTGCAGAACATGCCCCAGGACAGGGGCGTAGACATCCTGATGCTGCCCGATTTTGTCGAGAGGGCGATGGAGCAACAACCGAAAAAACGTGATCATTAGTGTTTGAGAAGCTAAGCTTGGCTATTTTCAAAGGATTTTAATTGGACAATATCTGGAAATCTTTCCTGAATTGACATAAAATCATGTTTCATTTATACTTCATTCTGTCAATAATCAGAAAATAAGGACCATCTTTTTATCTCATAAATCTGCCCACCTTTAGATCTGGGGGCATGCCATGAAGTGCCCAAAATGCCACCATAAGAACCCGGAAATCGCCAAATTCTGTAATGAATGCGGGCACGGTCTTACCTCAGCTCCTGATGCTCTTTCCCTACAATTTTCCGTTGATAATAAAATAGACAAGATCCAACGGTACCTACCCAAAGGTCTCACTGAGAAGATCTTGGCCCAAAGGGACAAGATCGAAGGAGAGCGCAAGCAAGTAATGGTCATGTTTTGCGATATGGAACGGTTTAGCCCTTTGGTGGAAAAACTGGGTCCCGATGAGGCTTATGGCGTCATGGACCAGGTCTATGAGATCCTAATTCATAAGGTCCGTGATTATGACGGCACAGTCAATGAGATGACCGGTGATGGAATTATGGCTCTTTTTGGAGCCCCCATTGCACTCGAAGACGCACCTCAGGGGGCACTTCGATCAAGCCTGGCAATTCATAAGGAAATGGCTTCATTTTCTGCGAAGGTAATGGAAAAGAAGACGGGTATAGGGCCTCTTCGGATGAGAATTGGGATCCATACCGGTCCTGTGATCGTAGGCGCCCTGGGAAATGACTTGAGAGTGGAATTCAAGGCCGTGGGAGATACTGTAAATCTTGCATCCCGAATGGAAGGGCTAGCAGAAGCAGGGACAACCTATGTCACGAAAGAGATATTTCGATTGACCCGGGGCTTTTTCCAATTTGAGTATTTAGGGGAACGGGAGGTCAAAGGGAGAGAAAAGACAGTCTCTGTATATAAACTCCTGTCAGCTAAAGAGCACATTTACCGCCCTCGTCTGGGATCTGAGCGAATGATCTACTCCGAGATGGTGGGAAGGGATACAGAGCTCGACAAGCTAGAGTTTCAGGTAATGAAGGCGATCAATGGGGAGGGCTCAATTGTCAATATCATCGGCGAGGCGGGTATTGGAAAGTCTAGGCTAGTGGCTGAACTGAAGAACAGAGATGTAATGAAACGCGTCACCATTCTAGAAGGAAGGGCCATTTCCATGGAGAGGAATCTCCCCTTCCATCCCGTCATCGGCCTTTTGAAGCAATGGGCACGGATAAAGGAAGATGACGGAGAAGAAGCGGCGTTTGGCAAGCTTGAGACTGTTGTCAGACGGGTGTATCCAGAAGAGGCATACGAAGTTTTTCCCTTTGTGGCGACTCTCATGGGGATGAAGCTTTCAGGCAGGTATGCTGAAAGGATCAAAGGTATAAAGGGCGAGGCCCTAGAAAAACTGATTCTAAAAAATTTACGAGAGCTACTAATCAAAGCAACCGAGCTGACTCCGCTCGTGCTTGTGGCGGAAGACGTCCACTGGGCCGACACGAGTTCCATTGAACTTATGGAATCGCTTTTCCGCCTGGCAGAGACACAGAGAATTCTTTTTATCAACGTGTTTCGTCCTGGCCACAGGGGGACGAGTGACAGGATAGCCGAAACCATAAAAGAAACGCTCCCAATGTATTATACCGAAATATTCTTGCAGCCGCTGGATGAGCGAATGAGCGAAATGCTCATCAGGAACATGCTGAATATCAGGGGGCTTTATCATGCTCTTATTGGTCAGATAGTTAACAGATCAGACGGTAATCCTTTTTTTATTGAGGAGGTGGTCCCTTCGCTTATTGACGAGGGTGCTTTAATTGTAAAAGATGACGCATTTGAAGTGACCGAGAAAATTGACGCAGTGGTTATTCCGCATACCATAAACGACGTGCTTATGGCCAGAATTGACAGGCTGGATAAGAAGACGCGTGATTTGGTAAAGGTTGCCTCAGTAATCGGGAGGAGTTTCTTTTACCGACTTCTTACAGAGGTTGCGACGGCGATTGAGGATATAGACACCAGGTTGTCATATTTGAAAGAGATAGAGCTTATCAGAGAGCGCCAGCGGATGGAGGAGCTGGAGTACATCTTCAAACACACCCTTGCCCAAGTGGCGGCGTACGAATCAATTTTACACAAGCAGCGGAAGGAACTTCACCTGAGAGTTGCAGATTCTATAGAAAAGGTTTTCCGTGAAAGAATCCATGATTTTTACGGGATACTCGCTTACCACTACACCAGGGGTGAAGACGAAGAGAAGGCTGAGGAGTACCTAATAAAGGCAGGGGAGGAGGCTTCTAAATCTTCAGCGTCCAGTGAAGCGCTGCATTATTACAGGGAGGCCTTAGGTCTTTATCTAAGAAAGTATGGTGGTGCTGCTGATCCACAAAAGGTTGCGATGCTGGAGAAGAACATTGCACTTGCGGTTTTTACCAGAGGACAGTACATCGAAGCCATAGAATATTTCGATAAGACACTGGCATTCTATGGGGAGAAAACACCAAAATACTCTATTTTAATATTATCGAAATTTCTCGTGAGTTTTATAACTTTTCTTATAAGTGTATACCTCCCATCCCTGAAGTTTAAACGGATTCCCACCCTTAAAGACAGTGAAAGTATAGATTTATTTGCTAAGAAATTAGAAGCTCTAGCTATTACAAACCCCAAAAAATCCTTTATTGAATCGCTTTATTTGTTAAAAAGGCTTACTAATTTTGATTTAGCAAGATTGGAAAACGGAGTTGGTAAGTTTGCGGGGGCTAGCGGTGAGTTTGCCTGGCCTGGCATTTCATTCCGATTGAGCAAAAGAGTATTGGAGTTCTGTAAAGACAAAATAAATAAGGATGATGTGAAAGCCCTATTCCACTATGAGTTTTTTGAACTGTTGCATAATTGTTTAGTCCAATATAGAAACCCTTGCTCTCAGGGCAAGGTCAGAGGTGAAAGG
>CAYVMN010000140.1:0-12042 GCA_964452575.1 uncultured Desulfobacteraceae bacterium | reverse complement strand
GCTCAAGACCTTTAATGCCAGGTATGCTGCCTTCTCTTTCACCCGTGAACATGTGATCCTGGATGTACTTCCGGTCTGGTCAAACGGGATCTCCCGCTTTATTTGCAGAAGGAACAACGGTAAGAAGCCTGCTGAAGACCTCAAGAATCTCATCCTAGAGTCAGGGCGTGAATGGCATCGCCTGGTGGATAACAGAAACTCAAAGAGTTACGCGTCCTTTTTTCTCCTCACAAAGAACCACATAAAGGGCATTGATCCCCAAAGCATCAAGCCCAATACCAGGGCCCGCCCCAGGCTGTCTAGGCATGAAGACAATTGTCTAAAGATTCTCAGGCTCGAGAGGAAAGATCTCGGCTTTGATGGTCATGAGCTCAAGATAAAGGCGGCCTATAAGAAAATGGCCAAGCTCTACCACCCTGACATGGGAGGCGATGCGGCAAAATTCAGGCAATTGACCGAGGCGCACCAACAGATGCTATTATGGGCACAAAATCCACAGTATACATCCAGAAAGGCGCTTCGGGCCAGCTGGTCATATGACGGCTCTACCAATCGCTGGTCGCCTCCCTTGTAATCGCCACCAGGATCTCGAGCCCTATTTCCTTTTAAGTCTGTTGATCCTCCTTCGTATCTCCTGCTCAAATCCCCTGTCGGTAGGCCTGTAAAAGACCCTATTCCCCATACTCTCTGGCAGATATTCCTGCTCCACCCAGCCACCTGGATAGTTGTGAGGATAACGGTAACCCCTGCCGTAACCCAGACTCTTCATCAATTGAGTTGGGGCGTTCCTGATGTGCATAGGCACTGCCAGGGGGCCTGAGCCTTCTATTTCAGTCTTGACAGCCTTTTCCGCCAGATAAAGTGCATTGCTCTTGGGGGCAGATGCGAGGTATATGGCAGCCTCTGCCAGGGCCAGCTCCGCCTCCGGAGGCCCCACCTTTTCCCAGGCCTCAAAGGCGGCCAGGGCGACCTGCAAGGCGTCAGGATCGGCCAGGCCAACATCCTCAGAGGCAAACCGGATCATCCTTCGTGCGATAAACAAAGGGTCTTCTCCTGCCTCCAGCATTCGGTAAAGCCAGTAAATGGATGCCTGCGCGTCACTCCCCCTCAAGCTCTTATGAAAGGCCGAAATTATGTTGTAGTGTTCCTCTCCATCCTTGTCATAAGGGAGTGCCTTGATGTCAAGTGCCTTCTCTACAATGGCGAGATCGACCCTCCCATAATCATCGCCTCGATTATCAAAGGCATAGGAAACCGCTGCTTCTAGATTATTCAGGGCCACTCTGGCATCCCCGTGAGAGACGGAAACCAGGTGCTCCAGCGCCTCTGGCGTGATATCCATATTGAGGTTACCCAACCCATGTTCCTTGTCTTTATGGGCACGGACCAGGATGGACTTTATGTCCTCTCTTCCCAGAGGATGAAGTATCATGACCCTGGCCCTCGATAGGAGCGGCGAAATGACCTCAAAAGAAGGATTTTGCGTGGTGGCTCCTATCAGGATTATAAGCCCGTTTTCCACGTGAGGCAGGAAGGCGTCCTGCTGGGCCTTATTGAATCGATGGATCTCATCTACAAAAAGGATTGACGGCTTACCTGAGACCATCCTAACCCTTTCTGCCTCCTCAATGACCTGTCTCAGCTCCCTTACCCCTGAAGTCACCGCGGAAAATGCGTGGAATGAAAGCCCAGCATACTGGCCAATCAGTCTGGCAATGGTGGTCTTGCCAGAACCGGGAGGACCCCAAAAAATGACGGAAAATACGCGACCGGCCCGGATGGCCCTCGGGAGAATGCACCCCGGCCCGAGGAGATGGTCTTGCCCCACCACATCCTCCAGCCTTCTCGGTCTCAGCCAATCGGCCAAAGGGGCCTCAAATTCCCCTGCTGAACTCCCGGTCATGGGTGTACCCTCGTTGCTAATGCATTGGCAAGAAAGGAGAAGATCGTGTCCATTTGAATCGGTCTGGAAACAACCAGATCCGCTTCGGGTCTCTTTAAGGCCTCCATGCCCCCCCGCCCCTTTTCAGTATGAACCAAGACGACTAACAAATCATCATCCAGTTGTCTGATCTTTGGAACAATCCTTGAGGGCTGAAGGCCTCGCATACCTAGGTCACCGATTAGAAGGTCGAATTTGTCTCTCCTCAAAAGCCTAAGCCCTTCTCTGGGCGTGGTGGCAACAGCGACCCTGGCCCCCTTGTTCAGGAATGACTTGACAAGGAGGTCTTGTAAGACCCCTTCGTCTGAAATGATCAGGACGCGCGAATTCTTTATCCCTGCCTTGATGCCTTTATAGTCTCGGCCTGCCTGAGCAATGGGCAACCTCACAATGAAGGTCGCTCCCTGGCCTTCGCGGCTGATAACCTCAATATCTCCACCATGGCGAGTGATAATACCAGATGCAAGGCTCAATCCAAGGCCTCGTGATGATCCATCTTTGGTGGTGAAGAAAGGATCGAATATCTTTTCCTTGATATCCTCCTTAATCCCTATTCCATTATCCTGTATGTAGACGTGTGCAAAACCGGAATGCTCTTCGGTGGTCAGATATATCTCGCCACCATCTGGCAGGGCATCCACTGCATTCAGGATAATTGCCAAAACCGCATCCTCTATCTCTCGGAGATTGCCTTCTACTGGCAAGATGGATCTCAGGTATGTATGGATCTTGATTTTACCATCACCCGGCTCGGTAGCATTGCCCCACTTGGGCCTATTCAGCGATACCACATCCTGAATTAGTTTACTCATGTCGAAGCGGGAAATCTCAGATGGTTCATTCTTGGTCTTTGTAATGCTGCCCAGTTGACTGGATACAAGGCTCACCCTTTCCCTGGCCGCCTCGAGTCTCTTTGCAAAGGGAACATCCTTTTTATCTTTGCTAAGGCCTCCGTTAGAGAGCGGGGCACTATCACCCAAGGCCGTGAGGAGGTCTTTCAATTCCCTATTGAGACCTGAGGCCATGCGAACCAGAGACTCGGTTTTTTGGGATCGTCGGAGTCTCATCTCTTCCTGTTTTCTCTGGTCCACCCTGAACATATTGATCAGGAAAGCCTTGCGCCCCTGGTACCTGGTCTTTCTGACCTGCAAATCATAGCAAGGCCTTTCTCCTTCCCTTGTCACCAGGTGGACCTCATAGTGGTCTTTTAGTGTTCTTGTCGATATTTTTCTTCGATTAAGATCCGCCACCAGCTCGGTCGAATCGGGTTGAAGGAGTTCCCCAAAATCTCGACCCAAAAGCCCTTCTTCTTGGTATCCGAGTTGCTCCCTTGCACCCTGATTGGTCAAGATGATCTTGCCTTCCTGGATCAGGACCAGGGCCCCTGGGACTAGATCTAGCAATTCCTTGGTCTCCAGGAGACTTTTTCTAAATACCCTTTTCTCCTTCCTGAGGGCAGCCCGTTCCCCTCTGAGGCCCCTTATTTCGTTCGTAAGCCTCTCGACCCTTTCCTTTAGAATCATGTCTTGCTTAGTACACATGGATGACGTTAGCGCCTACGCCTTCTCCCGGGAAGTGAACGTGCTTGCCCCATCCTTGAAGCCCTTCGTCTGGATAGGGTACATATACGGTATCAATAGCCCGGCGGCAAGATTGGACTTGCCACATAATGGAAAACGGCTTGATGATCAAACTTCTATAGGGTATCATAACTTATGATTGCCTTACAACCTGTAACCTTCGTCAAGGTCTCGGCCGGCGGGTAACACTATGGGGCTTAGCCTTCATTTCTCGAAGCTGGTCCCAAACGGGCTGAGGCCTTCTGCGAGGATATAAGTGATAGAGCACTCACCATTTATTCACCTTCATGTCCACACCGAATATAGCCTCTTGGACGGGGCTATTCGCATTGATCAGATGCTGGAGAGATCTAAGAGTCTCGGCATGGATGCGGTTGCGGTGACAGACCACGGGAACATGTTCGGGGCTGTCCAATTTTATGACCACGCTTACAAGGCCGGGATACAGCCTATCATCGGGTGTGAAATATACGTTGCGCCAGGGGATAGGCGAGACAGGACCCCATCTCCCGATGGAAGCCCGAATGCCTATCACCTGGTCCTATTGGTAATGAACGAAGAAGGTTATCAAAACCTGAGTCTGCTGGTAACCTTAGGCCATATTGAGGGATTCTATTATCACCCTCGGGTTGATATGGAGCTACTGAGAAAACACAACAAAGGGCTTATCGCGTTTTCGGGCTGCCTAAAGGGGAGTGTACCCTATTTCACCAAGGCTGGACGAACAGGGACTGCCATTGAAAGGGCAAAAGAGTTGGCCTCTATCTTTGACAATGACCGATTTTACCTGGAGGTCCAGGCCAATAACTTGCCAGAACAGATCAGGGTGAACAGGGCCCTTAAAGAGTTGTCAAGGGATCTCTCCATCCCCCTGGTAGCTACCAATGACTGTCACTATCTTGAGCAAAAAGATGCGGAGGCACATGACGTGCTCCTCTGCATCCAGACGGGCAAGACCATTGATGATGAAAAGAGGCTGAGATTTTCCAACAAGGAATTTTACTTCAAATCTCCCGACGAGATGGCAGACGCACTCCTGGGGTTTGAAGAGGCGCTCGAAAACACCTTACAGGTTGCCCGTCTATGCCAGTATGGGATGGAATTCGGCCAGTACAAGTACCCGGTATTTCAGGTACCTGAAAACCGGACCCTAAATGAAATTCTGGTCCAAGAATCTACAGCCGGCCTCGACAAACGACTGTCTGAGAAGGAGAAAGAGCAAGGTACCCTTCCCGTAGAAGTCGTTCGCGAATACAAGGAAAGGCTCGATTATGAGCTGGATACCATCCAGAAGATGGGCTTTTCAGGCTATTTTCTGATCGTTGCCGATTTTGTTGAATACGCACGTCGCTGTGACATCCCAGTGGGCCCTGGCCGCGGCTCAGCGGCCGGTTCTCTTGTGGCCTATTGTATGAATATAACAAACCTGGACCCTATCCGGTACGGCCTCCTCTTTGAAAGGTTTCTCAATCCCCAGCGCATAAGCATGCCTGATATAGATATCGACTTCTGCATCAATGGCAGGGATGAAGTCATCCGTTACGTCTCCGAGAAATATGGCCGTGATAACGTCGGTCAGATAATCACATTCGGGACCATGAAGGCCAGGGGGGCCATTAGAGATGTGGGCCGAAGCCTCAACATACCCTTAGCAGAGGTGGACCGCATTGCAAAGCTGGTGCCTGAGAGGCTGGGTGTGACCCTGGAAAAGGCCCTGGAAGAAGAACCTGAGCTGAAGACCCTTGAGGAAAAGCAAGGTCCGACAAAGAAACTCCTTGAGATATCAAAGTCCCTTGAAGGACTGGCCAGACATGCATCCACCCACGCCTCTGGGGTCGTCATCTCTGACCGGCCCCTCGTAGAGTATCTGCCCCTTTTCAAGGGCTCAAAAGACGAGATAATGACCCAGTATACCATGGGACAGATTGAGAAGTTGGGCCTCATAAAGTTCGACTTTTTGGGACTTAAGACCTTGACGGTCATCAAGCACACCCTCAGGCTTATAGAAGAGACCACAGGGAAGCGGATCGACATTGAGAGAATCCCCTTGGATGATGAGGCTACCTACCAACTTGTAAGCGAGGCAAGGACGACCGGTGTATTTCAACTGGAGAGCTCGGGGATGAAAGATATCCTCAGGAGGCTAAGGCCAGAGGTCTTTGAAGACATGATTGCCCTGGTTGCCCTTTACAGGCCCGGCCCTCTGGGCAGTAATATGATTGACGAATTCATCAATGGAAAAAACGGGAAGGCCAAGGCCAGGTACCCGCTTTCCCAGCTTGAGTCCATCCTGAAAGAGACCTATGGCGTAATACTATACCAGGAACAGGTCATGAAGATCGCCCAGGTACTTGCCAAATATACATTGGCCGAGGCGGACGAGCTCAGAAAGGCCATCGGAAAAAAGAGACCTGAGGTAATGGCCAAACACAGGGCCCGCTTTATCGAGGGGGCAACCGAAAACGGCGTTTCCCCGATAAGAGCGGAGAAGCTCTTCATGCTCATAGAGAAATTTGGCGGTTACGGGTTCAATAAGTCCCATTCTGCCGCCTACGCCATGATCGCGTATCAGACAGCCTATCTAAAGGCCCACTATCCGGTACAGTTTATGGCCGCCCTCCTGACCCAGGATATGGGCAACCAGGATAAGACCATCAAGAACATTGCGGAGTGCCGGGAGATGGGCATCGAGATCTTGCCCCCGGATATTAATGAAAGCCAGGCAGACTTCTCGGTAGTGGGCAGGAAAATCCGTTTCGGTCTTGCTGCGGTCAAAAACGTAGGTCTGAAGGCCATGGAGTCGGTCATCGAGGAGAGGAAGAGCCACGGGCCATTTCGTGACCTGGTGGAGTTCTGCAAAAGGATAGAGGGATCAAAGGTAAACCGAAGGGTCCTTGAAGGCCTGATTGAATGCGGGGCACTCGATTTTACCGGGATCTATAGATCCAGGCTCTTTGCCGGACTCGATGACGCGCTTAGGATCAGCGGCGCCAACCATGATCCCAATCAGCTTAGTATCTTCGCGTCCCTTGATTCGGGAGATGGAGTAAATGGGGATTTCTTCGAGTTTCCCCAGATTGACGAATGGGATGAAAGGGACAGGTTAAGGAGGGAAAAGGAGGCCCTCGGCTTTTACATTACAGGTCATCCCCTGGCAAGGTTACGCAATGAGATAAAGAGATTAAATGCAACTGATATTCAGGATATCTCTTCACTGCAGGACAGGTGCCAGGTCAAGGTCGCTGGCGTGGTTGAAAGCCTGAAGATAAAAAGAACCAAGAGGGGCGACAAGATGGCCAACATAAATGTGGAGGACCTCTCAGGTTTTATTGAGGCAGTCATATTTCCCGACCTCTTTAATCGAATCGCGCCCATACTCAAGGGTGACGACCCTATCTTGATCACCGGAACAGTCGAAATTGGCGAGAACTCGGCGAAGATCATTGCGCAAGACATTGCTGCCCTTGAATCAATTCGACAAAAGGCAATAGGGGCAGTAGAAGTCGCTCTTGATTACGACAGCATATCCAGGGAACTCCTGAAAGATTTGGCGGATGTGGTATTCAGATATCCGGGAGACTCAAATCTTTTCTTCAAGGTGGATATGCCAGATGGCAAGGAGGTAGTAATCTCCGCCCACAACCGCTTCAAGGTCCTTCCCTCCGAGAAGCTCATATCAGAGATCGAGGCCGTGATCGGAAAAAGGGTTTCCTTGATGTAGCCACTGATCGGATGAGATCGGGTTACAATCTGGATCAAGAGAGTCTCCCAGATAAGAGATAAGTGCATAAGCCCTATTTAGACATGCCATGATTCAAGTAAAAGACATAGTCAACCAGGTACTCGATAACTGCTCCATATGCGATTCACGTCATTCGGGACTCTATTCGGTCTGTGGCCTGGCCCTTCGGCTTCGTGATCTATATAAATGGGAAAAAGGTTTGGATCCTTGGGTAGAGAAGGATTCCTCTGAGATCCTGGAATGGATCGGTGAGAAGGAGGAAGAGTGGGACAGGATCGCAGGAGAGGACTTTGTCGAAATAACAATCCTTGGCAACACTTACGCCCCGTTCGATTCCTCGGGCATCAACACCGTGCTAGAGCCGCATGGTCTTTTCTATGGCGCCGGATATGTCTACAGCATGAGACCCACCTTTTTTTTGGCCACCCTTGAAGACAAAAAAGAGATGGACGGACAGCCTGTATATATCCTCGGACGGGAGCTGGCCCGTGACCTGCTGACCATCCCCGCCTTAACTCAGGGTGAATGCATACTCATCCGGAAGGAGTCTGCAAGGCTCTTCTTATGGGATCAGATGTTTTTTATCAAGAAGTCGGGTAGAGATGCCCTCAGGTTCGCCCTGCAACATTGCGGGGTCAATGGCCAGGAGCCAGGGGAACTACAGAAAAATATTACAAGGATCTCTGAGGATCAAATTGAAACCTATGTATACCATGAGCTGGGGGAGATCAAGGACTCCATCTTTGACCGTGAGACCTGGAGGGAGATTATCGCTACTTTCCCCCACACGCCAATCGAACTACTGGCCCGGACCGTGAAGGACCTCCTTGCCGATACCAATCAATACGGGACACTTCGATATATCGCAAGGGAACGCAAGACAGCCTCCCTCGGATTCTATGTAGCCTTTCTCGACGGCCTGAGAAAACAGCTCATCCCTCACTTGGTAGACGCCTTCAGGCAATTTACTCTAACGCCCGACTGGGAGATCATTGAACAGGCTACTGATGATAGCTTCAATACTGCCAGATATTATGCCGGTGCCCTTTGCAGCATCTTCCAGGAAGGGAAATGCAAAAACGGCATGAAATGGACACAAAATGAGATCCAAAGGCGCCTACTGAGGCCCCTGGGCATAACCTCTCCCTAGAACCCGAGATCCTCGTTTATCAGGACGATCTTTACCCGCCCCTTGGGAAAGCATTTCTCGGTGATGGTCCAGGTGTTACATATGCGATCGGGGCTGTTGCACTCCTCGCAAAATGAAGTCTTAACACATGGCGTCTTCATATTGAGCCGCATGGCATTGATCGGTGCCACATAGTTCTTGATGCGGGTCATGGCCTCATCCAGATCTCCAACGATCTTGTTTCTCCCTATCAGGATTACTACGGACCTTGGACCAAATGTTATGCCACCTATCCTGTTGCCGGTCATATCCAGGTTGACGAGCTGGCCAGACTCTGTAATGGCATTTGTTCCAGTAATGAATAGATCCACGAGGAGGGCCTGCCTTCGCCGCTCTAGCATCTCTTCCCTGGGGATGGTCCTGTCGAAGGTGTCCAGGATATCGAGACCGGGATGCCCTTTGATTGCCTCGTAGAGACCTGTTGCTAGAAATGTCATGGAGCCGCCCCAGGAGACGCTCTTGGGCCCTATCTTTGGGAGGATCTCTTCAAGTACAATCCTCTTGGCCTCAGAGGCGCTATCTGCCAGATAGACCTCGAAGTGATTGTCCTCCAATTCACCCTTTAGATCGGTAAAGCGGGTCCTCCAGTAATCGTTGATAATCTTTTCCATATCGTACTCCTTTACCTTATTAGATCCTTTCCCGTCCAATATGATAGATTGTCCCTTCTCCTCTCTCAATTGACGATGAAGCCCGGCAAAGCTTTCCGGGGCCTTACTCTCAAAGCGACGTATGATAGAGATGGCCCATGCAGGACAAGAGACTGCACATACCCCGCACCCTATGCACCAGTTGAGGTCCACCAGTGGCTTGTCGTCCACCAACTTCACGGCATCCACAGGACATATTTCCTCGCATGCCCCGCATCCTATGCATTCCTCCAGATCTGTTTCACGCGTGAAATATACGGCCATCAAGGCGTCCCTAGGTATCCTTCGTCGCCTTATTATGCCAACGTTCCAGCAGTAGTGCCCGCAGCAGTTGCATGTATGTTTGATGCCCCCTTGTGCATTGTCCACCATGTGGACCAGACCCTCCTTCTCGCAATTCTCAAGTACGTGCCTGGCCTCATCCCTGGAGATCTGACGGGCAAGTCCCCCTGATATCACGAACTCGGCCATCTCGTCGTACTTGATGCAGACCTCAAGGCTGTGCCTGCAATCTGTCCTGCCAAGGATATTGGCTGACATCCTGCAGGGGCAGTGAGCCAGGGCTATCTTTGTTGCAGCATCCACTATTGGCCCTATCTCTTCGTGGGGTAAGACCCCTTGCTTCGGCACATCTACAGCAAGGCCGGCCGGGCTGTACTTATAGGTCTTTGTAGGAACTCCGCCGTAGACCTTGCCTGTAGTAGAGACAGAAAAATATTTGAGTACCACCTCGGCCATCTTCCTGGCATGCTCATCCCTTTTGCCGGCCCAGAAAAAGGTCTGGGGCACACCGTAACCCACCTGCAGGAGCGAATAGCCCCTGGACCCGGTCCTGGTAGGGCCTGTGAAGATCACGTTGCGGCTGGAAAGGGCATCCAGCACCCTTTCAACCACTTCCTTTGAAAGGTCCGAGCGCGAGGCTATGGTCTCCATATCCACCACTTCAAGGGGGATCAGGTTATTAGGGATGGCTAGGGCGACCCTGGCCTCGAGCGGGTCAAACATCTCTTTTAGAAGGTCGATGATGACCTCATTATAAGGATATCCCATTATAAGCCCTTCCAGGTGCTTCGCAAGCCGAACGTATATATCCTCCATGTTTCTATCTCCTAACCCTTAGACCGGAGATTTGAAGATCCAAGATTGAAGATTGGCTGGGGTGGCTTCGCCCTCTCATGAGCAGACAATTGATGTCGTCTAACAAAGAGGCGGCCAGTCTCGGTACGTTCAACTATCACATAAATTCTTGGTAAGTCAAATAGAGAAAAATCCTCAATGTTCAATCCCTGGCCAACCCCAGCAGCCTCTCTCTAGGTTTCCGCTTTAAACCTGAAACAAATTTACAAATTATGCTCTTCTCCCAATTATTTGGGAGAAAGTGGTCGAGGATTCGAGGATTCAAGGATTCAAGTGTTTGTTTTCTTTTAAAGGAACGGACACAGAAGCTCGCCTGATCTGGGAAGTCAAACCGAATTTTTCATCCTTCGGGAATCTTGCAGTTATTCCATAAATTTCTAAACATAGCTGATAGGACTTCTGCCAAACCTTTAATTCTTTGTAATTTTTAAGCATTTCACTCGAATCCTTGAATCCTTATCATCGACCAATTGTTCTGGAGATGATCCGCAAATTATGAGTTCCTTGTTAGGACGGCCTATGCTATAAGAGATCACAAGAAATAAGGCACTCTTTCTAAAGGAGCCAGACCCGGATGAACATAGGACCCTATTCCTTTGAGGAGTATCTTGAACGAGTTACGGCCTTTCATGGAAACCCGGCGCCAGGGCTCGTTCTCGGCGGATACATGGTAGAACTGGCCAAGAGCCGCCTACCCGAAGGAACCATCTACGATGCACTCGTGGAGACCCCTAAGTGCCTTCCCGATGCCGTTCAGTTGCTCACCCCATGCAGCATTGGAAACGGCTGGATGAAGGTCATAAGCTGGGGCCTTTACGCCCTCACCCTCTATGACAAGTACACCGGAAAAGGGTTCAGGGTCTACCTGGATCCCGAACGTTTAGAGGCGTGGCCGGAAATAAGGTCCTGGTATCTCAAGCTGAAGCCAGCAAAGGAACAGGATAAGGGCCGACTTCTGGATGAGATGCGCCGTGCCGGCACAAGCATCTGTGGCGTAAGACCGGTGAGGGTCAAGATTGAACATCTCAGGAAGGAGCATATGGGCGCCATCGGCATCTGCCCTCTCTGCAAGGAAGGCTATCCTTCTAAAGATGGCGGTGTCTGTAAGAAATGCCAGGGGGGATCCGCTTATCTGGAAACAGAGCCATGACTACCCATCCGGCCAGGCGGGAGCCAAAAAAACTAGCGGACCTTACTCCCTGGGGTCATATTTCCATCCGGTATGAGGAGGCGGACGTGAGTCCCGTCATCGGCTGCCAGCACCATACCGTGTGACTCGACCCCCATCAGCTTGACCGGTTGCAGGTTGGCAAGTATGAGCACCTGTTTTCCCTGTAGCTCCTCCTCCCTGTAATGACCCACCAGCCCCGCCACAACAGTCCTTTCGTCACCGACATCTACCGTCAGCCTGAGGAGTTTTTTTGATCCGCGGATGGCCTCTGCCTTTTTTATGGTCCCAATCCTGAAGTCCATCCTTTCAAATTCCTTAAAAGAAATCATAGTTTCCTCTTTTCCCCCGGTTTCGGGCGTAAAAGGCCCTCCAGTCTTCCTCGTCGGCTCCTTTACCTCGACCCTGGGGAAGAGGGCCGGGGCCTTGACCATGGGCCTTGCAGGCCTCTCCTTTCCCCACGAGTGCAGGTCTCCAAGTTTGAGGTCTTCACCCCTCTTTGCAAGGCCCAGCTGGTCCTGAAGTCTTTCGGCAGAGCCCGGCATAAATGGCCATATTAGGGCAGAGACGATCTTCAAGGACTCAACAATATGAAAGATCACAGTTGCCAGCCTGGCCCGGTCCGACTTGGCCA
>CAYVMN010000139.1:0-12349 GCA_964452575.1 uncultured Desulfobacteraceae bacterium | reverse complement strand
GTAAGAGGATATGGAGGTAACCGGCAGAGTAATTGTGGTGACAGGTGGTGCGAGCGGCATTGGGAGGGCCTTATGTTTAAGATTTGCGCGGGAAGGCGCAAAGGCAATTACCGTTGCAGATATAGACGAGCAAGGGGCAAGAGCGGTTGCTGATAAAATTAGCGGGCTCGCCATCAAGTGCGACGTCAGCAAAGAAGAGGAAATCATCTATGTGGTAAAGCAAACAGAAGAAAAAAGCGGACCTATTGACCTTTTTTGCTCCAACGCTGGCATTATGATTGAAGGCGTTATTGAAGCATCTAACGAGTCGTGGCAACGCATCTGGGAAATCAACGTCATGGCCCATGTGTATGCGGCGAGAGCAGTAATTCCCGGCATGATCGAACGAGGAGGAGGCTACCTCTTGAATACCTCATCGGCGGCTGGCTTGCTAAGTCAGATTGGTTCCGCCCCTTACTCTGTCACCAAACATGCAGCGGTGGGGTTGGCCGAAAACCTTGCAATCACCTATGGCGATAAGGGCATCAAGGTCTCTGTTATTTGTCCCCAGGCCGTACGTACCGCAATGACCAGTGACGAGGCATCTGTGGCAGCGGTAGACGGTATGATAGAACCAGAACAAGTAGCCGATGCGGTGATTGAAGCCCTAGCAGAAGAAAGGTTTCTGATCCTCCCGCATCCTCAAGTCCAGACATACATGGAACGAAAGGTATCTGACTACGACCGATGGCTTAGCGGTATGAGGAGACTGCAAGCACGATTTAGTGGGAGATAAGAGTTCGAGGTGAAATTAAATTATGTCGGTAGGAGGCGTCTCAATAGTATTGATCCTGGGAGTCCTGAATCTCTTTCTGCTAGTTTTTCAGCTGTGCACTGGCATGCGCTGGATAAAGGTGGCGTATAAGACCCATAAGAGAACGGGGATTATCCTTCTCGGTAGCGCAATTATACACGCCGGCCTTGCATCTCTGACTTGAGTACATTGGGCAGGCAGGAATTCGCTAACTCTTCTGCCACTTTTCTACTTCATGGCGCAGTATTTTTCCGGTCCTGGGAATCCACCGGCCTGTTTGTAGCAATATAGGCCTTCGGGACCTCTCCTAACGTCAGACACCCGGAGCGTAAGATGGGTTGGCCGGTCAGATCTTTTATGTGGTTGGTAAAGAAAACGGAGGTCTGACCTGAAGGGGACCAAAGGCCTCCTTTGTCTCAGGAATCACGATTTTATAAAAATAATTTTCCTCCACCTGGAGGTTCTTGTCAATGTACTTGAACTTCTTGACCCCTGGCTTCATCTCGATCGAGGTTACTAAAGTGTACGGTGCCTCCGGCCTTGCCATACTGCGATAGATTTCAAAGGTCATCGGGACCTTTTCATCAATGCTGGCCTTCCAGGTCAATCGGACCGCCCTATAGAGCGGCTCTGCCTTGAACCGCGTTATAGAAGTAGGCCCCCTCTTCTCTTCAGCATGAGCCACACCAATTGTTCCGGATATAAAGACCCCAATTCCCCCAATGACCCCTCCACAATGAACAAAGGGGAAAACAATCAAAAGGCTGCTAAGTATTGTAGCCCCCAATAGCCGATTCATAAATCCTCCCACTTTTTGACGCCCCCCCTTTTCAAGAAAGGATGCGCCTCTTTTTGAGGTCATCTGCCACGTCCAAGAGTTTCAATGCCTTGAGGGTTTCAGCAGTGGGAATCCCCTGCTCATCCCAGCCACAAAGCCTGTAAAACTCCCCTTTGGCTCGTTCGAGGTCCTCAGTCTGATATCGTCGTCCGGCAATATCCCTGTTGGCAAAACAGATGTCCCTGAGTACGTCGTCTTCGCGGGTCCGCCCCTCTCTCGCCTGAATTGCCCGCTCAAGGGTATATAGCATGCTACCTACCTGGTAGGATTCCTCTTCGCTCATCTCAAGACCGGTGACTGCCGCGAACAAACTGCTTTCCAGCGATGAATCCCCCACATGGTCTTTACTGTTTGGGTTATATAAGAAGGGAAAGGCCACATCACATACAATGTAGCTATCCTTTAAAATGCTGCGTTCGAAAAAGCGCTTGGCCACACGGGCCGTCCAGTCCCACCTGAGACCTTTTCCGTCTGATGTAAAGAACTCAGCCGCCTCCTCCGAGCCGTATGAATATTCCATAACCGGTCTTAGCAAGGGGATCAGCTTATCGGCAACTGCCATCTGGGACGGATAGCCCAGAGACGTTGCAGCTCCCCATATCTGAGACATCAGATTGTGAGATACCATTGCATCCCGATTGTCCAGGGCCCATAAAAGGGCCAGGTGGGAAATGGCATATCCTCCGGGAAAACCACCGTAGTTGAGCCAGTGCTCTCGGTACCCCCCGAATTTTCCCCCTCGTGGATATAGCGGATGCATCAATTCTTCAGCCTTAGCCCCGAGCCTGGCGGCAGCCCTCTGGCATCCCTCTGCCAGTTGATCTCCGAATCCCTCCCGGTATGCAATCTTCTTGAGCAGCTTTTGTATGAACTTTCGACTGCCGATCTGGTCGAGCGGTATATCGATTTCATCTTCATCAAGTACGTTGTTCTTATAACAGGCGGCGAGCCACGGGATTATCCCATGAATTTCATAGGCATTGATGCCGTAATAATCCGCCAGCCGGCCGGCCTCCCATGCCAGCCTGCTGTAACCCCTTTCAGGATCAACTGCAATGGATTCCATATACATCATTGATTGCACACACTGGGCCACCCCGCCGGGTATATCAGGCCCGCTCACCTGTGTCCTGCATCCGATAGGGCAGGCATAACATCCATCCGGGGTGCGTTTGTAGCCTGAGTTGGGAGATGCGCACAGGTCCCAAAGCTCTCCTGGCGCCCCGGACAACTGACCGCGGTCCTGACCTCCCCAGATATTATACTTGAAACCTGGCTCAATAGGCTCAAGGGGGGCGCCTGGCCTGGACGGGCGAGAAAAGAGGGACTGGATATGGCGGGTTACCTCCATAAGTTGCCTGGGCTTTGCCACCTTGACCGAACCCGTCCCCCTAACAGCTATGGCCTTCAGATTTTTTGAGCCCATGACGCCTCCGTACCCCCCCTGCCCTGAGGCGTCACCCGAATCTGTGATGATGATCCCGAGCCGGCTCTTCATCTCGCCTGCCTTGCCTATGGTCATCACTCTTGCGTCCTTGCCGTGGACCCCCCAGAGTGCCTCCTGGGTTGAAAACGGGTCCATGCCCCAGAGGTATGCAGCATCCCGGATTTCGCCCTTTCCGTCATGGATCCAAATATAAACGGGCTTGGGGGCCTTGCCATATACCATGACCGCGTCAAAGCCCGCCCATTTGAGCTCTGGTGCCCAGTGCCCACCCACCCCAGAGCGACAATATGATTCAACCGGAGCGGTCTGAGCGGCCTTGCCCATGACCATGAAGCGGCCGGATGTGGGAGCCAACGTGCCCTGCAGGGGTCCGGTTACAAATATGAGGCGGTTTTGGGCATCAAAGGCCTTCGCATCCTGGGGGACCTCTTCCCAATACATCCGGGCCCCCAGTCCTCTACCGCCCAAGTAAGCAGGGACATAATCAGATGACGGAACGACCTCGATTTTGCCGTTTGAGAGGTCAATCCTCAGGATCTTGCCCGCCCATCCATACATCATCTGCTATCCCTCACGAACCACAGGGTATCCGGTCAGAATACCCTCCTCTG
Organism: uncultured Desulfobacteraceae bacterium; assembly: GCA_964452575.1. Taxonomy (GTDB): domain Bacteria; phylum Desulfobacterota; class DSM-4660; order Desulfatiglandales; family Desulfatiglandaceae; genus CAYVMN01. The sequence goes on along the minus strand of CAYVMN010000139.1, from coordinate 8,660 downwards.
ACCACTCGTAGCGCAGCGCCCCATATGGGCAGTACTTCACGCACTGGGGATCACCTTGGCAGAGATGGCATTTCACGACCTGCTCAGACTCTGGATCGAAACGGGGTCGCGGTGGAGTAAACACACTCCCGCATGCCTCTATGCATCGACCGCATCCTATGCACAGAATGTCGTCAATAATCCTCGCATTCGTCCCTGATGCTGTGTCAACCTTGATGGCCTCCTCCGGGCAGATATGAAGGCACAAGGGCTTCACGCACTGAAAGCAGGTTTTTGCCTCGTATTTCCCCTTTAGATAATCCTTTTCCAGTATGATTCGCGCCTGGGCTGATGAAGAGCGTCCTTTGTTATTGTAATTCGTACAAACTGCCTCGCACGTGCGGCAGCCTGAGCAGAGTTCAGGGTCTCCAAGCACAACGCCCTTTGTCAACGTCACCGCCCATCCATCAGGCAGGGTAAGCGCCTCCAGGGTATTTACCACTCCGGCAGCCCCTGTAAGGAAGGCCATGCTCACCACCCCCCCCTTTAGGAAAGTACGTCGGGTGAGGGACGGAAACCCTGTGTCCATTTCTATCTTTTCTTCACTGGTCTCTTTGGACCGATTTTTCTTCCTAGTCATCGTCTTGGCCTATTATCCGGGCCTAAAGAGACCCATCTGTAAAATGTGCCCCATTCACCCCTTGCATGGAGACTGAATGGGGCACATCTTTCTTCTTAGTTGAACCCTCTTACAAGAAAAGCAGTTTGACGTCTTGCGGACCCCGCGCGTAACCGGCGCCAACCTTCACGGCCTGCATGATCAGGTTGACCTTCCAGGCATCCATGGTGATCTTGTTCTGCACCGGCGGGTACCATTCCTGCAATACCTGGATGCCTATTACATCGTTTGCCACCTGGTCTCCCGATGCAATGACAAAGCCTGGGGCGACCTCCTCGCCGTGGGAAGGCCCGCCGCTGATAAATGAGCGCCGGCCGTCCATAATGATGAGATCCGGCTTGATGGGGATGTTGATCTCTGCGGCCTGCTGACCGACAAAGATGTGGTTGAAGGCATGGAGATGGGCCCCCCGGTCCGCCCGATGGAGGATCCCGACCGAGAGCTTCAAAGCCATGGTGATGTGACCCAGGAAGTGGGTCTTCATGACAGGGGTGTAAATAATCTTGTCGAAATTCCGAAGGGCCTCAACATATCCTACGGTCCCGTCACCCCCGCCGAATCGACCAAGGATTTCCGCGTTTGGATTGGTTATGTGCATCCACTTGCCCTTGTCGAAATCGAGTAGTTCCACCCCGTTGCTTTTGCACACGGTATCGTAGCCAACAATCTTAATAACCCTCTCAGTGGGTCCCCATGGGCCGCAGCTATCCCCGACCGTAAGTTTTCCATATCCTTCAGCTTGCAACACCTGGATCAAGGCCTGCAGAAAGACAGGATCCGTCCCTCCTCCTGGCCAGGGATCGGCAGTGTTCATGTTCGGCTTGATAAGGATTCGATCTGACTTTTTTAACGACTTCCCAAAGCCGCCGAGCTTGTCCACCACCCGCTTGATGTCCCCCTTCAGGTCTTTGTTGAGCGGGGTCGACTCGACGATGCTCACTAGTGATTTGCTGCCCCCCGCGTACCAGTTCTCATGCAGGTGCGACCATTTAACCGGCTTCATATTGTTGACGAATTCCTCTGGTTCCTTGGTGAAATACCCTTTCGGAAGAGGAGCGTTCTTGATGAATTCGCCATACTGGTCGAGCTGAACATCCCGCATCTTCCACACGCCCGACTGGGCAGGCATATCCAGATCGTCCACAGCATGGGCCGTTTTCTTTAGACTCAAGAGACCAACGGCTGCAACACCGGCGCCACAGTACTTGACTACATCTTTAAAAAATTTTCTTCTTGATAGATCTTTGGATTCCATCTTCGGGTCTCCTTTCATAGCTTCGAGCTATCAGATTTCTTAGATGCTACTCTAAATAGCCCCCCTCTTGAACATTTCACTCTCTAATTCCCTTAACGCCTAAGGGTCTCAAGATCACCCCCTTTCTTTGTATATGGCCACCCACCAACGCGAATCCCGCATAAACACTGGCCGAATTTCGACGAGCGTCGATGAATGTGGCGATAGAGGTTGCTTTGTTGTTCGCTCCAATTTGACCTTCCGCATACAGGCTGGCGCCGAACTTTCGGTTCAGAATTCTCCTTGGAAGCATCGGGAAGCGGGACTCTACAGTGCAGTCAAAGTTCGACAGAATCAGAGAAAAAATAGCGGCAAGAGTCTTATCCCGCTTCTCGGGATAATGCGTCTCACACTCTATGGTGTATGTGCCAGGCGGTTCATCCGCCACAGTTAGATAAGTCTTTGGAAAATACCGAAGTTTTTTCCATTATTCATATTAACCCATTTTTTGAAATTCCTGTCAACACATTTGTTGGAAAAACTGGGGCACCTCGACTTGCTGTTAGTGGATCGCCTTTAATTGCTGACCGAATGCCACTATTTCTTTAAGTCCCCATAGCATCTGAGCCCAAAGAGCGATGTGGCCAATTTGACAGCCCTGATGACCGCGCGCTCCGTGACCCTGGCAGCAAGCATCCCTGCCACACTTATGCCCGACGGCACTTCACCTGTCACAACCGCAAAAATGGTGTCCCCATCAACCATGGAGTGGGCAGGTCTAATAGCCCTAGCATACCCGTTGTGGGCCATGGAAGCGACCTTGCTGACCTGTGATTTGGTCAGGTTGGCGTTGGTCACTACGACACCAATGGTGGTGTTTGTCAAAAAAGAGATCTCCTTCTGAAGATACTCTCTCACCATTATTTCTTCTGTGTTTAAGAGGGTATTGAGGTCCTCAGTCAAGACCCCTGCCAGGACCTCACCAGTATCCGGATCAATCACATCACCCAGGCAGTTGACTGCAACCATGGCCCCGATCTTTAGGTCTCCGGCCTGAAGGCAGTAGGCGCCCAGACCGCTTTTCATGGCCCTTTCCATTCCAAGGATTTTCGCAACACTTGCCCCAGCTCCAGCACCTACATTGCCCTCAGGACATTCCTTGTCACTGGCGTTCCGGCAGGCCTGATATCCCATCTCTTTATCGGGCCTGACAGATGGATCGCCAATTGCCAGGTCAAATAGGACGGCGCCGCAGACAATTGGGATCTTTGCCACCCCTGTATCAAACCCTGCCCCGTTCTCCTCAAGATACTGCATCACACCGGAGCAGGCCTCCAGACCAAAACAGCTCCCGCCGGTCAGTACCACTGAATGGATCTTCTCCACCAGATTGACGGGGTCTAAGAGATCCGTCTCTCTGGTTCCAGGTGCCCCACCCCTCACATCAACACCAGCCGTTACCCCTTGTTCCGCGATCAAAACGCTACATCCGGTACCGGCGTTTAGATCATGTGCGTGGCCGATCTTGATCCCTCCGATATCCATTAAATTAATTTCTCGCATATCCATTCCCCCTGCCATCCTGATTTTCCCTAACCCCCCTTCCCCGGTTTCAGCGCTCCAGACTGTCACCTTTTCCGAAAGCCTACATCTTACCGCGTTCCGTTTCAATCCCTCATCAACGGGTCTAATCCTTGACCACACACCCTTTCCCTGGCATGACCTTTGCGTGTAACTCCGTGAGAAAAGGATCAAAGCACCAGGGCTTAAGCGAAGGGAAAGGCTCGATGGAGAACTTCAAGGTCTTGCTGGATCATGATGAACCACATATACTAAAGGCAATGTCCTCAGGATTCAAGGCCAAGGGCTGCGATGTTATCAGGGCAGCAAATGAAGATATATTTATGGTGGAGTTGACGAAAGGGCAAGAGAGCATATGAACATGCTACGCAACCCTTCCAGTTAAGGCTTGCATAATCCACTCAGCTAAAATAAGAATAAATGTAAGGGTAACACAAAAAGGAGGAAATAGAGATATGGATTTAGGACTAAGAGACAAGGTTGCCATTGTCACCGGAGCGAGCAGGGGAATCGGCCGGGCGATTGCCATGGGACTTGCCGATGAGCACTGCAATCTGGCCATCTGTTCGCGCGGCGAAGAGGCCTTGCAGGAGGCGGCTCAGGCTATGCGAGATAAGGGAGTGGAGGTGGTGGCTGTAGCAGCTGATGTGACACGGGAGCACGGGGCCAAACAAATTATAGACCAGACTATGGCCTCTTTTCACGATGTCGATGTGCTGGTCAACAACGTCGGTGGAAGCAACTGGAAACCCTTTGTTGAACATAGCGATGAGGACTGGCAGAATATAATAGACCTCAACCTCTTTGCTGCCATACGGATGTGCCGTAGGGTAGTGCCCATCATGGAACAACAAGGTAGCGGCTCCATCATTATGATTTCATCCATATGGGGCCGTGAGTTAGGGGGACCAAGCAGCTACAATGCAACAAAGGCGGCAGAGATTGGATTGGCCAAGAACCTGGCTAAGGAGCTGGCATCAAAGGGTATTCGGGTGAACACGGTGGCTCCTGGTTCGATCCTATTTCCAGGTGGCGGTTGGGACCAACGACAGAAGGCCGACCCAAAGGGGATGGCAAGTTTTGTGAAACAGAATATGCCTATGGGGCGCTTTGGTAGACCAGAAGAAATAGCCAATGTGGTGGCCTTTCTGGCTTCCGAGCGGGCCAGTTTGGTCACCGGTGCCTGTATCAATGTTGATGGCTGTCAATCCCATAGTCTAATCTAGCAAAAAATTTACCTGATCAGCCTGAACCACCTCAGACTCACAAGGGGGTCTTCCATAATTGCCCCGGATCGGTCCGTGACCAGGTAAGTAGTCCTCCCGTTTCAACAGACCGCGAACCCCTTTTCCAGCAAGGAAATCTTTTACATTTTCCAAGGCCTTTCTGGTCGCATTCGGCATGGAGTCTGGTACGTGGTCCGCGATGTGGGGCGAGCCGATGAAATTGGGTAATTCAAAAAAAGGATACTCGAGCCTGAACTCGCCATGACTTGTGGGTTCAGACCACCAGGTGTCGATTCCGGCACGAAAATCAGGGTTTGATCTAAGGTGCTCGTAGAGCGATCTCTGATTAATGACATCCCCCCGGCCCACATTGATCAAGATGGCATCAGGCTTCATCCATTCCAGCTCTCTCTTGCCAATCAGATTCCGGGTCTCGCGGTTGAGCGGCGTTGTCACGACAACCACATCGGAGGCCTGTAGAACCCTTTTCATGTCTGCGACCTCTCCTATAAAATCCACGTCAGCATCTGTTTTTCCGCTGCGATTGATACCGTGCACCTTCATCCCCGCAGCCTGCATGGTTTTCGCAATCTCCATGCCGTTTCCACCAAGGCCGATAATGCCGCAAACCTTACCGTGGAGCGTTCGAAGAAAACCGGATTGTTCGAATCTGCCTTTGCAAAGCAATCTGTACCTGGGGAGAAGCTCTTTAGCCAGGGCAAGGGCCAGTGCCAGCACATGCTCGGCGATGGGTTTGGCAAACGCGCCCACATTACTGGCAATTAACGTGTTTTTCGGGATTAGTTCAAAGGGGATATTGTCTGCTCCGGCAAATATCAACTGGATAAAGCGAACCTTCTTTAAATGGGGCACCTCATTGTGATTGATTTCCTTCTGAGAAAAACTTAAGGCAATAATAACATCAGCGGAATTCAGCAACTGAATTCGGCCATTTTGAGGCGACTCTGACAGGTAGTCAATATGAGCCAGGTCTTTCAAAACCTCCTGATAGATCTCTTTTTCCGCACTGCCCGGCGAATAGGAAACAAGAACCTTGTTTTTCATATTCTGAGCTTTTAGACCTTAAGCTTGCCCATTGCCTATGCGATCTCTGAAGCGATCTTTTCCTTCATCCGCGATATGAACTCCTGATCTTGCTCAAGCTTTTGATCGAGTTCCTCCCTGTTCTCGTAATAGAAGGAAAGGGCGTCATGGACCTGGGGCAGATTCATCTGAATCTTGTGATTTATCTATAACATAATGACCATGGAAGATCAAAGCAAAGTTTATTCAGCCTCCTGCGCAAAGCCAAATCAATCCGTCCACACCATTTCCATAGAAAAACGTAAACCGTATATCACTTAAACTTCTTCACGCTTCCTCCTGTGGCATCAATTTCGTCATAAAAAATGTACTCTCCTACATGTTTTACTTCTTGATACCTTCCTATCACCTTTACCGAGTCTCCATCTCTTACTAAGAGAGTGCCAAAGCTAAAAACTTTGAGGGCTTTCCAGTTGCCACCGAGCTTGAAGGTTGTGTAAGGATTCCCTTTTTCCGAGATCCTAAATTTCAACGCTAACACCTTCCCTTCGACCTGAACCATTTTTCCATCATATTGGTCTGGATTGGATACGATATCTGTGACGGTGGTCTTTATGACCTGAGCATTGGCCGCTGAAGCAAGAAATAAAACCAGGAGAGTAACCAAAGTTGCAAAAGCCGGCAGTTCTCTATTCTTGTTAATTTTCATTTCTGCCCCCTCGTATGATGAAGGCCTGGTTCCCCTTGTGGTGGCCAAATACCTGAGCCCCGATCAAAGGAAGCAATGTCAGGAAGAGGGTGTCTATTTCCTGGAGCTCTCGTGTAATGTCTTCCTGAAATATGACGGCCTGTATATCGAGCGCATCGGCTTTCCCAACCGATTTCCCGAAAAGAGAAGGAAAAGAGGCCCTTTTTGCGACAAGGCATCGCTCATTCTCCGGGCGGCCTTTTCGGATATCAAGAAGGTATGGGGGGTTTGGGAGCTTGCCCAATCCATTGGACTTGATCCCGGATGAACATTCCATACGCACTCGGGCTTCTCGCAGGGGCCAATCTTGTCGCCCCCTACCCCGTCTATAATGAGGTTCACATATACATCCAAAACAAAGGCAGTATCAACCGGCTTGTGGAAAAACTGAAATTGAAGGAAGCCCGCACAGCTCTATCTTGACCTGCACAACTACCCCATCCAGGGCCTGGAGCAGGCCGAGCATCTCTATGAGAAGCGATTGAAACAGATCATCGAGGTTTGAAAGGCTTCCAAAAAACAGCATTCCTCCTGGTTCTCACATTTTATCAAGAACCTTCAGAAAAACTTTTCAGATCCGACGGCTGATGGAATTCTCATGATCTCCAGTCAGCGCCCGGCAGGTGCCTTTCCCAAACTGACCGAAGAGCAGTTCAGAGAGTATGTTTTTGGCATTTTCCGAGGATTTATCGAGGAACTAACCATTATCCGCCATTAGCCCCCTCATTCATGCCACTTTGTCCTGCCTGTTTTGCAGAGTCCCCCCAAATTGCTGCATCGCACATTTGTGTGGGTAGCCGCTATATCTTGCGGTTATTGGCTAACATGTTGTAACTTCATGGGGTTTCCGCTGGGTGAGGGATCAAGGCTTCCGTGGCTTTCTTAATCGACCTCGTGGCTCAACGGATTTGACCATCCAAAGGAATGCAGATGGTACTCCCCATGTCGATCCGACTCCACAACAGCTTCCATAAGGTCCCCCATTACGTTTCATAAAGATCTCGTAAAATCAACGAAACTTGAAATCTTAAGGGCGTCTCGCTTTACTACCAATTTCCACCTAAAATGAAGGACTACCACATAGTGGGTCGACTTTATCCTTGACACACAAGGCGAAATCACCCATACTCCGCCCCCAAAAAAGGGAGTCCTATCATCAAGGATATCCAGCCCTAGCGAAGTTTACCCAGTTTAATTCGCTTTGCGAAGCTCCGTGGGAGCATTCATCAGGGTGGGCGAGAGATAAGAAAGAATCTTAACAACCTAGGGTCGTCCCGCCTGATAAGAGATGACAAACTGATTGACAATGATGAGGGGATTTGAGATATTTTTACGAAATGCAGTTATGTAGCGAATTCCACCATTACACAGAGACCATATTATGCTTATAGAATATATCGATAAAGCCATGAGTAAAGCCGTTTACGACAAGCTTGAAGACGGATCCTTTTCTGGAAAGATTCCGAAATGCCCCGGGGTGATAGCTTTTGGAGCAACGCTTTATCAATGTGAGCAGGAGCTCAAATCCAGCCTTGAAGGGTGGCTCATTGTTAAGATTCGGTACGGGGACAAATTGCCGGTTATGGGCAGGATTAACTTGAACGAAAGGATGCCTGCTTCTCAGGGCAAGGCTGCTGCGGCTCATGCCTAAGTGGAAGCCCTGCAAACGAAGAGACTTTATAAAAAAACTGAAGAGGCTCGGTTTTGCCTCCCCTGAACCTGGTGGTAGCCATTTCTATATGCGTTACGGAACCTATACCTTCACAGTGCCAAGCAATCAGGAATACTCTGTACCGCAGGTCAAGGCGCTTCTCAAAGAAATCGAACAGGGAATAAAGAAAGAAATCTCTTTAGAAGAGTGGGAGAGTTTGTGAAAATACCTTCACAGAGATGTCCTTGAGAAATGCAGTTAGGTACCAAGATCCCCCATTACCCAAGATTTCAGCTTCCATAACGTTTCATAAAGATCTCGTAAAATCAACGAAACTTAAAATCTTAAGGGCGTCCCTTATGTTGCGCAGGAGGAGCTTTATTTATAGGGGTTTCAGCGCTTAGAACGTGCCTTGTTAAACATTTTTTCCTTCACACTTGCGAAATCCGGGATAATAGTTCCAGTAACGAAAGCCGCCGGGAGACCCAGCTCTGATGCCGTCCCATAAGATGAGCTAT
>CAYVMN010000138.1:0-12668 GCA_964452575.1 uncultured Desulfobacteraceae bacterium | reverse complement strand
AGACCTCAACCACTATATGTAGTGGGTACTTGAGCGAACTGCATACCCACATAAATTTATTCAAAGAACTCCTGCGATGGTTGCAGGCGTAACAGATCATATTTGGTCAATTAAAGAGCTTTTTACATTCCCTAATTGCTATTATAATTGACAATGGTACGGGGACAACAGGAACAAATCACAATGACCAAAATGGGGAAATCCCAACTTCCAAATGACAAATGACAAACAGATTTCAATGACCAGCATTCAAAATAACAAACCAACATATGATCTGGAGGAAAGAACATTTCTGTTCGCTAAGGCAGTCAGGGTTTTCGTTAAGACCTTGCCGAAAACAATTGCGAATATCGAGGATAGCAGACAATTGATCAAAGCCTCCGGTTCGATAGGTGGAAATTATAGGGAAGCTAACGAATCGTTGAGCAAAAAGGACTTCCTGATGAGGTTCAAGATAAGCCGTAAGGAAGCAAAAGAAAGTGCCTATTGGCTAAGGCTTATTTATGAAACCAATAATTTGAAGAATGCTCATGATGCCCAGAGTTTGATGCAAGAGGCAAATGAATTGACGAAGATATTTTCCTCAATACTGGAAAAATCGAAATAGTTTAGAATTTGGAACTTGTGATTTGTTTGTAGTTTGGTGCTTGTAATTTGGAATTTTCCCATAGGGTTGAGGGATGGCTGACTGACGATTGAGAATTAAAAATTGAGTATTAAGAGGTTTCATGTCGATACGTTTGATCGCAAGAGACCTCTATCGCCTCCACCAAGAGGTGGAACGATTGGAGAAAGAACTGAAGGAGGCGCCCCCAGCAGCAAGGCGTGGGGAATTGGAGGATCAGCTCCGCAAGAAGAGGGCGGAAAGGGAGCGGATGCGTAAGGTCCTTGAGGGGTGCAAGGATGTCCCCAGGCAAGGAGATAGGCCTTGATCCCCATTCGGGACACGATTGAATCCAAGAGATACCCTGTTGTCAACAATATCATCATCGCAACGAATGTGCTCTCCTATCTGATCCAGCTCTCACAAGGACCCAGGATAAACCAATTCATTTTTACCTATGGCCTGGTCCCTGCCCGATATTCGGTACCTGAAATCGCTTCATACTTCACCCCTGGCCAGCAGGTCTTTTCACTCTTTTCCTACATGTTCGTTCATGGCGGGTTCTGGCACATCCTCATGAACATGTGGTCCCTTTACATCTTCGGCGATAACGTGGAGGATCGCCTGGGTTCCATCAGGTACCTTGCCTTCTATCTCCTGTGCGGGTTTACTTCCGGGCTCTCCCATCTCTTTCTGAACTGGCACTCCCAGATCCCCACCATTGGCGCGAGCGGCGCCATTGCCGGCGTCATGGGCGCCTATCTCTTGCTCTACCCGAGGTCCAGGATCCTTACCCTTATTCCTATCTTCTTTATCCCCTATTTTCTGGAGCTCCCCGCCTTCTTCTTTCTGGCCGTATGGTTCATAATTCAATTTATTAGCGCGGCGGGATCTCCGGCCCAGGGGGGAGGTGTTGCATGGTGGGCCCATATCGGCGGGTTTATATTCGGGATGATCTTCCTGAAATTATTTCTCAGGGTTCCGGAAACTGGAATAGGTCGAGAGATGCGCGAGAAGACCACGAGGAAGAAGACCCATCGCCTCCAGACCATACACACGACCAGGACCGCAGGTGATCCCAATCTCTACGGGGCCATATATATTACCCCGACCGAGGCCGTTTTGGGGACCCAGAAACTTGTCAATATACCGTGGGTATTCCAGAGGCGCCTGTTCCGGGTGTCCGTACCGCCGGGTGTAAAGGATGGAACCAGGCTTCGTCTGGCGGGTATGGGAAGGAAATCAGACGAGGAGGGTCATGGCGATCTCTACCTGACAGTCAGGATTCGAGGGTGAACGAGGGGAGAGTATAGGCATAAGGCACAAGGCGTAAGGCCCAAGGAACTGAACGGGTAACCCCGCCTTCCTCGGGACCACTGCTAAGCTCCGACCAAGAACGAGCCACGAGTAACGAGCATCAATCATCCAAGGCCTCGCGCACAACCTTGGCAAGTTCCTCAAATGTCAAAGGCTTCTGGATAAAGGCCTTTGCACCCATCTCTTTAGCATTTTCTCTCCTGATCCTTTCACCGAATCCGCTACACATAATTACCGGTATCCCGGGACGGATTTTCATCACCTCATGGATTAGCCTCTCTCCAGTCACATTAGGCGTGGCCAGGTCGGTGATAACCAGGTCGAACCTGTCCGGGTCCTCAGAAAACCTCTTAATTGCTTCAACGCTGTCCGTAAGGGCGGTCACCTCGTAGCCCAGGCGACCCCAGGTCCTATTATTTTGCCAGTTCCTCCTTGACTGCAAGACCGATCTTTTCCAGGGTGTAAGGCTTTTTGATATACTTCCCAGCTCCTAAGCTCTGGGCGATCTTCACATCCTCTGTCTCTGAAAACCCGCTGGCGATGATCGCCTTCTGGTCAGGACGTATCTTGATTATCTCCTCATACGTCTGCCGGCCATTGATCCCTTTGGGCATGATCATATCGAGGACGATCAGATCCACGGGATGTTCCTTCAGATATTCAATAGCTTCTTCACCGCTTGAGACCGCTTCAGCATTATAGCCCAGCTTGGACAGCAATCCGCAGGCGATCTCTCTCTGCCTCCCTTCATCATCAACTACCAATATCTTCTCTCCATGTCCAAGATAGTCTTCAATTGGGATCTCTTGCTTTACAGCGGCAGCTTCTTCCCTGGTAATAGGGAAGTACAGATCAAATGTGGTACCCTTCTTACTGCTAGTTACGTTTATGTATCCATTGTGGTCTTGAACGGTATTCCATACGACGGCAAGGCCCAGTCCTGTCCCCCTTCGACCCATTACCTTCTTGGTGTAAAAGGGTTCGAATACCCTCTCAAGGTCTTCGGGTGATATACCAGAGCCGTCATCCGATACACTGAGCACCGCATATTCACCTGTCCGGATATCTTCGTATCCCTTCAAGGGCTCATCCAGATATCGGTTCGTGGTGGATATGGTGACCCTGCCAGTTCCCTCTATGGCCTCTGAGGCATTTGTGACCAGGTTCATCAGGCTCTTTTTGATATGCACAGGGGAACAACTGATATTCAGAAGCTCCGGCTCAAGCACTGTCTCAAAGGCGATGGAAGACCGCACGGATTCCAATCTCTTATGCTCTGGTGAACCCAAGTATTCTTGCACCAGAGAATTCAGGTTCGAGACCTCTCTTGAACTGGCTACACCTCTTGCTACGGTTAGCAGGTCTGAGACCACATCAGCTGCCCTCTGGCCGGACTCCTTTATCACCTCAATGGGTCTTCTAATTGGACTATCTTTGGGTAGATCCAGCAACAGCAGGTCAGGATAACCTACAATCCCCGAAAGTATGTTGTTCAGGTCATGGGCAACACCGCCGGCCAGGAGTCCAATGGCCTCCATCTTTCGCGCTTGTTGCAACTGGGTTTCAAGTCTTGCCCTTTCCTCTTCGGCCTCCTTGTGGCTAGTAATGTCAACATGTGTCCCGATAGTCCTCAGGGGTTGGCCCTCTTTATCAAATTCAGCGACCTTGCCCCTCCCCAGAATCCATCTCCAGCCACCTAATTTTGTCTTTAAACGGAACTCCATTTCAAAACCAGTAGTCAGTCCCTCTAAATTCCTCCTAATTACTCCCTCTGCATATTCCTTGTCATCGGGATGAAGTAGGCTTGCCCATGTCTCATATGACTCGGGGATCTCATAAGGCTCATAATCAAGCATGGTATACCACCGTGGGCTAAAATAGACCTCGCCCGTCTGAACGTTCAGGTCCCATACCCCGTCATTTGTCGCATCGAGCACGAGGCGAAGACGCTTTTCGCTCTCCTGTAACTCCCTTTCTGCCTGCTTTCTCTCAGTAACATCCCGGGCAATGCCCCGAAACCCAATGGGCTTACCCTCTGAGTCCTTCAACAGAGAGGCAGAAATCTCAACATGCCCCCTTGTCCCGTCCTTTCTTATGGCCTCATATTCGCAGTTCTTTGCCGGCCTTCCGGTTCTGTAAACCTCGTTGTATGCATTATAGACCTTTTTGGCAGTCTCGGGGTCCATGTATTCCCGATTATTCATGCCCATCAATTCATCCCTTGCGTATCCCCCGATCCTGCACATTGCGTCGTTAAAGAATGTTAAGTCGCCGGCGAGATCAACCTCGTAATAGCCTTCCTCCATCTTTTCAAGGATGTTGCGGTATTTCTCCTCACTTTCTCTAAGGGCCTCCTCTATCTGTTTGCGATCAGTAATGTCTCTAAACAAGGTAACAACTGCTGCCCCGTTCTGGAAATTCGTGCCGACCGAAGACAACTCAATGCGTATGTCACTGCCACCCTTGCTGATAATGGCGATCTCGAAAATGCCCGGCACAATTTCTCCACTCAGCCTTCTTATATATCTGCGCCGAGCAGCATCCCGGTAGGCGGGGTGAATCACATTGAAAAAGGACAATTTGGCAAGCTCTTCCTTTGTGTAACCCGTTATATGTACCGCCGCATCATTTGCAAAGACAGAAGCAGCCTCCACGCCATCCATGTCCTGATGAATGAGTATCCCCAGCCCCGACTGGGTAACCGCCTCAAACAGGGTGCGATATTTCTCCTCACTCTCCCTGAGTGCCTCCCTAGCCAGCTTGCGATCCGTAATATCCTCCACCACGGCCATATGGAAGTTTGGCTCTTCATCAACATCCCACATGGGGGATATAGTTAGGTTGACCCAGACAATAGAGCCGTCCTTTCGGATATATCGCTTTTCAAAAGTGTAGCCTCGAATCTCTCCGCTTTTCAGCCTCTCGATGTTATCGAGAGAAGCCTCCAGATCATCCGGGTGAGTAATCTCCATAAGGGTCATCCTGGACATCTCTTCCTGATTACAGCCGACTATGTCACAGTACTTCTGATTAACCCTGAGAAATCGCCCTGTTTCGGTCTCCACTAGGCAGACACCAACCGCTGCCTGCTCAAATATGGCCCGGAATCTCTCTTCACTCTCCCGCAGGGCCTTCTGGGCCAGCCTAGGTTCGCTAATGTCACGGAATATTGCATGTGTGGCCAATACCTTTCCTTCAATCAAACGGGGACTTGCGGTACCCTCCACGTAAACCGCGTTACCACTCTTTGCGACGAAAATAGCTTCAATGTCAGCCACGCGCTGCCCGGCCATAATCTCAGAAAATATCTCCTGGCAATGTTGAAGCGAGTCGGGATGGATAACATCGAATAGATTAAGAGACGGGAGTTCTTCTTCGCAGTACCCTAGCGCTTCTAACCAGGCACGATTTACAAAGGCAAAAGAACCATCCGGCCTGACACTCTGGATCAGGTCGTGAGCACCTTCAATGAGATCACGATAGCGCCCCTGTGTCTCCTCTAATGATCGTAACTGCACTTTGTGCCTCTCAGCTTCGTCCTCGAGTTCCTTTATCCTCTGTTCCAATTCTTCATAAGTGGGTTTCTTTGCCATCAGAAGCTCCTCCCCGTGCCGCTCTTGCGGGCTCACTTCTTGATTGCCTCCAGCCCAGCCCTCAGCAGACCCTCCTTAATCCACCGTCACATGGTCATCCTATCAACACCGCAATATTGGGCCGCTTGCGGGATCGTGAAAGCATCTTCGTTATTCCGCACTAGTTCATCTCTTGAGAAGATTTATGCAAACATATGTATCAGGTGAATTATATTCAACATTTTATACTGGGATTCTTTTGTCAACAAGAAAATACTTTAGGCGTTCAGAGGGTCAACGGTTCCCCGCTCAGCGGGATCTTCGACAGGGGTTCAGAAGCACAGATTTAGAGACTCTTCCTTTGTTTCGGTTTAGCCGGCTTAGGGACATAGTCTTCCCCATATTCCATCTTGAAAACGGAAATTTCATGTCTATTTTGCTTGACAACACGCCTTTGGTGAGGCATAAAGCCTCCTCCAAGATCAAAATTTATAAAGAAAGGATGTGGTTAAAATGGTTTGCACAAGCGTAAAGACAGGGTCTGATTGCTTCTTTATGAGCAAGAAAGGCTGCGGGTTCAATGGGGGCACCTGCCACACAATTATCGAGCGGTGTGAGGGCTGCCAGAAGGTCCAGGAATTCCCCACCGGAAAGTATTGCTCCGTATTCCCTGATCCTCCATCCAAATGGCGGGCAAGGAACTGCAACATGGCTACCCACCTTGAGGTAACCGTCAAAAAAGAGACCGAGAAGTTAAATCCCCTGAAGGCCTCAAAGCGAAAAGTCCACTAATTTTTGAAAAGAGGCACCCTATTCTTCCAGGGGTGGAAGTATAACTATCTCGTAAGATATATGAGGAACTCCCTGTTGCCCTTTGGCCCAAGGAGAGGGGAAGGGGTGTGGCCTTCGACTGTCCAGCCCGAGGCCTGGAAAAAGGCAGCAAGGTTCTCCGTGACCGCACGGTGGAGCTTGGGATCACGAACCACGCCTCCCTTGCCCACCTGACCTTTGCCGACCTCAAACTGGGGCTTTATCAAGGCGATTATAAAGGAAGGCCTTGTCAGGAGATCAGAGACGGCGGGTACGACCAGCCTGAGGGATATAAATGATACGTCAATGACTGCGCCGTGGATGGGGCCTTCAAGGTGACCCGGTTTGATGCGGCGTATATTTGTCTTTTCAAGAAGCTTTACCCGCGGATCGTGCCTGAGTCTCCAGTCAAACTGACCGTAGCCCACGTCTACGGAGATAACTCTCTTTGCCCCATGCCTGAGGAGACAGTCGGTGAATCCTCCAGTGGAGGCGCCCACGTCCAGTATGACAAGCCCCTTGGGGTCTACGGAGAAGTGCCTGATCGCCTCCTCGAGCTTTAGGCCTCCCCTGCTTACATATTTCGAGCCGCCTTGCTTCAGCTCGATAAAGGCAGAGCCGGGTATGAGGGCCCCTGCCTTTTCGATCCTTATTCCATCAACCTCCACAAGGCCTGCCATTATCATGGCCCGGGCCTTTTCCCGGCTCTCGGCCATGCCCCTCTGAACCAGGATTCGGTCGAGCCTGACCCTGGCCTTATCAGCTCTCCTTGCAGAGATCTCTTGCCTCCTTCAGGATCCCGGATGCGTCAAGCCCATACTTCGCCCTCAAGACCGCAAGAGGTCCATGCTCCACGAATTGATCCGGCAGTCCGATTCTTCTTGTTCGGATATCCCTTATTCCCAGGTCATTGAAGAGTTCTAAAATCGCACCGCCAAGACCCCCCTGCCTGATATTTTCCTCAACCACCAGGGCCTTGCCTGTAGCGGTGGCAAGCTCTCCCAGGCGTGGGTCTATGGGTTTTACAAAACGGCAGTTCACCACGCCGATAGAGAACCCTTCCTTTTCCAGGGCCTTGGCCGCATCTAGGGCGGGATAGACAGTACTTCCTAAGGCCATAATCACCAGGTCTTTTCCATCCCTAAGGATTTCTGGCTGTCCCACGGGAATGATCTTGTATTTGGGATCCAGCGCTACCCCGATCCCACTACCCCTGGGATACCTGACCGCCACGGGACCAGGGAGAGACAGGGCCGTATAGAGCATGTGCCTCAGCTCATTTTCATCCTTTGGGGCCATAAGGGTCATGTTTGGGAGGCTCCGGAGATATGTAATGTCAAAGTGACCATGGTGAGTTGGCCCATCCTCCCCCACCAGCCCGCCCCGGTCAATGGCAAAGACGACCGGCAGGTTGGGGAGGCACACATCGTGGACTATTTGGTCAAAGGCCCGTTGGAGAAAGGTAGAATATATGGCAACCACCGGCCTGAGCCCTTCGGTGGCAAGCCCGGCCGCGAAGGTCACGGCATGTTGTTCCGAGATCCCCACGTCCAAGAATCTCTCCGGGTAGACTTGGCCGAACTTCGTCAGCCCTGTCCCCTCCGGCATGGCGGCTGTTATGGCAAAGAGTTTCTTGTTCTCCCCGGCCAAATCTACCATGGTGTTGCCGAAGACCTCTGTGTAGGAAGGGGGCGACTTTTGTCTGCCCTTGGGAGCTGACCCGGTGGGGATATCAAAGGCCCCGACTCCATGATAATGGGCGGGGTCCTTTTCAGCAGGTTCGTATCCTTTACCCTTGACCGTGAGCACGTGCACGAGGATGGGTCCTTGCAGATGGAGTGTATTGCTGAGTGCCTCCACCAGAAGATCAAGCCGGTGTCCCTTTAT
Organism: uncultured Desulfobacteraceae bacterium; assembly: GCA_964452575.1. Classification (GTDB taxonomy): domain Bacteria; phylum Desulfobacterota; class DSM-4660; order Desulfatiglandales; family Desulfatiglandaceae; genus CAYVMN01. The sequence goes on along the minus strand of CAYVMN010000138.1, from coordinate 4,478 downwards.
GGGACCGATATATCTGAATTTGAATGCCTCGAAGAGCATGCCGGGTGTAAAAAACGCGATAAAGGAATCTTCGCTCTTTCGAACCAGATTCATAATATTTTCACCTACACCCGGTATAGATCTGATAAAATTCTCCAGGTCCTTTCGAAAATTGACAAATCTCTTGCCTGTCATCTTACGGCTGAGAAAAGAGGAGAATGACCCCACATTCGGCGCTATGGACATGGCGTTATCGTTCAGGATGACGATGAGGTCTTTCTCGGTGTGTCCGGCCTGGTTGAGCCCCTCAAAGGCCATGCCGGCAGTCATGGAGCCGTCACCTATAACTGAAATGACCTTCCCCTTTTCACCGGTGAGGGCCTTTGCGGTGCTGATGCCCAATCCGGCGGAGATGGAGGTGCTGCTGTGCCCGGTATCGAATGAATCGTAAAGGCTTTCGGATCTCTTCGGGAAACCGCTGATTCCGCCGTATGCCCTGAGGGTATGAAACCGCTCCCTCCGCCCTGTCAAGAGCTTGTGGGCATAGGCCTGATGCCCGACATCCCAGATGATCTTGTCCGTGGGGGCATCAAAAACGTAATGAATGGCAATAGCCAGCTCGACAACGCCCAGGTTGGGCGCCAGATGCCCTCCTGTCTTGGATACGGTCTCAATGATCTCTTGACGGATTTCGTAAGCCAGTCTTTCGAGCTCATCCATAGAAAGGCCCTTGAGATCTGCAGGGCTATCTATCTTTTCAAGGAGTCTATGCTTGGGCTCAGGGTCGTTCATTTTCTTCTCTCAATAATGTACCTTGCGATCTGACGCAGGGGCTCTGCCCTGTGATCAAATCCCCTCAGGGATTCAATCGAGGCCTTCACCAGCTCCGACTGGATTTCCCTGGCCCTTCCCAGACCCACGACTGAGGGATAGGTGATTTTGCCCTTTCGTTCGTCACTACCTGATTCCTTGCCCATGGTCTGGGTGTCACCCTCGACATCCAAGATATCATCGGAGATCTGAAATGCCAGCCCTATCTTCTGGCCATAGGATGTGATGGCCTGGAGCTGCGATTCGTCCGCGCCCCCAAGGATCGCACCGGATGTCACTGAGGCCGAAATCAGTGCCCCTGTCTTATGGGTGTGCATAAACTCTATACGGGTAAGATCAACCGCCTTTCCCTCTGATTGAATATCAACCGCCTGGCCCCCGACCATCCCGCGATATCCCGCTGCCTGGGAAATCAGGGCAATAACCTTGAGGATGACATCAGGGGATGCCCGGGCCAGCAGTTCGGACGCGGTCATCAGGTTGAAGGATTCGGTCAGCAGGCCGTCGCCTGCGAGCAGGGCAATTGCCTCCCCGAATACCTTGTGGCATGTAGGTCTTCCCCTCCTTAGGTCATCGTCATCCATTAAGGGAAGGTCGTCGTGGATCAGGGAATAGGTGTGGATCAATTCCAGGGCACATGCAACAGGAAGGACATCGGTTTCGGCCCCTCCCACGGCCTCGGCCCCGGCAATACAGAGGATGGGCCTCAGTCTCTTGCCCCCGGCAAAAAGGCTGTATTTCATGGCATTAATCAGATCGGATGTCGGTCCTTCGGCATCGGGGAAACAGGTCTCCAGGGCCCTGAGAACTGTCGTCTTTTTTTCTCCCAGATAAGAGATCAGATCAAAGGCTTCTTCACTCGGCATCCTTTTCTTCCTCAGGGTCAAAGGGGACCTGCTTGTGCCCCCCGTCGCTTTCTTGCACCAGGAGTGTGACCTTTTTCTCGGCCTCTTCCAGTTTTTGGGAACAGAACTTTACTAGCCCCATCCCTTCCTCAAAGCACTTCAGGGAATCCTCAAGGGGCAGGTCGCCGGCCTCTAAGGCCTGCACAATCTCCTGCAACCGCTTCATTGCCTCTTCGAATTTTTTCTCAGCCATTCCTCCTCCGCGCTGTCAACCGCCTAGGACTCTATAATCATAGAGGCCTGCTGTCAAATCGTCTCCTGGAGGCCCAGGCCTCTCAGGCCATCTCTCCCTCAAGATCCCCTATTTTTTCTATCCTGCACGTCAATTCCCCCTCCGCCAAGAGCACTTCAACCTGATCTCCCTTTTCGACACCTGAGGTATCTTTAAGTACATTTCCCTCTGGCAGTTTCCGGGTGATGCTGTATCCCCGTCTCAGAACTGAAAGAGGGCTCAGATCCCCTATACCCTTCTCTAAGAGGGATAGGGCCGATTGCTTGCAATCCAGCTGCCTTCTTATTGCACTGCCGAGTGACCTTTCCAGAAATTCTAGCCCTTGCCTCATAGAGGAAATGATGTTTGAGGGCGAGTGGGCAACCAAGGCCCGCCTATCTGTATCGACTCTCTTCTTGCCGTTGCGGACTATGAGATCCATTAATCTGACCAGCCAGGAATGGATTTCATCAAGCCGCAGCCAGGTCTCGGCAAGGCGTTTCCTCGGGTCCTTGAGACCTCTCGCCGAGACAGCCAGTCTCTGGCTGTGATTTTTTAGATTTATGCCTATTCCCGACATCAACCTGTCTCTCATATCACCTACCCGGTTCACAAGGGCTTCCTTTTCTGCCACTAGCAGTTCGGCAGCGGCCGAGGGCGTTGGTGCCCTCAGGTCTGCTGCCAGGTCAGAGATGGTGAGGTCGATTTCATGGCCTACCGCAGAGACTACCGGCAATCTTGAGCGCCTTATGGCCAGGGCCAGTTCCTCCTGATTAAAGGCCCACAGGTCTTCAAGGGAACCCCCTCCCCGTGTGAGGACGATGACATCCACTTGCAGTTCGTGGTTGACCAGATCAAGGGCCTTGACCATGTCATTTGCCGCTCCATCCCCCTGGACCCTGACCGGCACGATTGTTATCTCAATATTGGCAAATCTTCTGTGAATGACCTTCAGGAAGTCTCGGATCGCTGCCCCTGTGGGTGAGGTTATGACCGCAACCCGCTGGGGGAGATAAGGGAGGGGTTTCTTTATCTCTTGATCAAAGAGACCTTGGGCGGCCAGTTTGTTTTTTAGCTGTTCAAAGGCCAGGGCCAGGGCGCCCACGCCCATTGGTTCCAGGTAGTCGAGGATGATCTGGTATTCTCCCCTAGGCGGATACACACCTATCCTCCCCTGGGCAATAACCTTCATGCCGTCTTCAGGAATGAATCGAAGGTAGCGGGCCTGGAGGCGGAACATGACCGCCCTGATCTGGGCCATTTCATCCTTCAGGACCATATAGTAGTGGCCGGAGGCAGGTGCGCTGAAGTTGGATATTTCCCCCTCTACCCATACGAAATCAAATCGCTCCTCCAGGAGACCTCGGATCTCTTCGGTCAGTTCGCGTACGCTGTAAATCTTGGGGGTCTGGCCTTCCTGCAGCAAAACTCAACACCTATGGGTTTATGGTGGGTTCCTGGCCGAATTGCTATAGCCTTTAAGAAAAGGGTTTTGGGGTAATCGGCATATGCTCTTTAAAGAGGCTCTAACGCTGTTGCTGAGAGAAACTGGAAATTTGAGACTGGAAACTCGATAAGAGTGAGAAATGTCAATATGTTCCCAAATTTCAAGTTTCGAGTTTCAAGTATCAGGCTGACTGTGCTCCTTAACGCCTTATCCAGTGAAGGAAGTAATAACCCCAAAATGTGTTTCTGTACGTCTATAGCAGGGACTTGCTATGGGCTAAGGACGACCAGGGCATCGACTGCAACGGGCTGACTACCCCAGAGTATCAAAGGGTTGATATCAATTTCCTTGATACTCTCGTGCTCAAGGCCTATGTTGCCCACCTTAATGAGGATATCAGAAAGTCGATCCAGGTCTGCGGCCGGCATTCCTCTGATGGCCTCCAGGATCTTCCGTGCCTTGATCTCTTGCATCATTTCCATAGCGTCTCGCTTTTCGATAGGCGCCACCCGAAAGGACACATCCCTGAGGATCTCGGTAAATATCCCGCCGAGACCAAACATTACGCACGGCCCGAACTGGCTATCCCTTACCAGTCCCACCACCAGTTCCCTTGTCCCTTTAACCATCTCCTGGATCAATATGGTGGCTTTATCATCCTTCACTTCCTTCAAGATCTCCCGAATTGCGGAAACGGCTTCATCCTTGTTCCGGATATCAACCCGCACTAACCCACGCTCCGTCTTATGACTCAAGTCCGGGGCACAGGCCTTGATCACCAAGGGGAACCCGATTTCGTTAACGGCCTTCAAGGCCTCATTCTCGTCGGAGGTCTCGACTTCGCGGGTTACAGGAATGTCATATCTCCGCAGAAGCTCCTTTGACTCATGTTCTGACAGGGTCTTCCGCCCCTCTTGCAGGGCCTTCTCTATTATATCCACTTCTACCTCCCGTTCTTTCCTTATCCCCTATTTCGGAGACGATGTTCTTGCTTGCAATTGTTCACCACAGAGGGCACAGAGTACACAGAGCAAACTCTTTTGTTTACCTTTATCTCATCTATTTCCTTCACAACTTATTCCCTCTGTGTTCTCAGTGATCTCAG
>CAYVMN010000137.1:0-12727 GCA_964452575.1 uncultured Desulfobacteraceae bacterium | reverse complement strand
ATGACAGATACAACGATGCCAGGTTATCTTTTGCGTAAGGGGGGTGATTTCGCCCCTGCTCTCTAATCTCTATCTGCACTGGTTTGACAAGGTATTCCATAAACCGCAAGGTCCGGCAACTTGGGCAAATGCACGTCTTGTACGGTACGCGGACGATTTTGTCATCCTTGCGCGCCACCAGAGTGAAAGGCTCAAGGGCTGGATCGAGGATAGGCTGGAATCCTGGATGGGTCTGGAGATCAATCGCGAAAAGACCCGAGTGATGAACCTGAGAGAAGTAGGAGAAACCCTTGACTTTCTGGGGTTTACATTTCGTTTTGACCAAAGTCTTTATAAGAATTGGAAGAAGCGATACCTCAACACGTTTCCGTCGGATAAATCCCTTGCTCGCGAGCGAGATAAGCTGCGAGAGCTGACTGCAAGGCGAAGAAGCCGTGTGCCGATTCCACGCATGATCGGGGAAGTTAACCGACAGCTGACAGGGTGGGGTAACTACTTTGACTATGGCTATCCACGCAAGGCATTTCGGAAGGTCAATAGTTTTCTTGAACTCCGGCTGATAGCGCATCTTAAACGACGGAGCCAGCGGCCCTTTCGGCCACCGGAAGGGAGGGCCATGCACGAGCACCTTACGAGTCTGGGCTTGGTGATCTTGTGATCGTCTGAGCCGCGCAACTCCCTGTGAATGCCCAAAGCGAGAGTTTTCGGGAAAGCCCAGTGCGGGAAAACCGCACGCTGGGTTTGAAGAGGGGGGAATAGATCGCAATGCATGGCATGCGGATATTGAGCCACAACGGGGAAACCCTGATACTGAGGTATGCCGAAGCCTAAACATTGTCATCTATTCCTCTACTCTACTCAAATGTCTTTTATTTATGCCGGAAACGGTAGAAGCTTTTCAATTCTCACCAGTACAACTGGTTGATTAATCGGCCGTCAGACGGGCAGCAAGGTTAGGTAGGGTCTGGAACTGGAATGGCGGAGAGAGAGGGATTCGAACCCTCGGTAGAGCTTTCGCCCTACACTCGCTTAGCAGGCGAGCGCCTTCAGCCGTCTCGGCCATCTCTCCACAGGAGCTAAAACGAATTTAAAGGTCCTTCTGGACCTGATCTTCTATATATCTCCTGATTATCACGTGAATATATTTGCCATAAAGCAAAAAAAATCACAATAAAAATTGCTATCAGGCAAAAAAATCAAAACAGGATTGATCACCTTTGGGAGCCAGTTTAGTGGAATACTTATATGGCGGTCTTGAATTTCTTGAGGATAGCGTCGATCTAGCTGATTATATCGGATGCCTATTGTAGAACAGCTTGAAAGTCAGGGGTTTTGGCGTCTAATATTACGAAAGAGATCTGAATGCGTTCCTGTTCGCTCAAATACGACCCTCTCTTCCTCTACCTTGTAAATTAGGAGCCAATCAGATTCGATGGGGTACACTGTCAATAATTCCATTGATCGATTACACAGGCCAAGGCTGTGCCTTTCCAGTTAGATCCTTCCATGCACGCTCCGTCTCTTCCTGTATGGACTTGATCTCTTCTTCACCAAGGTGTGCATATCGCCCCTGCATCTCCAGGTAGCGATCCACCGGGAGCCCCTGGGATTGATGATTGATAGTGTACTCAAGCCCGTCCACGATCTCATAGAGGGGGAAGATGTTGGTCTCCACCGCGGCAACGGCCGCCTTCGGGCTCATGTATTCATCCATCTTCCACCCTGTGGGGCAGGGGGAGAGGAGGTGTAGGAATCGGGTTCCCCGGATATCCTTTGCCCGCTTCACCTTTTTGATCAGGTCCTGGGGGAAACCGATACAGGCCGTGGCTGCATAAGGAATGCGATGTGCGGCCATGACCTCCATGATCTGTTTCTTTCGCCGCGTATTACCTCTTGGCGACGTGCCCGTCCAGGCATAGCGAGGCGTTGCCGAACTGACCTGAATCCCTGTGTTCATGTACGCCTCGTTATCCAGGCATACATAGATGAAGTCCTCGTTTCGATCCGCAGCGCCGGAAAGGGACTGGAGCCCGATGTCGAAGGTTCCGCCATCACCGGCAAAGGCAAGGACAGGGATGTCATCAATCCCCTGTATCTTGAGTGCATTGGAGATCCCTGCAGCAGAGGGCGCGGCAACCTCAAAGGCAGAATGAAAGGCAGGCACACTAAAACCGGCATAGGGGTAAGGCCCAGCTATGATCGCCGCACAGGACGGAACCACAACCACCACGGCGCGATGGCCTAAGGCACGAAGGACCATGCGCATCCCCATAGCAACACCGCATCCTGGGCACGCGGAATGTCCGGGATACATCACGTCTTGAGGGCTTGATTCCTCCATGGTCATGGGGACTCCTCCATCATCCATATTGGGCCGTCTGTGGGCTCTTCCCTCTTTATTGCATCCATAACGATCCTCTCGATCAGCCCAGGATCCACGTCAGTACCTCCGATACCAGCCACATAGCCCTGTATCCGGCGCCTGATAGGGCAGTTGGCGAGGGCCGCCTTTAGTTCAGAGCAGAAGATCCCCTCCCTTCCCAGCGATATGTTCCGGTCGATGACCGCGATCCTGGGTACATTTCCAAGCGCATTTCTTAAGGCCTCTGTGGGAAATGGCCTAAAGACCCTGACCTTTACCAGGCCGATCTTGAATCCCCTTTCGCGAAGGCGCGCTATGGTAACCCTGGCCGTGGAGGTAATGGTGGCTGTTGTAACCAGCACGAGATCCGCACCTTCCACACCATCTGTCGCTATAAGGCCGTACCCCCTGCCGAAGGTCAGGGCAAAATCCCTGTCCACCTCTTGGATGACCCCGAGAGAAAATTCCATGGCCTGCTGGCTCAAGTGACGAAATCCGCGGTACTGGGCCTGTGTCACCACAGGGCCCACATACCCGGGATTTGCCACATCAAATCGTTTGGGGATATTGACAGGCCCGACAAACCGGTCCACAAGGTCCTGACCGGGGACGTCAACCTGTTCCATAAAGTGAGAAATAAAGCTTGCCTCTATCACCACCATGCAGGGCAGCAGGACCTTTTCGGCGATCCGAAATGCCTGAATCACAGAGTCCAGGGCCTCCTGGTTGTCTTCGCAGTAGATCTGGATCCACCCTGTGTCCCTTTGGGAAAGGGAGTCGGTCTGATCGCTCCAGAAGGCCCATGGGATCGCCAGGGTCCTGTTGACACAGGCCATTACCACCGGGGCACGACACCCTGAGGCGAAATGGAGCATCTCGTGCATCAGGGCAAGACCCTGGGAGGAGGTGGCCGTAAAGGTCCTCACCCCTGTCAGGGAGGCTGAAACACAGGCTGCCATGGCCGAATGCTCCGATTCCATGCGCATCATCATGCCGCCCAGCCGGTCATCGGCCTCCCACTCTGAGAGTTTTTCGTAAATGGGCGTCTGTGGTGTGATTGGGTATGCGGCCACGATCTGAGGGCTGCAAAGGCGCACAGCCTCGGCCACCGCATGATTTCCCGTAAGAAACCTCTTCATCTCTTTTCACCCATTGTGACGACCCCTCGCAGGCAAACCGCCTCACAGGCAGAACACCCCTTGCAGTAATCGGAATCAATCGTGTAAAAGAGCTCTTGGGCGGGTTGAATACACGTCTCCGGGCAGAAGAGGAGACAGCTATCACAGCCGGTGCATGTACCGCAAAAAAGGCACCGCTCGGCCTCCTCAACCGCCTTTCCTTCCTTCAAGGAGAGGTCGATGCGGTCGAGATTTCCTGCCCGTTCATCCGGGGAGAGGCGGGGCAGTTCTACAGGAGAGCGGTGGTCCAGGAAGAGGGGTTCCATATCTTCGAATCTTACCACCTTGTTTGGGTCCCACTCCCTTCCGGGACGGAACAGGGACTCGATAAAAAAAGAGGCCTCCCCGCAGAGGAGCACCCTCTTTTCCGGCCCTCCAATAACGCCGCCGCAGACTGAGAGGTGGATGGCCAGGGCGGCCCGTTTCCCGGCGGCCACGGCCTCTACCACCGATCCTGGCATCTGAACCAGATCTCCCCCTGCAAAGAGGCCCTTGACCGGCCCTCCCATGGTCCCAGGGTCGATCCGCAAAAGCTCTTCCGGGTTTCCATGAAGGAAACCGCTCCCTTTCAGAAACGAAAGATCACCCCTCTGTCCGATGGCCGCTATGACCCAATCCGCATCACGAACCATGGACTCTCTTTCGTCAAAGGATGGACTAAACCGGCCATCCGCATCACGTACCGAGACGCACCTAACGAATTCAACACCGGTTGCCCTGCCTCCTTGTCCCAGGATCCTTCTTGGCCCCCAGCCGTTATGAAAGACGACACCCTCTTCCAGGGCATCCTGGCATTCCCCCTCCTTTGCCGGCATTTCCTCGCGCCGCTCCAGGCAGACGAGTTCGACCTCCTTTGCCCCCAGCTTTGTGGCGGTCAGTGCCGCATCAATCGCCACATTGCCCCCGCCAATAACCACCACCCTGGCTGGGATGTCCATGGCAATCCCCTGCCTGACCCGTCGCAAGAAACCTACACCCGAGGTGATCCCTGCGAGTTCAATACCAGGGATCTCCAGAGGTATCTCCTGCTGGGCCCCCAGGGCAAGAAAGACGGCATTGGACCTGTTGTGAAGCTCGGCAAGCATGGGACCGTCCACGGCCATTCCGGTCCGTACCTCTATCCCCAGGGAAAGGATCCGATCAAGATCCTGTTCCAGGACCCTTTCAGGCAGCCGATAGGCAGGGATCCCCCGGCGAAGGAGACCGCCCAACTCGTCTTCTGCCTCAAACAGGGTCACGGGGTGGCGCATCCGTGCCAGGTGGTAGGCCGCTGAAAGCCCAGCCGGACCGGATCCTATGACCGTTACAGGATAGCCCTTGCCCCTCTCCGTCAGGCGGACAGGTTGGGCAGTCCCGTATTCAGAGGATGCACGCTCCAGTGCCCGGATGTTTAGGGCACCATCCCACTCCCCCCGGTTGCAGTCGAATTCGCAAGGATGGTAGCAGACGCTCCCGCAGACACCCGGGAGCGGGTTTTCCTCCAGAAAGGCGCTCAGGGCCCCATCAAAGTCGCCCTGGGAGGCCTTGAATATGGCCCGAGGAATCTGGTTCCCGGCCGGGCAGGCCATACGACAGGGAGAGTTCTTCTCCCTATGTTCAGGAAGACGGTTTCCCCAGGTGCCTGTCCTGAAGACCCTGGTGGTGGACCTTGATATGGGGAGAATCTTCTCTGGATCAAGGAATTCAGGAAGTGCCATCCTGTCTGCCTCCATGAAATACCTTCAATGCATCATAACCCTCCAGGAGGGCCTTCACATTTGCCTCCCTCTTGGCAGGCACCATCTCTTGGACCGCCCTTATCAGGTGGTCCATTTCACCAAATCCGGTCAGTCGGGAATAGGCCCCAACCATTGAGGTATTGATCATGTGGCCAAGGCCGAGACCTTCTGCAATGGAGTCTGCATCAACAAGACCAAGCGTGAACCCTGAAAGCGCTTCAAAGCGGGAAGCCGGCAGGGACGTGTTAATCAATATCCTTCCCCCCGGCCTCATGATGGCCTGAATCTCATCTTTGTCAATCAGGCCCTGATCAAAGTATAGGAGTTCATCGGGATTCTTGATCTCGCATTTGAGGAGGATCCTTTCGACATCCACGCGCAGGAAGCTCACCACTGGTGCCCCCCGGCGCTCCCCGCCAAAAAGGGAATAGCACTGGGGGTACATGCCAGCATTAAAAAAGGCCAGGCCGAGCATCTGTGAGGCAGTAACCACGCCCTGACCCCCGCGGCCACAAAATTTGATCTCATTCATATCCCTCAAATGACCCCCTAAACACCCTGGCGCAGGATACCTCTATCAATCCATCTCCTTTTCGTCAAGGCTCAGGTCCCCCCACTCATACTGCACGATCGCTGCCAGTGTGGAGGCGGCCGTCTCGGACCTCAGGATTCGACTCCCTAAGGAGGCGGGGATAAATCCTCCATCCCTTGCAATAGAGATCTCTTCTCGTGAAAACCCCCCTTCGGGGCCAACTACGCCGACGAAGGTCCTGGGAGGCCGCGATTCCCTGAGAAGGCCTTTTAGATCCTTTCCATCTTCTTCCTCCCACAGGATTATCTTCGTGGCCCCCTCGACTTCATTGAACCCGATGATAAGATCCCTGAAGGACCTTGGCCCTTCTATTTCAGCAGGCGCGATTCTGCCGCATTGTTTGGCCGAACTCGCCGCTATCTCTCTCCAGTGTCTCATCCTGTTTCCGAGCCTATCTTTCAAAAGCCTGACTATGGTACGTTCGGACGTAAACGGGAAAATGCGGGCTACCCCTAGTTCCGAGGTCTTCTGAACCATGTAGTCCATCTGGGAAGGCCTTATCAGGGCCTGGCAGAGGATTATCTCGACAGGGCTGGGAGATGGCCTCGGAGCAGGCCCTTTGAGTATGACCTCCACCTCGTGGGGGGTAATCGATCCTATTGAGGCGACGACGTGACTACCTTTGCGGTCAAACAGGATGATCCGATCCCCAGGCCCCATCCTCAGGACCTTTGAGATGTGCCTGGCCTCAGGACCCTTGATAGAAAGGGCACCGTCCTTTTTTACTATCTCCTCAACAAAAAACCGCCTCACGTGATAGCTCTCCGTTTTTCTTCCGTTTCAACTCTCATCCTTGTTTCCTACACACTATGCACGCCCATTCTTCCCGGATTATGGTCTCCCCCCTGGAAAATCCACATTCTCCAAGCGCCTTATGCACCTCATCGGCCTGTTCTATCAGAAGGCCTGACAGGATCAAATATCCTCCAGGGTGCAGGCATCGAGGAAAGTGGGGGCATAGTCTGAGGATCTCCGGGAGGATGAGGTTTACGATGAGGAGCGAGAACGAATCCGCATACTCCTCGATGGGTTTGGAGGAAACACTTACGGCCCCTCTGAGACCGTTCAGGTCTATATTGTGCCTGGCCCACCGAAGGGCCTCGGGATCCAGGTCAATGGCCTCGACCCTCCTGGCCCCGAGCTTGGCCCCGTATATGGCGAGGATACCACTTCCGGTGCCCACATCGAGCATATCCCACGCCTCTGGTAGAGACAACTCCTCCATGGCCTCGAGGCACATGCGGGTGGTGGCATGCTTGCCTGTTCCAAATGCAGGACCAGGATCAATGCTGATGACGTGGCCTTGAAAAGAGGGGGGCGGGGGCTCCCAGGCGGGCACTATCATGAGCCCTGAGGTAACCTGTTCCGTTCGAAAGGATCGCCGCCAGTTTCTGCTCCAGTCCTCTTCCTCTATCCTCTTAAACTCAAGTTTGGCCGAATGGGCCTCCGGGAATATCTCCTCCAGATGCCTCAGAAAGATCTCGATCCGGCTTCGGTTCTCCTCCAGGTCTCTCTGAGAAGGGAGATACGCCTTGAGGGTATTATCCCCAAAGTCTTCCAAGACAATCCCTGTACAGCCTAGGTCAAAGAGGAATGCGCTTACGGGGTCATGGAGGACCGGATGTGAATGGATGGAGATCTCAAGCCATCCATGGGAACTAGGGGGAAATGGAGCTATCAATTTCTCAATTCTTCTCAGGCCTTTTGAAAGACGTAGTTCAACTCAAAAAAGCCGGTGGTCAGTTGGTGGCTATTAACGGCCATTTCCGGTTACCCGTTCGAAGTGTGGACAACGGCAGCCGCCCAGCCCATCCCAGCTTAAAAATGCATCTCCTGAAGGCAGCCAGCTACCGATCGGCTTCGGTAGAGATGGTCAAGGGGATTACATGCAGCCTATTCGATACCTCCTCCGTATTACCCAGCTGCCACCCGACGCATCTGGCTCGGCCATCCAGAAGCCTTCCGATCTCCTGAACCAGACCTTTCAGGTCGATGGCCGGATGGCGAGTGAATACCCCCGGCAGCCCCAAGGTGAGATGACAGGCCAGACACTTACCCTGGCGCTGCCTCAAGTGGAACTCAAACCATAATTTGTCCGGGGTATGTCCCTTGAATTCAAGACCAATATCGTAAGCCCCTTCATTTGGATCCCCCAAGAGGGCATCAAAAAACTGGTCTGCCCGCTCCTCGGGGAATAGCCTTTTCAAAACAGCCCTATTGAACACCTCATCAAGAGCCTCTCTTCCCATTAATACCTCACCCCTACCCAGACTTCTTAAGAGGTTCATATTCTCAAGACCTTTGCCCCCCTGATCTTGCGCCCTTTGAGCTCCACCAGGGCCCTGTTGGCATCTGCCAGCTCGAATTCCTGAATTTCGGGCCTTATGGGAATCCTGGATGCTAGGTCCAGAAATTCCGCCACATCCCTCCTGGCCACATTGGCTACGCTCTTTATCTCCTTTTCAAGCCAGAGGTGGCGAGGATAGTCCAGGTTCAGGATATACTCCTTGTCTACATCCTCTTTGCGGATCGCGTTGATAACCAGTCTTCCCCCGCTCCTTAGATTCCTCAATGCCTCAACCACCGGTTTCCAGACCGGCGTCGTGTCGATGATGCAGTCCAGTCTCTCGGGAGATTCTTCTTCTGTGTCGCCAGCCCATACGGCCCCAAGCTCCCTGGCAAAGTCCTGTTCTTTTTCGCTCCTGGCAAACACAAAGACCCTAGAATGCGGGTATCTGTACCTTGCCATCTTAAGGACAATATGGGCCGAGGCCCCGAATCCTGTGAGTCCCAGGCTCTTTCCATCCTCAATACCGGTCAACCTGAGGGAACGGTAGCCAATGGCACCGGCACACAGGAGCGGCGCCGCCTCTGAATCGGAAAATACCTCTGGAATCCTGTAGGCAAAATCTTCGGGGACGACCATATACTCCGCATAACCCCCGTCAGCGTCCCTCCCGGTTGCCTTGAATTCTTCGCATAGGTTTTCGTCACCCCGAAGGCACAGCGGACATCTTTCGCAGGCCGAATATATCCACCCTATGCCCACACGGTCGCCGGTTGCGAACCTGCTTGATCCTTTCCCTGACCCTTCTACCCTTCCAACAACCTGGTGCCCCAAGACCATCGGAAATCGAGGAGGGGCTGTCCTCCCCTCGATCTCGTCAAGCTCTGTGTGGCAGACCCCGCATGCCGAAACCCTTACAAGGATCTCCCTCTGACCAGGCACAGGCACGGGAATGTCCACCATTTCAAGTGGGGTTGCATCCCCTTCAAGGCTGGAGATCCTATTCAAGATCATTGCCTTCATATCTTCCTCACTCCTGCTCTTCCATCATTTGAGTGCAATCATTTCAATCTCCACCATTGCACCCATCTCTACTAATCGCCTGGCTGTAAGGCCCCACTGCCTTGGGCGCCTTTTCCGTGTCGACTACTTGTTTCATAATACCCTCCTCTGGCCCTTTTGCCTAATGATACCAAAAAACGTCAGGGATTTCGACCCTCTTAAAATCAACGGCGGCTTGACCCTTCCATCGTGTTCCTGTAAGCTTTTTTTATTCATCACTTCCGCAATCAAAGGAATGACCATGAGCGACCTAATTTCAGATACAACAGAGGTACGGGAGGTGCACCGGTTTGACGTGGAGGCAGTAGAACGTTATATGCGTGAGCATGTGGACGGGTTTTCAGGAAGACTGGTCAGTGTCCGTCAATTTAAATATGGTCAGTCGAATCCTACATTTGTCCTGGAAGATAAGACCTCGCGCTATGTGCTTCGAAAGAAGCCTCCAGGGAAACTGCTACCCTCTGCACATGCGGTTGATCGGGAGTACAGGATCATTTCGGCCCTCCAGCAAACAGACGTTCCCGTGCCAAAGGCCTACGCCTTGTGCAATGATGACTCACTTATCGGTACCGCCTTTTATATCATGGAACTTGTTGATGGCCGGATCTTTCGAAATGCGACCGCCCAGCGTGCATCGAATGCCAAGGAAAGGGCAGCCATCTTTGACGCAATGAATGATACCCTTGCCAGGATCCATCTGGTAGACTGGAAGGCCTTGGGGCTCTCCGATTTTGGAAAGCCGGGGAATTACATGGCCCGCCAGGTCAGCCGGTGGACCAAGCAATATGAGGCAGCGAAGACGGAAGAAATCGAGGCCATGAATCGGTTGATCCAGTGGCTCTCCGAAAACCTGCCTCATGATGACCGGACCTCGATCGTGCACGGGGACTTCCGACTCGAAAACCTGGTCATTCATCCTACTGAACCGAGAGTAGTGGCCGTGCTCGACTGGGAGATCTCCACACTGGGCCACCCGCTGGCGGATCTTGCCTATAGCTGTATAAACTACTACATCCCCCATACGGAAGGTGAGCGTCTGGGTTATGGCGGCCTCAAACTCGAGGACCTGGGGATACCAACAGAAGATGATTTTATCGACAGCTACTGCCGCCGCACCGGGAGCCTCCGAACCCCATACTGGAACTTCTTTATAGCATTCAGCCTATTTCGCCTTGCTGCTATCGCCCAGGGAGTCTATAAACGGGGGCTGGATGGTATTGCCAGTTCCGAAACCGCAAAACTGCACGGTATCTATGCAAAGTTCCTATCGGAGCTGGCCTGGCAGACGGTCCAGAGGTCCTAGGTGTGCTCCCCTCGCACACGAATCATGATAGTCAAACCCGGCAGTTACCGGGTTTTCCAATTTGATGATTCCCCTATCGCAGGGCCCGGGCCAGAGGAGATCCAGATTGAGGTCAGGGCATGTGGTATCAATTTCGCTGATATCAGTGTACGATTGGGGCTCTACGCGGCAGCCAAAGGGCGATATCCCATCTGCCCCGGGCTGGAGTTTTCAGGGATTGTAGCTCGCACCGGCAGCAGGGTTAAGGACTACAAGCCGGGTGACAGGGTCTTCGGGGCATCACATTTTGGCGCATATGCGACTTCAATCAACTTGCCTGGTGATCACCTGTGGAGGCTTCCCGAGGGGTGGGACTTCAGGAGAGGTGCCGCCTTTCCGGTTGCCTACCTGACCGCCTACTATGCCCTTCACCACGTAGGACATCTCAAGGCCTCTGATAAGGTCCTTGTCCATTCTGCGGCAGGAGGGGTCGGGACGGCACTCCTTCATCTGGTCAAGATAAATGGGAACGTCTCGGTCGGGGTAGTGGGTAGTTCAGAGAAGATCGAAACCGCAGAAAAATCCGGGGCTACCCTTGTAATCGATAAGGCCAGGCAGGATCTGTGGGCCAAGGCCGAAAAACTGAGCCCGGATGGGTATGATCTCGTCCTCGACGCAAATGGCGCCTCCACGCTCAAGGAATCATACCGACATCTGAGGCCCACCGGTAGGTTGTTGATCTATGGCTTTGCCTCCATGTTCTCCCATTCTGGCCGAAAAAATGTCATGAAATTGCTCTGGTATTATCTAAAGACCCCCCGCTTCAACCCGTTCGATCTGACCGGAGGCAACAAGACCATAAGCGGTTTCAACCTGATCTACCTTTTTGATAAGGTGGAGCTCTTTCGCACCATCATGGATACCCTGCTGGCATGGGACGAGGAAGGGCGGCTCCCTCCGATGCCTATTACCTCATTTCCCTTTGAGGAAGTTGACATGGCCCACCGGGCCATGGAATCCGGTCAAACGGTCGGAAAGCTCATTTTGGAGGTATAGTCTGTTCTCTGTGTAATACCCCAAAAAAGGGGCAGGCCTTGAAAAATCTCAGGGCCTGCCCCAGGGTCAGGGTCTCTACCGAACCTTAAATGCGACTCGTCTATTGAATCTCTTTGCTTCAAGCGCTTTAAGAATATAGTAGCGGTTAATCGCATACAGCTCGAAGTGAACAAGGGAGAGATGTTGACGCTTCTCGGGCCCAGCGGATGCGGCAAGACAACGACCTTGCGCTGCATTGCCGGATTGGAGATACCAGAGGAGGGAGACATCGTTATTGACGGCAGGCCGATGCTTTCGGAAGGATTTGTCCAGCCATCCAAGAGGGGAATCGGTATGGTGTTCCAAAACTATGCCGTGTGGCCCCATATGAAGGTATACAAGAATATCGTTTACGGTTTGAAACTCCAGAAAATGCCCAGGCGGACTATCCAGGAAAGGGCGCAAGAGGTGTTGGAATTGATAGGTTTGAACGGCCTGGAAGATAGATATCCGGCCCAATTGAGCGGCGGACAGCAGCAAAGGGTGGCACTTGCGCGGGCCCTCGTGAGAAATCCTGAAGTGTTGCTGTTGGATGAACCCCTGAGCAACCTGGATGCCAAGCTCAGAGAAAAAATGAGGTTTGAAATCAAGAGTCTGGTAAGACGTATGGGCATCACATCGGTCTACGTCACGCACGACCAGGCAGAGGCAATGGTTATCTCTGATAGAATCGTGGTCATGGACTCCGGAAACGTGGTGCAAACCGGCACTGCATATACTTCTTCGTAGAGGTAAATGATACCATGATCAGGGTGCAGGCCCCGCATAATGTGCCCCGAGAAGAAGGACAAGAACTCTATTTGTTCTTAGATCCGGAAAAATGCACGATCTTGGTCTGACCAAGAAGCTGAGATGCACACTTAAGACGGGGGCGGATATTCAACAGAGAGAGGCAAGACAATCTTAGGACCTTAGGGGCGTCCCGGAACATTATAAAGAGCGGACTCAAAGTCTCTATGGAGCTGATTCGTTACTGTTCCAGTTTCATGCCCCAATGGAACACCACCAATTTAGAAATAAGGGCATATGTCCTGGGATATTTTGGCAGAACGGCCGGTCATGGGAAATTTTGAATTTCCCGATAGGCGGACGTTTCGGTAGTGTCACCCGATCATTGTTAGGTTTGTGGGTAGGCCAAGATCTCGCCTATC
>CAYVMN010000136.1:0-12808 GCA_964452575.1 uncultured Desulfobacteraceae bacterium | reverse complement strand
TATCCCCTTCCAGGGGTTAAACCAAAGCCGGCCCCCTCTGGGGTCGGATATTTACAGGTTGTAAAGGATGGTTTTTGGGGTAGTGCGGGCTAGGTTAACAAGCAAGAAGGGTAGGGCATTCGGGAAAAATGCATGTCCTTGCTGGACTAACGCTCATCATCCCTTGAAGTAATGCCTACAGTTCGCCGGTCTAATTTCTGCTGAAGAAAAGTGATTTCACTGTAACGGGAAATACCTGTCCGGCAACTAATGGGGCACCAATATCGATCCAATCTCCTTCTTTTAGGGTTAATTCATCTAGTGAGAGTAAGTTGGTCTTCAAACCGGTTTCCCGGCGGATTACGTTTCCCACACTACACGCAATGTCCTTCTCGAAGATCAAGATAATCGGTATTTTATTATCAATTGAATTGGAAAGAGCAGCTTCAATGGACTTGGCAAATAATTCTAATTCGGGATAAAAGGCCCTGATTGAATCCCTAAAATAGAATCCTACAATTTCTTCTCCTTCGTTTAAATCAAATCTTTTGAGTGACAGGTTTATCTGTGATTTAATGTGTTCAACACTTAGCTGTGATTCATCGACATCCACCCTGACTACAGGGACATTCTTTATGGGAAATGAGACCTTATCGTCCATAAATCCTGAGGAACCGGAAATGGATAACGAATAGGCACCCGCACCAATAACGGTTGCCCTGATCTTATTTACAGGTTCTATGACCGGAGATCTCAATTTGGGCGTCAAGGCCCTTATTTTGTCAGCCAAAATTTGCCCGATATCGTTGTAATTGCCAGGACCTCCATATATGAACTCAGCGACACCCCCTGAAAACGAGTATTCATCGATCTTGGCTGGAAAGGCCAGATCGTCAGTCAGCATTAACTGCCTGGCCAAAAAGGAATTTGCTGGACCGGTAATTACCTCGAATAACACCTCCCCAAACCCGGTTGCTATTCTTTCAATATCTTCTCTTGGAATGTGATCTCCAATCTTGTAATTCAATCCAATATGTTCCATGACCTTCTTTGCAGGCCCATCAATCCTCCAAACCCTTCCTTCAGAATTTACGGCAAGTAATCTGCCACCCACAGATATACAGCTTGTAGATATAACCTGGCCATTTCGTGACACGGCAATGTTGGAGGTGCCGCCACCGATGTCACAGGATAATATTGTCTTGTTGTAATCCCTTGATCTGGCCGTTGCACCTGAGCCCATCGCGGTGATTAGGCTTTCGAAATTTGGCCCTGCTGTTGCTGCGACAAATCTCCCCGCATCACTGGATAGGGCCTCTACTATTTGATTTGCGTTATGCCTCTTGGCTGATTCCCCGGTTATAATAACTGCACCTGTCTGGATATCTTCAGGATCAATTCTTGCAAGTTTATATTCTTCTCTTAAAAAATCAATTAATCTATTGAAATCAATTGTATCATCATCCAATAAAGGTGTATTTATTATATTTCCTTCATAGATTATGTTTCTCTCCTCAATATCGAAACGGCGATAACCGGACCGTTCATCCCGTCGCAACACCAGATTTGAGAAGACCAGATGGCTTGTCGCGCTTCCCACATCAATACCAACTGAAAGCAACTGGATCTCATTTTTTTCCACAGTTATTTTTCAACCTCTTCCTTCGTTTCCCCCTCTTGGTAGATCTTGTTGTGCCCATCGCCTGAGGGCCGTTTCAGTGAACAGATAGCGATTTGGGGAAAGAGTGACTCTATATACATGCCAATATGGTCCTTTTGACCAATGCCTTTGATATCTGGATCTTGTAGGCGTTCTTGGTTAATGGACACGCATCCGTAACGGCAGCATTGGCAGCAGATTCGGCGGTTGACTCATCTATCGGCCTCCCTATAATGGATTCCTCCGCCTCAATCACCCGGTATGGTATGTTATAGACACTGTTTAGGCATATCCTGGCTGCCTTGACCACCCCGTCTTCTCTTTCTATGGCCGTTGCGCAGTTTACTATCGGGAAGTCTATTGACTTCCGGGGCGCAAACTTGATGAACCTGCTCCTGGTTCCCTCCCTGGGTCTGGGCACCTGAACCTCGGTCACTATCTCATCGTCAGCCAAGACTGTCGTCTTATCCACTCCTGCCTCAAAAAACCTATTGGCCTCAATGACCCTCTCCGTTGTCTTGATCTTTGCACTCAAGGCAATTAGTGCAGGAGCAATGTCTGACGAATTAACTGCCACACATCCACAGTTGAAACACCTGTTCGCCTCCAATTGCGTGTCGCCTAAGCCGAGCCCCAAGGCATCCTCAAGGTCCATGCCCTTCATTCTCTCTGATATCGGGAGTTCAGGTGCCTTTACTCTGCCCATCCTCTTGAGGCACGAGCCGTTGAATCTCTCTGGAAATCTGCCGGTTTCCTTTTCTTTATTTTCAGCTTCCGTTGCATTACCCTTGAGATATCGGTCAATGGAAAAAGCAGCCTTCCTCCCAGCGGCTATGGCCTCCACGACAGTTGCTTGACCTGTAACGAAATCTCCTCCAGCAAAGAGGTTCCTGCCCAGGGAATATTTTGATGCAGTTTCATCAAGGAATTCGGCAGGGACACATGACGTGTCTTGATCCGCTCCGATCGCCTTAATCACAGCATCAAAGTCGATGGTGAAATCCGTTCCTTCCACTGGTACGGGTCTGGGTCTCCCCGTATCATCCAGATCCTCAAGCCTCACCCTTACGCACTTAAGGGCTGTTTTACCCTCCCTCTTGAACGCCTCGACCGGCATGGCAAGAAACTCAAATCTAAGGCCCTCTTCCCTGGCCTTTTCAATTTCCTCTCCCATGGCCGGCATCTCGGCCTCACTGCGCCTATAGACAAGGACAGGTTCAGCCCCCATCCTAAGGAGCACCCTTGCTACCTCCATGCTGCTGTTTCCACCTCCTATTACTGCCACCTGCCTGCCGGGAGGCTCTTTAACCCCACTGTTGAAGCCCTTCAGGAACTCCAGACCGGAGATTATCAGGTTCTCGCCCCCTATCCCAAGGGTCCTCTCTCTCTGTGCCCCGCATGCAAGGAATACCGCGTCAAATTCCTCCATGAGCTCCTCAATTGTTGTATCCTTACCTACAGACACCTTGAGCCTAAGTCGAAATCCTGAGCCCTCAAGGGCACTAATCTGCCTCTTGACAACTGACTTGGGGAGTCTATAGGGCGCTATGCCATAGGTGAGCCACCCTCCCGGCTCCTCCATTTTCTCGAACACGGTTACGCTGTGGCCGAATCTTCTAAGGTAATATGCGGCAGAGAGTCCAGCGGGTCCGGAGCCAATAACCGCCACGCTCCTTTCAGATTTGACTTCAGGAGGCCTTATGAGTTGGCCTGCCTTCTCGACAATATAATCACCCAAGAACCGTTCAATGGACCTTATGGAAATGGGTTCATCAAACTCACCTCGATTACACTTCCCTTCACAGAAATGGGGACATACCCTTCCTGTTATCGCCGCAAGGGGATTAAAATCGAGGAGTATCTTGGCAGCCTCAAGCAACTCCCCATCCCTGATCCTGCTCAGATATGAGGCTATATCAGTGCCGGCCGGACAGTTTGAGGAGCAAGGCGGGCTAACGACCCTTACCGCTCCGAATATTGAATGGAGGTCTCTATTTTCCCCGACCACGGCGTAGCATAACTTGCCCCCTTTCCTGATGCAGGGAAAGCGATTTTCAGGGCTCCAGTAATACCAGCACCTGTTGCTTTGACAGATGTTCCCGCCTATGGTGCCCATCTCCCTGATATGCGGAGAGGCCGCTCTATGGGCCGCCTCTGCCAGTGCAGTATAGGTGTCTTTGACCCCTTGGTTAGTGGCTATGTCCTGAAGCCTGGTGAGTGCCCCGATCTTGAGTGAGCCGTCTTCTTCCCTGATATAATCTAGGCCTGAAATCGTCTTGATATTGACTATTGCCTCAGGATATCTATGGAGTATCCGGTCCTTCATTTGGCCCAGGAGGTCTGTCCCGCCGGCAATAGGTCTTGCTGTCCCTTTGAACTCCCTCAGGATCGAGACCGCCTCTTCAATGGTCATTGCGTTTACGTGTGCGAACTCCCTCATTTCATTCCCTTTCCTGACTTTTTCCCAAGGCCTTGAGAACCTTGTCCGGCGTGATGGGATACTCATCGATCCATTTACCGATTGCATTATGAACAGCAGGACCTAAGAGGGCGGGGATAAGGGTGGCGACATCTTCTGCAACCCCGACGGCCCCATAGGGACCGTGGCCCATACCCGTTTCCTTGATAATGGTCTCAATAGGTCCGCAGTCAAGCATTGTGGCGTATTTGTAGTCCAGGAGATTGCGGTTGAGAAGGACCCCTGTATTTTCATCCCAGACCATCTCCTCGCTAATGGCCCTCCCGACACCCATATATGTGCCGCCGTACATCTGCCCCTCTACTGTCTCAGGAGATACGGCCTTGCCAACGTCATTTACGTTGACCACCTTTGTCACCTCAATCTCTCCGGTCTCGGTGTCTACCTCTACTTCCATGAAGTGGGCCTGCCTGCACAAATGGGGTCGCCCGGTCTCCAGGGCCATGCCCCACAGTCCCTGATTATGCCAGGCCGAGGTGATTATAGGCGGCTCAGGCCACAGGGCAACAGAGGCAGACATGGGCATGGTCCTTGCGACAACTTCCATCAGGGTCTTTTGCCTTTCAGGATCTCCTTTCATATAGATTACGCCATCCTTGATATCCAGTTCCTCGGCCTCTACCCCTTTAAACTTCTGCGCAGCCAGGTCGAGGAGCATCTTCTTGGCCTTCTGAGCGGCCTTTCTAAGTACCTCCCCATTTGTGCAGAGGTTGGCCGAACCATCGGGCGACATGAGGGCATAACCATGGTCCAGGGTAAAGGGTTTGATATTAATGTCCTCGTATCGCACTCCCAGTTCATCTGCGACAATCTGGCAGTAGGAGGTCCAGGGGTTGACCCCAATATCTGAATGCTGCCCTATGATGCTCACTGTTCCATCGTTTTCGATCATTAAGGCCGCAGAACCTGTCCCCCGTGTGTCATCCCACTCATGATTCCACGTAAAGGCCATGCCGTGCATCTTGCCATTGGGAAGCCTCTTTGTTCCCGGCCGGTGCCACTTCTCATCCCACCCGATCGCCTTCTTGCCGGCCTCTATGCACTCCCTGAGGCTGTCCCTATCAGGAAATCCATGCTCACGCTTGTATCTCGAAAGCTCCGTTATATCGTGCCCATCGTAGCCATCGTTTTTCAACGCAACCTCGGTCGGGTCAAGCCCCAGTTCAGCAGCCACATGATCGAATACGAGGGTGAAGCAGAAGGTGTTTGGGAGCTGCTCACATCGGCACCACCAGGCTGGCCCTTTACTCACATCTGCTGTTGAGGTTTCGCATAAGACATTGGGAATCCTGGTGTTCTCAACAAAGTGATCAATACCGTGCGTACCCATATACACCGCAAAGACATTCTTCATCTGCACCGCTGTGATTGTACCATCGTTCTTGGCCCCGATCTTGAAGTCGCCAACCATCATATCTGCCGATTCACCATAGAAGCATTCCCTTCTATCGTAGAGCAACTTGACAGGTGTCCTGGTCCTCCTTGCCAGCAGGGCCGCCAGGATGTTCATCCCATTTTCCGAGTTATTGGCAGGATTGCCTCTCCCTCCAAATGCACATCCCTGATACGGCGAATGGACGCTGATCCTGTTCATGGGTATCCTCAGCCATTCAGATAGGAGCATCTTTGCGTGATAGGGTTGCTGCTCATGGACCCATATCTCCAGTTTCTCCCCATTCCATCTGACCACCACACTGGGCAGCTCTGCCCCGGCCCATAGGTGTGCATTCCGCCTGGCCCTGAACTCAATTATTCTGTCGGCTTCCCTGAAACCCCTCTCTACGTCGCCCTTTTGAATCGACTGCCTCGGACGCTCGAGTAAATTGGTATCAGTCCCGGGTCGCAGTATAGGGGCATCAGGCTTCAATGCCTCCTCCTGGTCTAGGACAAATGGCAGCTCCTTCCATTGCACCTTCACAAGTCTCAGTGCCTCAATCGCTATATCCTCACTGTCGGCAGCCACCACTGCCCCCAGCGGTTGCCCCTCATACCATGCCTCGTCACCAAGGACAGGACGTATCGGCTTTAGTGCCCAACCCGCCAATCTCGGAGCTACCCATTCTGGGCCAAAATAACACCCATTAAGCATCCTATCTCTTACTTCCACGTCATCGTATCTGATTATGGCCCTCACACCAGGAAGGGCCTTGGCCGTGTCCATTCTTAGAATTTTTGCCCGGGCGTAAGGGGACATAAGCACCCTTGCATACAGCATCCCTGGGAGCTGTATGTCCCTTGTATAGATTGCCTGGCCGCTTGCCTTCTCATAGCCGTCCAGACGGCGTACGCCCCGTCTCCCTATCTCACTGAAGGTGACCGTTGGGACGTCCGCCCCGACCTGATATCTCCCTTCGGCCTGCAGTTTCTGATAATCTCTCGGCGCCTTCATTGCCATTTTGCTTATCCTCCTCTAAGATTCTCGGCCGCCTCCAGCACCGCTTTCAGGTGCTGGGGGTAGGTGCCGCACCGGCACAGGTTGCCTCCAAGGACCTCTTTCACGTCAAGCTCTGTGGGGTTGGGATTTTTGTCCAGCAATGCCTTTGCCGTCATTATAAAGCCCGGCGTACAGTAACCACACTGCATGCAGTGGTGCTTGACATAGGCGTCAATGAGGGGGTGGTTAGCAGCCGCAATTCCTTCGATGGTCTCTATGGCCTTCCCGTCACACTCTATTGCCAGGGTCATGCATGAGAGTATGGGTCTTCCCTCCATTATAACGGTACACGACCCGCATGCCCCCCTGTCACAGAACATCTTGGCCCCTGTCAGAGCCATCCTGTCATGGAGGAGGTAATAAAGGGTCCAGCTTGGGTGGACCTCAACCTCGTATGCCTCTTTGTTGACCGTGAACCTAATCAATCTCTTAGCTACCCGCAGGGGTTGTCCCTTGTGCTCAGCCATCATATAAAAACCTCCTTATTAACCCATCTCAATCTCGAACTTCTCTTTTTCGCCCGCAAGCATATGGTAGCAGTGTTCATCCGTGGGGAACCTGCCCGTCCTGACCTCGCCTACATATTCTTTCATGGCGTTCAATACCACCTCTGCCACGTTACCGTACTTCTTGACGAATTTTGGGGTAAAGGCCTGAAACTGGCCGATCATGTCCGATACAATGAGAAGCTGGCCGTCACAGTAAGGGCCTGCGCCGATTGAGAGGACCGGGATCTCCAGCCGCCTGGCAATATATCCCCCTACCTCGGGTGGGATTGCCTCTAAAAGGATCATCTGGGCGCCTGCCCCCTGAACGGCCACGGCATCTTCCACGACCAGCTTGGCAGCCTTTACGGTGCGGCCCTGGGCCTTGTGGCCCCCCAGCTGGCCCGAACTCTGCGGGGTCAGCCCGATATGGCCCATTGTCACGATGCCGGCATCCACGATCGCCCTGATCTGGGCGGTCACGCGAACCCCGCCTTCCACCTTGATGGCATCGCAGCCTGCCTCTTTCAAAAACCTCCCGGCGTTCTCAACGGCCTTTTCCGACGAGCTCTGATAGCTCATAAACGGCATATCCCCGATGACGAAGGTGTTGGGTGCACCACGCCTGACCGCCTCTGCATGAACGATCATCTGCTCCATGGTCACCGGGATGGTCCCTGGATATCCATAGACGCACATGCCCAATGAGTCCCCTACGAGCAGCATGTCCAGACCGGCTGCCTCTGCAAACTGTGCCGTCGGGTAATCATAGGCGGTCAGAAATGTGATCTTTTCTCCCTCATGCTTCATTCTCAAGAGATCATGGATCATCTTCCTTGGCATAGGACCCTCCTGATTGAGGCCTTCGGCCGCAACCAAATTCGAATATCCAAACTCTAAGACCCAGACAAATTCAGGACACCATCTCCTCAATAATGTCCTTGACCGATTTGATCTCTGTGATTAAGGCGCTGATCTGACCGCCTCCGGCCGGAAAGAGATCAAAGTCCCCTGACCGCCAGGCCTTACCCATGTTCATCATACTATACTCCTGGGAGAGGTCGATGTTGGGATCTCCCATCTTCTCTGCCAGCCTGGGATTTATTATGACCCGCACGTTCATGCCGGGCAAGGGGATTAGGGTGGTCCCGCCCTCTGGGCAATTTAGGATCGCTTCCTTCCAGGCCTGGGAGGCCGGGCTTTCTGCTGCGGAGAGAAAACGGGTCCCGATCTGGACCCCCTGGGCGCCCAGGGCCAGGGCGGCCCGATAGCCGCGGGAATCCGCCACGGCCCCGGCAGCTGCCACGGGTATGTCGACATGGTCGCAGACCAATGGAATAAGGACCATGTTGGAGGATTCAGGCCTTGGAAACCTGAGGCCGCCCGACTCGCACCCGGAGACAACCAGGCCGTCCGCACCGGCCTCGGCCGCCTTCATGGCAGAGGAAAAATCCAGAGCAACATGGAGGCCTCTCATCCCCAGTTCATGGATCTTGGGATAGATCTTTTTCGGGGCACCGGCCGAGGTGGTCACTGTCTTCACCCCAGCCTCGGCCAGGACCTGGAGGATTTGCTCATTGGCCGGATTCATTGCGATCATAAGATTGGCCCCAAAGGGTTTATCAGTCAGGGCCCGAATCTCGGCGATCATCTTTTTGATCTCTTCGAGGTCTCTGGTAAACCCCAGGGCCAGCATACCGAAACCCCCAGCCTCAGACACAGCTGCCACCATCTTGGGACTGTTTAATTCACCAATAGGCCCCTGTATTACGGGATACTGACTTCCTAAAATGTCAATCAGATCATACATGTGCAGATCTCCTTTCTAATGCCCCAATCCATCAACTACTTCTCTGACCCTATCACCACGAATGCCAATCCGCGCCACAGCTTAACCGCAAGGAATGATATTGAAAACAGATGGTAAGTCAAGGAAATATGGTCAGCCGCAAATGGCTTTCTTTTCCTGCCATCCATGCTATAAAGAAAAAAACCAGGGGTAACATTTCACCACAGAGATCACTGAGAACACAGAGGGAATAAATTGTGGAAGAAATAGATGAGATAACAGGCTCTGTAATCGGTGCTGCCATTAAAACAAAAGAGTTTGCTCTGTGTACTCTGTGCCCTCTGTGGTGAACGATTGCAATCCGGAGAGGGATTGATTTGAAGAATGGTCGCTGAGACGGTGAATAAGATAGAGGGCCTCCTCTCTGAAGTAACGGAACGACAAAGGGGGTACGTGGAGCGCGTATGTTCCAGATGCGAAGTCCCCTGCTGCACCAAGGTCCATTATCTTTTCACGGAGAAGGATCTGCTCTTTCTCAGGCTGTCAGGGAGAAAAACGAAGTGGAGAAGAGAGGCAATGACCAGGAAGGGTTGCTGGTTCCTGGGTCCGACCGGATGCACCCTTGAACCAGAATCCAGACCGTTCATATGCCATCGCTATATCTGCCCTGAGTTGGAAACCGAGGTAGAAAGGGGCGCCCCCGGGCGTATAGGTGAACTTGGTGCGAAGTTCAAACACATTGCCATGTTGCAAAGCCGGATGTGGTCAGAGTACCTGGACAAGGCCTAGATTATAATTGTTGCAACATCAAGCCGGAGAAGGTCGGGGAGCAGTCGGCAGGATTAACTGAAACGTAAATAACCCCAAGAGGAGCCTCATAGAACACAACTATATGATTGCGGGTGGGCCACCATGGCGTTGTTTTCTTATTCTGAACGTCAAGAAAAGGGCTCAGTGTAAAAATGAGAAAGGATTATTTTGAGCGTGTAAGAGGAGGAGAGAATGGATGACCTTGACCGCTTGATAGCAAAAAAAGAACTTGAGAAGCCGGGGTTTACCGCAGCGGTGGAAAAGCGAAAAGGTGAACTACTTATCGCTTCCATGTTAAGAGAAGCCAGGGAAAAACTAAAACTGACCCAGCGTGAAGTTGCTGCAAAATGGTCTCTTAGCCAGCAGAGTATTTCTAAGATTGAAAATGCAAAAGATGATCATATTTCTCTTCATACTCTAAATGAGTATGCCCGGGTATTGGGCTACGAACTTCAATTCATGTTAAAATCTACCAAGAATTAACGACTGGCTCCGGATAGCTGTCTTTCTCATCTTTAAAGTTTTTCTCCCAAGACCTTATTAAATTGGGAGACGTTCTGTTTTCCCTTCTCCGTTTGTACTGTTGATTTTGGATCAGCCGTGCCATAAAGCCATCGCCTGATCTGCTTTTAGGCTAATTATTCTTACTTCTCCGATGTCAAGGGCAGACCCGACTCCACTTTTTTACGGCTAGTCCCGCTGAGGGCAAGGCTCAAGATGGAGCCTCTGGTCCGGAGAGAGGTAGCCAACCGATTTCTCTTGACTTTTTCTCTATTTCCATTATTATTTCCCATGCTTAAACAAGCAACCCAGAACCATTAAATCAGCAATCAACAATCAGCAATCGTCAATCATAAAGCCTTAAGCCTAGGGAGTTCCCCGATGTACAAACACCTCAAAATGGGCCTACCCAACTCCTGACAGGAGCTATTTTTCCTGTTGGGAGGGAAAACTTCCATCACAAATTGCAACCTGAGACGGTTCCCAGCTGATTTCATAGGGCAATAGTGTGATTAGTGAACAGACACATCCGGGCATTGTCGAGAGAAAGCAGATTTGCTCAAGCCCGTCCAGTGGGCTTCGGACGACGGAAATGTCCTTTTCAATTGCATTGAGGACCAGACGCTGGGTGGAGGCGGCGACCTTTTGTTGAACCGCAGGACCTATCGAACCTGATCCATGAGCCGAAGTTTAGGATTCGGGCGGAATTTTTTTGAATTTTCCATGCTATCAACACTATCATGTAATATATGGAAAAGTGAATAGGGTTTTTTCCATATTTTATATAAAGATATGAGAATAGATGGAAGTTTTTCCATGATATATAGGCAATAGATGGAAAATTTTCCACCTATCCTAACTGTTCGGTAATATAGACCAATTATTAAGAGATGTAACCAAGGATGACTATTACTGAAAAAGAGTTAGACATTTATCGGGCGTTACGCGAGTCACAGAATAAGCATACGTACTTTTTGCTCGCGGTCGTTGGCACAGCAATTGCTCTTGTGGTTAAACAAACCCAAGGAGCATCGCTGAGCTGGTCACAGCTCCCGCTTGCGGCCGCTGTACTGGCTTGGGCACTAAGCTTCTTTTTTGGTTGCCGAAATCGTGCCTATGTGAGTTCAGGATTACGCACGAATGCAGCCCTTTTAGAAGTGAATACTGGTCGGCATAATCTTGTGGGGACGAATCCGGAGGTAATTCAGGTTGCACGCGAAACACTCCGAGAGATTTTTGAGGACCAGTCAAATAAGGCCAACAGGTACGCTAACCTACAGTTCAGACTACTCGTTATCGGTGCGATTCTCTATGTGGTCTGGCACATTCTTGAGATGTACCTGCGGACTATAGGTGGATAGTTAAACCGAACATTTTGCTGCACGGGAGCGCAAAAAGCCGCGCCCCGTGAGCAACGCGTTAGCCATCAAAGGATGTCATATGAATGAATCAAAGCAGACAATAGAAAAAATTAGAGAGCTGCTTGATAGCTTAGAAAAAGACGTGCTTACTGAAGAGGAGCAACTCTTTCTAAAGAACTTCGATGCGCTGGAAATTCCAGAGATCATAACTTCAGTAGTAGATTTTCTACAACCCTATCTTCTTCCCTATGAAGCAGCCGTGTACTGACGTCTTTTAAGGCAATCAATTCTTGATTCAGGACAGCAATATGTTCGAGTTAGCACATCTGGCCTTTCTCGGGGCACAATATCATCTAGTCAAAGTCGAGGCAGGGGTAAAAAGGATGCAGAGATAAATATCAGTTCAACTCAGCAGGCACTTCGGGGCCTTGAAGAAAAGGAAGCGATCATGCGGGCTGGTGATACGACAAATGAGGGAACGTTATATAAAATATGCCTACCAGAGGAAATTCCCCTTTGCCAAAATGCAATGAAAATAGCTGTTGAAGCAGAGTCTTCTGTAGTAGACACAAAAAAAGAACTTGATTACTACAATGTGCGCGAGAACCGTCTAAAGATATTCGAGCGTGATGGCTACAAATGCCATTATTGTCAAAAACAACTAACAAGATTTTCCGCTACCCTTGACCATATTCAGCCCGTCTCAAAGGGCGGCGATAACTCGTACGATAACCTTATAACGGCTTGCTTGCACTGTAATTCCGAAAGGGGCAACAAACCGGTAATGGATATAATTCAACGAAAGAATGGCTAACAAGGCGCTGCACTGGATGGCAATTTCGCTGCGCTTCATTGCCACCAGTGAGCTTGGTCGTTGGACTAACCCGCTACCGCGGGGGATGGTTTGCTAAGATTTAGGAATAATAATTTAAAATGCAATTTATTTAAGGGTGATAGATGGTAATTTATACTGTAAGATGACGTCATGCCCAATGTCACCCTTCAGAGCATATTTCAGACTCGATATGAAGACTTCGAAAGCGGCCGTGCCCTTCCGCGGCATGTGAGGGCAGCGGCAAGAGCCATTCTGGTCTGTCGCACGGCCCTTTTGGGAGGGCATATTCAAGCGTGTCCAGATGGACACTATCAGAGGCAGTGGTATAATTCCTGTAAACACCGCATCTGCCCGTTATGTGCCTGGATACAGATTGAAAGGTGGCTTTTGAAACGAAAGGCCCGACTCCTTGCTTGTGACCACTATCACGGGATTTTCACCCTTCCCCACGAACTCTGCGACCTGTGGCTGTCGA
>CAYVMN010000135.1:0-13380 GCA_964452575.1 uncultured Desulfobacteraceae bacterium | reverse complement strand
GTTCTATGAAATGATGCCGTCCTTTACGTCCTTTGGAAAAAAGACCCTCGCGGTCGGTCATCTTACTCCTCAGTGTTTTCAAAGCGCTAAAGTTTTAAAGTTTTTCTAATTTGGAAGATGCATCCCTGTATATCCCTGCAAATACAAAAACAGAAAAAATAGGAACACCGATGTAGTAGATCCATACAGGGATAGCCAGGGCCGCAGAGGTCGCATGAAACAGGGTCAGCTCCTCATATATGGCCTGAATCGTGTATATATCAACGAGGATGAAGAGTATCCCGCTCAGAGCTGAACTGAAAATGATTACAGTCTTCTTGAATCTTAATGGAAAGGTATTGTAGAGGGTAACCATTCCAAGCTGACCCCCACGTTCAAAGGCAATGCCTGAGCCGACTACAGTCAACCAGACAAATAGATTGATGGTAATTTCCTCTGTAGCCGCAAAGGAGAAGTGAAACAGATAGCGACTGAGGACATTAATGAAGGCAATTGACGCCATCGTGAATAGGAGGATAGCGGCTATCCAGTGATCTATTCTGATGCGCTGGCTTGGCTCGTCCATGAAATTTCCCTCTTTATAAGATGATCGGTAAAGGTCTGGTTCAGGTAGCCTCTGGATGGATGAATGCTGGAAATAGCCACCCATCCATCCGGCGACACTGATCATGTTGTGATACTTGACGAGGATTGTTCAATCGTCAATTATATCATTTCGCCATGTCGGCCTTGGCCTTTTTATATAGACCTTTTCCGATCTTTGGGACCCATTCCTTATAGAGGGGCTCCGTGGCCTTTATGAAGGCGTTTCGCTCCTCATCGGAAAGGAAGATGACTGTCATCCCTTTACTCTCCATAAACTTCACGGGATCAGGGACCGTCATGGTATAATTGAAGTCATTCTTCAGGATGTTTATGGACTTATCCCCGTCAAGTCCGGCGCGACAGAGGGCCTTTTCGAACCGCCCTGATTGAACAGCAGCCTCTTTGATCGCCTTTTTGATATCCTTCGGGAAGGCGCCCCATTCCTTCTTGTTCCAATATACGATCAAGGGGTCTACAAGGTAGTTCCAGAAGGTGGCATATTTGTGGTATTGCCAGATCTGAACAGGGATGAGGACGCCCACGGGATTCTCCTGGCCATCCACTACGCCTTGCTGGAATGCGGTTACTGCATCGCCCCAATTCATATTAACAGGATCAGCCCCTAACTGCCTGAAGATATCAATAAATATGGGGCTCCCCACAACACGCAGTCTCAAGCCCTTCAGGTCATCAGGATTCCTGATGGCCCTCTTGCTGTTGGTGACCTCCCTGAACCCGTTCTCAGCCCATGCAAGACCCGCCAGACCCTTTTTACTCATGGCCGCGAAAATTGCCTTTCCTGTCTGCCCGTATTCCATCTTATCGAGGTTCTCAAAGTTGTTTATGAAGAAGGGGAGGGAAAATATATTACATTCCGGGATAACCGGAGAGATGTTAATGGTGGACTCATAGGCACAGTCGATAACACCGTTGGCAACCAGTTGGGCCGACTTCAACTGTGCCCCTTTCAGAAGTGCACTGCCAAAGTAAGGTTTGATATTGATCTTACCCTTTGTCTTCTCTTTCACCAGTTCAGCAAATTTGACAGCCCCCATACCCCAGTAGAAGGTCGGACCAACATTGAGCTGCATCTTGTACTCCTTCTTGAACTTGGCTGCCTCGCTAAGGGGGGAAAAGAGGACTATTAAAGATAAAGATAGGACAAAAACCATAAAACATTTGAAATAACTGCATTTTTTTGTCGTCATGACCCTACTCCTTTCTTTTTAGATCCTTTAACTGACCATTGAACACCTATATGTCCGGTACTCACCTCCTCTCTAAGAAAGGTCTCTTCTTTCCACTCTGCACCAAATCCACTATTTCACCTTCCTCTTTGCAGCCCCCTTGCCCCTGTCAGGAAGGTCTTCATGCTGGAAGGTTCCGGTCCACCGGCCAGGGATCAGGTGCACATGCACTGCCCTTGCCCTTTTTTGTCCCAGATTGACCGTCTTGTGGGGGACCCTGCCATTCCAGTAAGCCGCATTGCCCACCCCTAGGATGAACTCCTTTGACCCTACAGTCAGTTTGAGCCTCCCCTCGATCACGTACATGAACTCCTGACCATCATGGGTCCTTAGGAGGACCTCTTCGTCCCTGCCGACTGGCGTCACGATGGCAGGCTCCATGAAGGGATTGTTCATCCCTTCGGCCAGGAGTTCCAGCTCGTAGGCCAATTTCCCGTGTGGCCCTGATTTGGAGACAACGACACGGCGCTCGCCCGGATGGGTGACCACATAGCCATCCTGCTCTTCATCTTTGAAGAAATATCCTATTTCCGTCTTTAGGGTATCAGAGATGATTTGAAGCGTAGGTATAGAAGGCATCACAAGGCCGTTCTCTATTCTGGAGAGTAGAGCTGGTGAAAGCCCGGCGGCATCGGCCAGGTCTTTCTGGGTAAGACCCGAACCCTTGCGGAACCCCTTTACTCTGCCTCCAATCTTTCTCGCCAGGTCGTCTTTCTTTTGCACAGGGCTCCCCCAAGGTAGATGCCGGCTTATAAAAGGAAGGCCTTTTCCCAATAAAATGATCACCTAACGCTGCAAAAACTATTTGTCAAGAGAGAATTTACTATTTCTAAACGTCGTTTATAAATATGCAAACACCTCTCCTGAACTTCGAGATCCATAACGGATCGGACTTGCAATCGCATGCCCTATCGCTTAGATTAGGTTTGATAATGTGCACCAGCGTGCCCCAGGAGTCAAGAAAGGAACAAAATGGATAAGATCCCTTTACACTACCATACCATCACTTCACTGGCACGGAGGATCCGCGAGGAAGGACTTTCCCCTGTTGAACTCACAGGGCATTACCTTGCCCGTATTGAATCCCTGGACCCCAGACTGAACGCCTACCGGCTGGTCTGCCACGAAAGGGCCCTGGGTGAGGCGCGTGCCGCGGAAACCGCTTTACGGTCCGGGCAGGATTTGGGGTTACTTCACGGCATCCCTTTTGCAGCCAAGGATCTATATGACGTGAGGGGCCTCCCTACTACGGCCGGGACATCCCTGCTTGAAGGCAATATAGCTTCAAAGGATGCCTATGTAGTGGGCAGACTGGCCCAGGCCGGAATGATCCTTCTCGGCAAGACCAATACGGTTCAGTTTGCTTACAGTGGTGTAGGAATAAACCATGATCACGGTACCCCCCACAACCCCTGGCAGCATGCCCACCATTTGCCTGGTGGATCCAGCAGCGGTTCAGCGGTTGCTGTTGCCTCCGGCATGACGCCAATGGCCCTGGGGAGCGATACAGGCGGGTCGATACGAATTCCGGCCTCTCTTTGCGGAACCGTTGGTTTGAAGCCCACTGTAGGTAGGATCAGCCGGGCGGGCGTCTATCCCTTGAGCTGGACCCTGGATTCGGTGGGGCCCCTGGTACGGTCGGTGGAGGATGCCGCAATTATCTATCAGCATCTCCATGGCCCTGATCTCAACGACGAGACAACCCGGGGTTTAGGGCCCCATGACGTCTTGAAGCACCTGAAACAGGGTGTTCAGGGGTTACGTATGGCCTTTCCTGAGTCGACCTTCTGGGAAGATATAGACCCGGAAATAGAGAGCGCCGTAAGGGAATGTGGAAAGGTCTTCCAGGATCTGGGGGCCTATGTGGAGAGTACGCCATTCCCAGAGGCAACAGAGGCCCTGAGGCTCAACCCCCGTGGCCTTATTATCGCCGCAGAGGCCTATACCATCAACAAGAAGTGGCTTGAGGAGCATTTCGATCGGTTAGACCCTATCGTGGCTCACCGGATGATCAAAGGGAGGGAGATCAGCGCGAGCGAATACCTGCAAAACCAGCTGGACTGGAACCGCCTCAGGCAAGAGGCCAATGACTCCCTCAGGGACATCGATGTCCTGCTCGTTCCCACCACAACCCGCCCCGCCCTTCCGCTGGCCGAGGCTGACCGGGATATGGACACCTACTCAGAGATTAACGTGGCCTATCTTCGCAACACATCGATTGGCAACATCCTGAACCTGTGCGGCCTAAGCCTGCCATGCGGGTTTACCGGCACGGGTCTCCCAATCGGCCTCATGCTCTACGGAAAATCATATGACGAAGAGGTGATACTCCGCGCAGGCTATACCTTCCAGCAGGCAACCGACTGGCACACACATACCCCAGACCTTTCATGGGCCGGAGATCACGGGTTAGAGGTTCGCAACACTTTAGCGCTTTGAAAACACTGAGGAGCAAGAGGACCGCGACGGTCTTTTTTCCAAAGGACGTAACCCAAATTCTTTACTGCCTCTGGAACGCCCCCTTAGCTTTAAATACAGTTTCTAACAGGCAGGGAGAGGGCTCTTCATAGGGACGTCCTCCGATGGGGCTGTTGCGTAACGAGGTTTAAGACCTCACTGCCGTTCTATGAAATGATGCCGTCTTTTACGTCCTTTGGAAAAAAGACCCTCACGGCCCTCCCCCCGGGCCACAGGCGGCCTTTCTTTCAAAACGCTAAAGTGTTACGAAGGTTCGGGGTTAAGGGGATAGACGAATCAGTAAACGCCCGCGATTGAGGGGCAAATGGGCGCTGAGGATAGACTCAGATATGAGATTAACTATTGTGGCGGCTGCGATGTCTGCAGGGATCTGCTGGGCAATTCCTGCCTGGTGTTTCCCGAGATCTTCATGCTGTACAACAAACAGAGAGAAACTGGCGGAGACATCCATACCGATGATCTAAGAAATCTGGTTGGCCTGTGTAATTTTTGTGCCCTGTGCCCCTGCCCTAATATCCGCCAGGCCCTGCTCGCTGCCAAGACCGAGTACGGAGAAAAATACGGGCTAGGCTTTAAGGTCCGCGCAATCGAAAACCTTGATCGTATTGGGAAACTGGGAGGGGCCTTTCCAGTATTAGGCAACGCATTCTTGCAGAACAGGATCACAAGGGGGTGGATAGAAAGGGCGGCCGGACTTCATCGAGGGCGTAAATTTCCCAAATTTCCCAGGGAAAACTTCCCCAAATGGATCAGCCGGCGAAAGGTGAATATAAGGCCGGGGAGCGAACAGGAGAGGAAGGTGGCATATTTTGCCGGCTGCACCGCCAAGTTCTTTTTTCCCGAAGTGGCAAAGGCATTTGTTGAAGTCTTCGAGATGAACGGTATTGAGGTCTATTATCCCGAACAGAAATGCTGCGGCATGCCTGCCTTCCTTGAAGGAGACACCCAATTGACCATGGAATTTGTAAGATACAATTTGCCCCGCTTAATGGCGGCCGTGGAAGAGGGATATGATATCGTCTGCTCCTGCCCAACATGTGGATACTTTCTTAAATGTATACTAAAGGCAGGGGCCTACCATTCTCCTGAATACGCGGATTCATTGGCCGTATCTGACGGTGGTTTTGTAAGGCTGCCGAGCGAAGGCCCCATCCTTTCTTCTGTCCACGATGGCTTGAGTCTGGTGTGGATAGAGTTTCTCAAGACTTATTTGAGGGACGATGGCTATTTTTCCTCCATCAGCGCCAGGGAACGAATCACCGTGGCTGAAAACACCTATGACGCGGGTGAATATCTACTGAAGCTCCATTCGGAAGGCGAATTTTACACGAGACTGGGGCCTTTATCGGCCAGGGTGGCCTATTATCCCCCCTGCCACCTGAGGGAGCAAAAAATCGGGAAACCATATTATAATCTCTTGGGCTTGATCCCTGGGTTATCCCTGGAGGCAATTGACGAGATATACTGTTGCGGAAATGGGGGCGTTATGGGCTTCAAGAAATCTTTCCACCCCCTCTCCATAAAGATATCCGGCAGATTGATTGCAAGGTTTAAGAGAATCGACCCCGATCTGATCGCCACCGATTGCCTCAGTTGCAGGCTCCAGTTCAATCAACTAACCCCTTACAGGGTGCTCCACTCCCTTGAGATCATCAAAGAATCCTACAACAATTACCAGTCACAGGCTGAATCAGCCACCACTGACCGCTGAGAAGATCTTCAGGACATCATTTTCTTTCAAGATCGTGTCTCTCTGCCCCTGACGACCGTTGAGCATTAAGATGACAGGGATATGGCCCAGGTTCAACATCTCCAGGACCTCAGCCACGGTGGTCTCTTCCTGCACCTCCCACTTGTCCCGACGCAGGTTTTTGTCAGAAGGGGGGATTTTTTGATGGAGAATGGAAGCGACCTCTAACATTATGATCATGACCTATCCCTCTCTTTTTCTCCCCACGTAACAGTTTAGCCTTCTGAAATGATACCCCCCTACCCATTTAAGCCTAAACTAATCGGTTCTAGGTTCAGGGTTAAAGGTTCAAGAGTTATAACATATTGACATTACCTAACGTTACAGTCCGATGCCTGGCTTAGCCTCTTTCACCCATTTGGTGAAAATTATTTGACGCCTCTATGGAGACCTAAGTCTTTTGGATTGAGCCTCTCAGGGCTCATCAACCCAGAACCTTGAACGTGGAACCGCCCAACCCAAGTTAAGATAAGGCCCGCGGCCCGTCAAGAAAGGAGATCCTTAGGCATCCTTTCCTCGATCGGGACCTGGCGGGCCATGAAGGACTTGAAAAATGCCGCTAAGCCCTTCGAATCTTAGAAATTCCAGAAATTATCTATCTCTTCCTGCGGGACGTCAAATACCGCATTGGTTGGCGGCAGAGGATCAGTCCTCATCCAATCCGGGAGCCTGTCCGCCTCCGGCCCGATACCCGCCTTGAGGTTGAACTCCCTCTCCTGCTTCAGGATATCTTTCCCCATCTGCACATAATCGTCCTCGGAGAGATTTGTCCCGATGAGGGCATTGATCATGGATGTGACGATCCCAAAGGCATCAGTCAGAAAGGTAAACATGCAAAGGCCCGTGGAGTCAAAGGCGGCCGTGAGGATCTGAGACTGCCTGCCCCTTTCGACCTGTCCCTCTCTGGAGAGGGGCTCATCCAGGACAACGCCGGCAGTATGATCGGCACCCTGGGGGCTTGATGTATAGGCAATGGCCCATCCTTTGGAACTACGGGCCGCATGGGCCGGGATCCCCTGACCTTTGCAGGCCGGGACCCTATCGATGCCCAGGGCCTTTGCCGCATTGGCTGTCCCGCTTCCGATAATCCGGCCCAGGGGAGTCCCCTGCCCGATCTCCTCGATAAGGGCCTCGGCCCTGGCCGCATCCCCAAATTCAAAGAGCCTGGCGTCGTTCAAGAGTCCAATGGTGCAGCCGGTTTCGATGGTGTCGAGTCCGTATTCATCACAGGCACGGTCCATCCTGGCAATTGCGTCCAGATCATCGACTCCCAGGTTGGGTCCAAGCATTGCTATGGTCTCATATTCAAACCCGCTGGTGACGTATTTGCCCTCCTTGTCATAAAAAAAGGGAGAACACTGGATGACGCAGCCCGGCATACAGGTATGGCCACATCCCGTATTGCCGACCCTTGACTTGTTTGTCTCCTGGATGGCATTGGCATTGACCTTTTTCCGCTTCTCATCCTCAAAGGAACCCTGCCTATGATTATAAGTAGGGAGACTGCCGCGTTCATTGTCCGCCTCAATAAACATGGGAGTCCCGAAGGTGTGGAACGCCTCTGTAGAGGCCCCCTTGCGAATCGCCTCCGCGCATTCCTTGACCGCGACCTTGAATGCCTCTTCGTTTACGGGTTTACGCAGTTCACCGCCAGAGTCATCAATCACAACTGCCTTAAGACCCTTGGCGCCCATGATGGCTCCAACACCCCCCCGGCCGCAGTGACGGGCGGGTCTCCCTTCGGGATCTGTGATCGCCACGCTGGAGTTACACATCTTCATCTCTCCCGCAGGGCCGATGATCATAATGCCGACCTTATCACCGTAGCGTTCGCGGAGCTTTTCGCATGCGGCATAGTTCTTAAGGCCTACAATGTCCCCGGCAGCTTCAAGGCCCGCCCCTTTGGAGTTCAACTTTAGGACCTGCCATTCCTCGGACCTTCCTTCAACCATTATTGCCTGGATACCCAGACGGCCAAGTTTGTGCCCGGCAACGCCTCCGGCATTCGCCTCCTTGATGCCTCCTGTTAACGGGCTCTTCCCGCCTACCGAAATTCGATGGGCGTTGGGCGCGGCGCTTCCGCCCAGAACCCCGATCGCAGCAACGAATAAGGCCTGGGGAGAAAGTGGGTGGGCCGTGGCCGAACCATACTCGGTCATCAGATAGTCGATCATTCCCCGGCCCCCAAGGACCTTGCCTTCGGGCACGGGCATCGACTCGATCTTGCCTTCTGTCATGTTGACCTTCAGAATCTTCATAGCTTCCTCCTTTCCTCAGTCCTCTATCCTCTCCAGCTTGAAAACTACAGGCCTGAGACCATCGGTGCAGCATGAGATGGCCACGCCCTTCTCTTTCATCCAGGGGTAGTAGCCGCCGTAAAGGACATGCACAAGATCCCTCTGTATGTCGGCAAATGCCCAGTTACAAAAACCCTCGGGGCAGTTATGGCTCTCAACAACGAATTCCTGCCCTAATGAAAACCGGTCACACTCCGGCCTGATTCTGCCCTCATCGAAGGCGGCTGGAGGGTTTTCCCCATATAGATCCCTATTATTCACCTTCTTGACCACTGTGATTCTTGCCTTTGGCATGTTGACCTCCTTTCTCGGTTCTCCTGTTCATTTCTAAAAATTTTCCATCCTTTTCGGCCCCGGGTCTTGACCTTAGCACCTCTTAAAAATTCGCTTAAACAGTTTCGATGGCAACCACCGGATTGGGGAGTGAAAGGCCTTTTGGATGTCCGGGAGTCTTTCACGGGCTGCCCTCTCTCCCTCTAAGATCAATTCTGTAGCACGTCCAAAATCGGTCCAGTGCAAGTTTCCGACCCTTGGAAGAATTACCATGTCTGCCTCCCGGAGTAAACGCTGTTCGATGTGAAATAGGCCTATAGTCGTAGACCGAACATATGTATCTATAGCCGTTGAGAATTTTTCGGAAGAATATACCTCCCTGTTCACACTAACCGCAACAAGATATTCCGCTCCTTCCGCCCTGGCTACCGTTGTGGGAACCATGTAGATTATGCCGCCGTCAGACAGGAGCATCCCGTCAGTGGACTGCGGCGATACTGCACCAGGAACCGCGCAGCTGGCCATCACTGCCTTACGCAGAGAACCCTGAGAAATAACCACGGGCTCACCGCTGACGAGATCCGTTGCCACTGCCCTGAAAGGTATCAAGGTATCTTGGATCTCGATATCAGGAAGAAAGAAATCAATCATGCCATGGAAATCTTCACTCTCAAGAATACCGGGTTTAAACATGGCCTGAACCAGCAAAAGGCGGTTCTTAAAAAAGGCCTGGATCTGCTGTGTGAGACTCGACTTCCTTTCAGAATCCTCACCCGCCCTTATGGACTTGAGGGCCGACTCCTGATAGGTCGAACTCTCTAGAAATTCTTCAAGCCTTTTCTCCAGTTCATATGTCCCCATCCCACCGGCAAAGGCCCCGCCGACCAATGCGCCGATACTGCTGCCAACTATCATATCGATAGGAATGGATTCCTCTTCAAAAACCCTGAGGACCCCGATAT
Source organism: uncultured Desulfobacteraceae bacterium (assembly GCA_964452575.1). GTDB lineage: Bacteria > Desulfobacterota > DSM-4660 > Desulfatiglandales > Desulfatiglandaceae > CAYVMN01. Next base: position 3,788 of record CAYVMN010000135.1, on the reverse strand, counting down.
GAGCAAGCCCCCGCGCACCGCCTGCACCAAGGGCAAGACCAATATTTTTGCGTTTCCTTATCATCGTTTAATCGTTGTAGTTGAACTGATCTTTCTTGACCCTCAAGCTCCTTGACCGGTCGTTCAAAAAGGCTTTCTTTAATCGTAAGACTGCTGAAGGGCGTTCAGTGGGTCGAGGTGCGGATTCGCAATATGAAGTAGACCTAATGCATGGTTCAGTCTCTTATATGGCGTAATAGTAATCTAACCCTAGGTGGGTGATCTGATCCTCCCCCATAAGGAAACGGAGGGTGTTCTTTAGTTTCATCAATTGGATGAAAAGGTCGTGCTCGGCATAGAGATTAGCAGCGGATTGCGGGCTCTTAAAATAGAATGAGAGCCATTCCTGTATGCCAACCATATCAGCCCTCTGTGACAAATCCATAAATAGGACCAGATCGAGCACGAGGGGCGCCGCTAGGATGCTGTCTCGGCAAAGGAAATTCACCTTAATCTGCATTGGATAGCCGAGCCAGCCAAAAATATCAATGCAGTCCCAACCTTCTTTTTGGTCGCCTCGGGGTGAGTAATAGCTTATTACAACCTTGTGCTCAAAGTCCCCGTAGAGATCGGGGTAGACATCCGGCTGCAGGATGGTCTCAAGGGCGCATAGCTTGCTCTCCTCTTTGGTCCTGTATGAGTCTTTGTCTTCCAGGACTTTGCCATCCCGGTTACCAAGAAGGTTGGTGGAATACCAACCGGTAAGTCCGAGAACGCGGGCCTTTAATCCGGGCGCCAGGATGGTCTTCATCAATGTCTGCCCTGTCTTAAAGTCCTTTCCCGCAATCGCAACCCCTTGCTTCTCCGCTAGCTCCTCCATGGCAGGAATATCCACGGTGAGGTTGGGAGCACCATTTATGTAAGGGATACCGCTGCTTAGAGCGGCATAGGCGTAAAGCATGCTGGGAGAGATGTTAGGATCGCTCCTTTCCAGTGCCTCCTCAAACCGGCTTAGGGAGCCGTGAACTTCTTTGGGCTCCAAATATGCCTCTGTACTTCCAGACCAGATCATCACGCAACGAGATACCTCATTTTCCTCTATGAAGGTCTTGATATCCGCCTTGATGGCCTCAATCAGTTCCGGGTGAGAAGCTGGGCCCTTCACGTTTGGGCCATTTAAATTCTTCACAAATGACTGATTGAAAACCGCCGGCCAGGGTCTCAATTTTTCGAGAAAAGGCCGTACCGGTTCCAGATGTTCTGTCTCGAGGACTCCGGCTTGAAGGGCCGCTTCGTAACAATTGTCTGGAAAAATATCCCACCCCCCGAAGACCAGGTCATCCAGGCCAGTCAGGGGCACAAAATCTCTGATAGGTGGAATACGATACTCGAATCTCTTGCCCAGCCTGATGGTTCCCATTTGAGTCAGTGAACCGATGGGAATGGCCGAGCCCCGGCGTACGGCCTCAACTCCTGCCAAAAAGGTGGTACTGACCGCGCCTCCTATACCAGGGATAAGGATCCCCAGCTTGCCGTCAGGGTTCTGAATTTCTTCTCTACGTCTCATGGGACTCCTCGTCAGGATCTGTGGAAATCAAGGAAAATGGCCGCCGAAGACCGCAACGAATCCGCCTAGCAGTTGATAAATTCAGCCTTTTAAAGAATTGTAATATATGGGAATTGAACTTGTGTGTCAACGAGGGGTTTATTGGACTCCTTTCACCACCTTGGCTTATTGGCTGGGGCTTATTGAATGTCTTGCATAGTCCTATTCAAATATGTTAATGAATTCAACGGCCTTTCCTGTTTTACAAAACAGTTGTTCGAGGGAAACATGATCAAGATTAGCAGCCGTAGTATGAAGCGATCCTATTTGACCATATACCTCCTTTTCATCGTCAGCGTATATGTCTGCGTAAGCCCCTGCCAATCTAGGACATGCGAGGCGAGGACCATTAAAATCGGATTGCTGGAAGAACCAAAAACACTTAATATATGGCTGGCTTCTGACACCTGGTCCATCAAAGTCCTTAGCCAATTATACCAACCCTTGTATATTCGTGAGCCGAGAAACCTGAAACTCATCCCATGGCTGGCTCGAGATTATCCTGTGTATGATCCAGCTACCCTTTCTTATACCGTCAAACTCAGGCCCGTGAGATGGTCTGACGGTTCTGAGTTGACCTCAGAGGACATTGCTTTTACAGGCAATCTGATAAAGACGTTTAAGGTACCCCGTATGCTGTCAAATTGGGAGTTCATCAGAGACATAGAGACTCCTGACAGGTACACCGTCAGATTTCTCCTCAAACAGCCCAAGGCCATCTTTGCCACAAGGACCCTTACAACACCCGTAGTTCAAAAAGATCGCTGGCACCGAATAGTAGAGGATGCCAGGCAAACAAAAACCCCACTGGTAAGGCTCCTCAATTACAAGGTGACCGACCCCGAGAGCAACGGACCCTTTGTCCTGAAAGATAGGAAAGAGGGGGCCTACGTGTTCCTTGAAAAAAATAGGCACTTTTTCGGTAAAGGTAAAAAAATTGAAGGACACCTCTTGGGCCCTTATATTGATGGCATAGTATTTAAGATATTTGGTACTACCGATGCGGCCATTCTTGCGCTTAAAAAAGGGACGATCGACATGTTCTGGTGGGGACTCCAACCGGGATATCTTTATGACCTGAAAAGAGAGAAGGAGATAGAGGTATTTTCAAGCGAGAAAAGTGCCCTGTATTATATCTGCTTCAACCTAAGAAGAAAACCTTTCGATGATGTCAATCTCAGAAAGGCCATTGCCGTATCAACTGATAAGGAATTTATTGTCAAAAGGATCTTACAGGGACATGCGGTCAGGATGGACTCAATCGTGCCGCCCAGCAATATCACCTGGTATTGCCCGGATGTCCCGAAGTACGGAGAAGGCCTCAACAGAGAGACTCGTATTCGTAAGGCCTACAAGATACTCCGTGAGGCAGGCTATACCTGGGAGCGACCTCCGGTTAATGAAAAAGGGAAAGTGGTAAATGGGGAAGGGATCATCCTGCCTGATGGCAGCCCCATGGAGAGATTTACCATTCTGACCCCACCTGCAGACTACGATCCCCACAGGGCCATGGTGGGAATCATGCTTCAGGAGTGGCTCAGGATGCTCGGAATACCCGCCTTTTCCAGACCCATGCCCCTGGGATCCCTCATCCAACACGTCAGGACACGCCATCAATTTGACCTTTTTGTATTAGGCTATGGCAACCTCTCCCTAGACCCAGATTACCTGAGGAATTTTTTCATCTCAAGAAATGATAGACCCAAGGGCTGGAATACGAGCGGATATAGAAATCCCGAATTCGATCGGATCGCCGATGCCTCTGCCAGTACTATTGATTTGGAAAAACGAAAAGCGCTCATTTGGGAGATGCAGGAAATCATCATGCGTGACCTACCCTTCCTCCCTCTCTATTGTCCAACGCTGGCCGAAGGGGTTCGAAAAGACAGCTTTACCGGCTGGGTAAAGATGGTTGGAGGCATTGGCAACACCTGGTCATTCTGTCAGATAAGACCAAAGTAAGGGGAAAAATGTGCATAACCGTTCACGGGGGGAGCACTAGCAATTTGTTGATACCGAAAGGCTGCCGCGTCATTCCCGCGAAAACGGGACATTTCAGACTTCTTGCGAGGTAACACTTTGGAGTTTTGAAAGAGAGGCAGAGGACCGTGAGGGTCTTTTTTCCAAAGGACGTAACCCAAATTCTTTACAGCCTCTGGCACGCCCCCTTACCTCTAAATACAGGTTCTGCCAGGCAGGAAAG
>CAYVMN010000134.1:0-13487 GCA_964452575.1 uncultured Desulfobacteraceae bacterium | reverse complement strand
TACGAGAGGGTGGAAGGACCGTAGGCGCTGGCGTAATTAGTGAAATCTTGGAATAAAAGGAGGCCTCTTAACAAATGCGCGATATCGTTACGCTGGCGTGCGAGCAGTGCAAGAACAGGAACTATACTACTACGAAGAACAAGAGAAAAACTCCCGATAAACTGGCGTTTAAGAAATATTGCCGGTTTTGCAGAACACATACACTTCACAGGGAGACGAAATAGTCTGGGTTATTCGGGTCATGGCCAATCCTTTGAGCGCAGTGACCATGGCGAGACCTGGTTTTACAATGAGTATGTAATGCAGGCCAGTAGCTCTAACGGTTAGAGCACCGGACTCCAAATCCGGGTGTTGGGGGTTCGAATCCCTCCTGGCCTGCCATTTTTTGGATATTTTTGTGAGAGAAAAGGCCTTTTGACGCTTATCAGGCCGTGGGGTTTTCAATGTTAACTGAAATGCAAGAGCACTAAAACAGGGCATCTAAGAGATAGATGAAAAAACAGAGTCAGAGATTAAAGAAAAAGAAAGGCTCAAAGAAGAAAGCCCCGGTGTCAATAAAGGGGTCTGTGGTAAATTCAAGTGCGAAGGCCCAACAACAACCGGTAAAACAACAGCCTTTTCGTGCCGTCACCAGGAGGGCAGTCGAAAAGAAGGGGGGAGATAGAGGCTCAATTACAACATACGTTAACAAGGCTGGACAGTTTTTGAGAGAGGCTAGGATGGAGCTCACAAAGGTCAAATGGCCCACCCGAAAGGAATTGTTTGCCTCCACAGCCGTAGTGATCGTTCTCACCCTTGTGGTAGCCTTTTTCCTAGGGCTAATTGATTTTGGCCTTATAAAGATTATCAAGAATATTGTGGGGTAAGCTTGGCGGTAGTTCTATGGAGCTAAAATGGTACATTGTGCATACCTATTCGGGTTTTGAGAACAAGGTAAAAGCAAACCTGGAGGAGAGGGTGAAGACCCTTGGTCAGGAAAAGTATTTCGGTAAGATTCTTGTGCCTACGGAGCAGGTGATCGAGCTTCGAAAAGGGCAGAAGAAGACGTCTTCCAGGAAATTCTACCCCGGATACATACTGGTTCAGATGATCTTGAATGACGAGACCTGGCACACAGTAAAGAATACCGGCAAGGTGACTGGGTTTGTTGGGGGGGAGGTCAAGCCAACACCTATCTCAGATGAGGAAGCAGAGCGGGTGATCCGCCAGATGGAAGAAGGGATCAGCAAACCAAGACCCAAATACAGCTTCGAAGAGGGTGATGAGGTTCGGGTAATCGACGGCCCGTTCAGCAATTTCCAGGGCGTTGTGGAGGAAATGAAACCGGATAAGGAAAAATTGAGGGTCCTCATTACAGTATTTGGACGTCCAACTCCCGTAGAACTGGATTTTATCCAGGTGAACAAGATTTAGACGAGGTTCATCATGGCAAAGAAGGTAATTGGATCGGTTAAGCTCCAGGTAAAGGGGGGGCAAGCGAACCCATCCCCTCCCATCGGCCCTGCATTGGGTCAGCACGGAGTCAACATAGCAGAGTTCTGTAAGGCGTTTAATGCGAGAACACAAGACCAGCTAGGCACAGTTATTCCTGTTGTAATCACAATTTATGCTGACAGGTCTTTTTCCTTTATTACAAAGACGCCTCCAGCCTCGGTACTCTTGAAGCAGGCTGCCCAAATAGCCAAGGGTTCAGCGGATCCCAGTCGAGAAAAGGTGGCGGAGGTTACACGAAAGCAGGTGGAGGAGATAGCGAAGCTTAAGTTTGAAGACCTGAATAGCTATGACTTGGAGAATGCAGCCAAGATTATCGAGGGGACGGCCAGGAGCATGGGTATAACAGTAACCGAATCTTAGCTCTTTGGGGGAAGGATAGAAATGGCCAGGCGAGGGAAAGGTTATAGGGGTAGTTCCCAAAAGACCGATAAACAAAAAAGATATAATTTTCAGGAGGCAATAGGGTTGGCACTTGACTGTGCCTATGCCAAATTTGACGAGAGCGTGGACTTGGCAGTTAGGCTGGGTGTAGACCCCAGGCATGCCGATCAGATGGTGAGGGGTACCGTGGTATTGCCGCACGGGGTTGGGAAAAAAGTCCGTGTGGCTGTATTTGCCAAGGGAGAAAAAGAAAAGGAGGCCCTTGATGCAGGAGCAGACTATGTGGGCTCCGATGATCTCGTAGAGAAGATTCAAAAGGGATGGCTTGAATTCGACAAGGCGATCGCCACGCCAGATATGATGAGTTCGGTGGGAAAACTTGGCCGCATTTTGGGTCCAAGGGGTATGATGCCGAACGCCAAATTAGGTACGGTTACATTTGATGTGGCAAAAGCTGTTGAGGAAATTAAGGCCGGGAAGATAGATTTTAGGGTGGAAAAGGCAGGCATACTCCATGCCCCTGTGGGCAAGGTTTCATTTGGTGCTGAAAAACTGTTGGGAAATATCGCTGCATTTATGGAAACTGTCTTGAGGTTAAAACCACCAGCCAGTAAAGGGACATACCTGAGAAGTATTGGCATCTCCACGACTATGGGGCCCGGAATTAAGGTAGACCCCGCATACGTTAAAGATCTCTTGAACCAATAGGAATAAGATCGAGGCTCTAAGCAAGAATGTAATAACCGGGGGCCTGTGGCTCTCAGTCAAAGACAGTAGGTGCCTTGCCGAGCACTGGAGGGTTAGTGGCCCTTCCATGGTGGGTGGGGCTTAAAGCGAGTGCCTACCGAGACTGATTTCTCTGGGTTAGGGAACTACACCTCTGTCTTTGGCATATCAATGCTTGTTAAACGGAGAGGAGGTGAGTATGAAAAGGGAAGAGAAGGAAAGCTTCGTAGCAGATTTTCATAGCCAGCTTGAGAAGGCGGTTGGCGCTTTTCTAGTGAACTACCAGGGTCTCAATGTGGAGGCATTGAATCGGTTGCGAAGGGAGCTGAGGAAGATTGATGCCGAATTCAGGGTCGTAAAAAATAGACTGCTGAAACTGGCTAGTCAAGGGACCGATACTGAGATGATCAAGGAGCATATGCAAGGGCCCTCAGCCATAGCACTGACATATGAAGATGTGGTTGCAACTGCAAAGACCCTAATTGGTTTTGCTAAGGATTTTAAGCAGTTTCAGATTCGGAACTGCCAAATATCCGGAAGAGTGCTGGACGCAGAGGGCGTCAAGCGGCTGGCGGAGCTGCCGGGGAGAGATGCGCTCTTGGCTCAGACTTTATCCGTCATGCAGGCAGTTCCTGCATCTTTGGTCCGGGTCTTAAGTGGGGTTATGGCCAAGCTACTAAATGTACTAAAGGCCATTGAACGGGAAAAAGGAAAATTAGCCGGTCAAGACATTAAGGAGGTCGAAGCATAGAGATGGCAGAAAATATCAGCAAGGAAGATGTCATTCAATATATTTCCAGCATGACTGTTCTCGAACTCTCGGAGTTTGTGAAAGAACTGGAGCAAAAATTTGGGGTGAGTGCCGCCGCTCCGGTGGCGATTGCATCCGCTGGACCAGCTGTTCAGGCCCAGGAAGAGGCAGCTGAGAAGACAGAATTCGATGTCATTCTCTCTACAGTTGGAGAGAAGAAAATACAAGTAATCAAGGTGGTTCGGGCCATCACCGGTCTGGGCCTAAAGGAGGCCAAAGCTGTGGTTGATGGGGCACCTGCCCCAATAAAAGAAGGGGTGCCGAAGGAGGAGGCAGAAGGCATCAAGGCTCAGCTGGAAGAGGCTGGCGCAACGGTGGAGATTAAGTAGCTGGTTGCCATAGTCAAGAGATGGCATTCATATGCACGTTTAGGCCATGAGCAAGAAATATTCACAGCCCATAGCCCAGAGCGGCGGACGTTCGTAATGCCCTCTTATAGAGAGGGCTAACAGGTCTTTGTGGCTATGGGCCAAGACTTCAAGGAGACACCATGACCGAACAAAATGGTGCTGCCAGGCGTCCAAGAAAAAATTTCGGGAAGATAGCGAAGGTCGTTGAGATCCCGAGTCTAATAGATATGCAAAGGCGTTCCTATGAACGGTTTTTGCAAATAGGCGTCCCACCTGATGAGCGTGAAGAATTTGGCCTGCAGGGGGCATTTAAGAGCGTTTTCCCCATACAGGATTTTGCAGGCACCTCGTCATTGGAATTTGTCAAGTATGCCTTTGAAGATGTCAAATATGATGAGGACGATTGCCTCAACAAGGGCATGACCTTCGAGGCCCCCATCAAACTGACGGTCCGGCTGGTTGTGTTTGATACGGATGCCGCCAATGGTACGAGGAGCATCAGGGATATCAAGGAGCAAGAGATCTATTTCGGGACGCTTCCTATGATGACTGACCGGGGGACTTTTATTATCAACGGGACCGAAAGGGCGGTTGTCAGTCAACTCCATCGTTCCCCTGGGGTCTTTTTCGACCATGACAAGGGCAAGACCCATTCCAGCGGAAAGCTCCTCTATTCGGCCCGTATTATCCCTTTAAGAGGGTCTTGGCTTGATTTTGAATTTGATCCCAAGGATCTCCTGTACGTGCGTATTGACAGAAGACGAAAATTTCCGGCCACGATTCTACTGAAGGCACTCGGCTACACAACGAAAGAGATTCTGCAAAATTTCTATGATACCGAAAGCATTTGGATAGAGAATAAGAGATACTGGCAAGAGGCCAATATAGATCATCTGTACCAAAAGAAGGTGAGCAGGGATATCGTCGACAAGAAGACTGGGGAGGCGTTGGCCAAGCAGGGCGAAAAATACTCCAAGAGGCTGCATAAGGCCCTTCAATCGGCCGGGATCACCCGTATACCTATTAACCAGGAGGACCTTGAGGGCCGAGTAACGGCAGACGACGTGGTGGTCCCCGAGACAGGCGAGGTCCTGCTTGAGGTGAACCACACCCTTACCCGTGAGTCACTGGAACTGCTTCAAGAAATGGGTATTACCGAGATAAAGTGTATTGTGTTGGATGCCCAAGGTGTGAGTAGCACGGTTAGAGAGACCTTGCTCCTGGACAAGATCAATACCCCTGACGAAGGGGTTCTCGATATCTACAGGAAGATGCGACCCAGCAGCCCCCCGACCCAGGAAGTGGCCAACAACTTCTTTGAAAACCTCTTCTCGAATATCAACACCTATGACCTTTCAAAGGTGGGACGGCTCAAATTGAATCATCGACTCAACTTACAGGTCTCCCTGGATCAGCGCACCCTGAGAAGACAGGATATCCTCGCTACGGTGAAAGAGTTGATCAAACTTAAGACCACTGAGGCAACGGGGGATGATATTGATAACCTCGGAAACCGGCGTGTGAGGGCGGTTGGCGAACTCCTTGAGAACCAATACCGGATAGGGCTCGTGAGAATGGAAAGGGCCATAAAAGAGAGGATGAGTCTCCAGGAAGTAGAGACATTGATGCCACACGACTTGATTAATTCCAAACCTGTATCGGCTGTGGTCAAGGAGTTTTTCGGAACGAGCCAGCTGTCTCAATTCATGGATCAGACAAACCCCTTGTCGGAGGTCACCCATAAGAGGAGGTTGAGCGCCCTGGGTCCCGGTGGTTTGACCAGGGAAAGAGCAGGTTTTGAGGTAAGAGATGTCCATCCGACCCATTATGGGAGGATATGCCCCATAGAGACCCCCGAAGGTCCCAATATCGGACTGATTGTGTCTTTGAGTACCTATGCAAGAGTAAATGAGTTCGGTTTTATCGAAACACCCTACAGGAAGGTGGTTAATGGAAGGGCGACCAATGACATAGAATACCTCTCTGCCCTTGACGAGAAGGATTATCCCATTGCCCAGGCCAATGCCCCTCTAGACAAGAGGGGACGTTTCATAAGGAAAGAGGCAGCGGTAAGAATAGAGGGAGAAGCTGCAAAGATTCCGGTCAGGGATGTCAAGTATATGGATGTGTCTCCAGACCAGCTTGTGAGTATTTCCGCCTCGCTAGTCCCATTTCTGGAACATGACGATGCCAATAGGGCTTTAATGGGATCAAACATGCAGCGCCAGGCCGTTCCCCTTCTGAAGGCCAAGGCCCCTTTGGTGGGGACAGGAATAGAGAGGGTGGTCTCACGCGATTCCGGGGTTTCCGTTATAGCCAAAAAGCATGGGGTGGTTGAAGATGTGGATGCCTCACGGATAGTCATCAGGTCCGATACCGGATCGGATGACGAAGCCGAGGTTGAAATTTACAAATTAGTAAAGTTCAAGAGGTCCAATCAGAACAGCTGCTACACCCAGAAACCCATTGTAAAGAAGGGTGAGAGAGTCAAGAAGGGGCAGATTATTGCCGATGGCCCCGCCTCCGAGCTTGGGGAGCTTGCCTTGGGACAGAATGTTATGGTGGCATTTATGTCTTGGGGGGGATATAACTTTGAGGACTCTGTGCTGATCAGTGAAAGGGTGGTAAAGGAGGATATCTATACCTCGATCCATATAGAGGAATTTGAGGTATTATCCCGAGATACGAAGCTGGGGCCCGAAGAGATCACCCGCGATATCCCAAATGTAGGTGATGAGGCCCTGAAAAATTTGGATGAAAGCGGAATCATTAGGATAGGCGCAGAGATCAAAGCGGGCGACATTCTGGTCGGAAAGATAACGCCAAAGGGGGAGACTCAGCTGTCTCCTGAAGAAAAGCTACTCCGGGCCATATTTGGGGACAAGGCCGGCGACGTCAAGGATACCTCCCTGAGAGTTCCTCCGGGCGTTGAGGGAATCGTGATAGATGCGAAGGTCTTTTCAAGGAGAGGCGTAGACAAGGACCAGCGAAGTCTTGACATTGAGGCCGAGGAGGCTTCACGACTTGAAAAGGATCTCAGAGATGAGGAGGATGTCATTTCGAGGAGCGCCAGGGAGAAGCTGAAAGAGATCCTGGTCGGCAAGAAGCTGAAGACAGATCTACATGATCGGAAGAATGGAGACCTTCTGCTACCGGCAAAGAAGACAATAAGACCTAAGGACATAAAGACCTTTAATATAGAGTCGTGGACCGGCGCTGACATAATGGCGACCATGGATGAAATCGAAAGGGTAGAGTCAATCCTGGAGAGTTTTACAGACAAGATGGCCAGTATAGGCAAGCTTTTTGAAGATAAGATAGAGAGATTGAGTATTGGAGACGACTTGGCCCCCGGTGTTATCAAGATGGTGAAGGTATATGTGGCAGTAAAGCGTAAGCTGTCCGTGGGAGACAAGATGGCCGGTCGTCATGGGAACAAGGGGGTCTTATCCAGGGTTCTCCCCGTTGAAGATATGCCCTATTTTGTCGATGGGACGTCTGTGGATATCATCCTGAATCCATTAGGGGTTCCGTCAAGGATGAATGCCGGGCAGGTCCTGGAAACACATTTGGGGTGGGCCTCCGCTGGACTGGGCGAACAGATTGGCAGGCTCCTGGACAAAATGAATAGTGTTGACGAACTGAGAGGCAAGCTGAAAACCCTGTTTGATCAAGAAGAGTATAATAAATTCTTTGAGAATTTGCCCGATGGAGACCTTATAGGGAGAGCCCGTCTACTCAAGGAGGGGGTCCCTATGGCCTCACCTGTCTTTGACGGAGCAAAGGAGGATGAGATAAAGCAGTTCCTCAAGGAGGCAGGGTTACCGGTAACAGGCCAGACTACGCTTTACGATGGCAGGACAGGAGAGCCTTTTGACCGGGAGGTCACAGTTGGCATTATGTATATAATGAAACTCCACCACCTGGTGGATGATAAACTGCATGCCCGGTCAATCGGACCATATTCCCTCGTGACCCAACAGCCCCTGGGTGGAAAGGCCCAGTTCGGTGGCCAGAGATTAGGAGAAATGGAGGTATGGGCCATGGAGGCGTATGGCGCCGCCTATACACTCCAGGAATTCCTGACAGTCAAGTCGGATGATGTGGCCGGGAGGACCCGTATGTATGAGAGGATCGTCAAGGGCAATAATGTTCTCGAGGCTGGACTCCCTGAGTCTTTTAAGGTGCTCATGAAAGAGCTTCAGAGCCTGGGACTGGAAATTCAGCTTTTTGAGGATAGCCAAATCTGACGACTCCGTAAAAGGTCAGAGAAGCGATCTTATACTAAACACAAAATACGTGAGGAATTCGACTTCTTACGAATTCATCAAGTACAGGGTAACTGACAAAGGAGAGTGGCGGTGGAAGAACTGTACAGTTTTTTTTCGAAGCCCAAAGACCCATCGAGCTTTAACGCGGTGAGGATTTCTTTGGCCTCTCCAGCAAAGATCCAGGAGTGGTCTTTTGGCGAGGTAAAGAAACCAGAAACCATCAATTACAGGACCTTTAAGCCAGAAAGGGATGGGCTATTCTGTTCCAAGATATTTGGGCCTATCAAGGACTATGAATGCAACTGTGGTAAGTATAAACGAATGAAACACAGGGGCATTGTGTGCGAAAAGTGTGGTGTGGAGGTGATCCAAAGTAAGGTTCGCCGAGAACGGATGGGGCATATCAAGTTGGCTGCCCCAGTGGCACATATTTGGTTTTTGAAGTGCCTTCCTTCCAAAGTGGGTAATCTCCTGGATTTGACCTTAAAAGAGCTGGAACGGGTTCTTTACTTCGAAAGTTATATTGTTATCGATCCAGGGGATGTCAAGGATCCCCAGCTGAGGAAAGGGGCCCTGCTGACTGATGAACAGTTACAACAGGCAAGGGAGGATTACGGGGACAGATTTGAAGCAGGCATCGGGGCTGAAGCAATTCAGACAATGTTAAAAAATCTCAATTTGGATGAACTCTCTGAAACCCTTAGAGCAGAGATGCTGGGGACTAGATCGGAAGCAAAGCGGAAGAAGCTAGGCAAGCGACTCAAGATTATTGATGCCTTCAGGGACTCAAAAAACCGGCCGGAATGGACAATACTGGATGTCGTCCCTGTATTACCTCCAGACCTCAGGCCACTTGTTCCCCTTGACGGGGGAAGATTTGCTACGTCTGATCTGAATGACCTTTATCGGAGAGTAATCAACCGGAATAACAGGCTGAAAAGGCTTCTGGACCTAAACGCCCCTGATATCATAGTGAGAAACGAAAAGAGGATGCTCCAGGAGGCCGTGGATGTCCTATTTGATAATGGGAGAAGGGGCAAGGTGGTCACCGGGGCAAATAAGAGGCCTTTCAAGTCCCTTAGCGACATGTTGAAGGGTAAACAGGGGAGATTTCGGCAGAACCTGCTGGGGAAAAGGGTGGATTATTCTGGTCGTTCGGTCATAGTGGTTGGCCCTGACCTTCGTTTGCATCAGTGCGGGCTTCCCAAGAAAATGGCCCTCGAGCTATTTAAACCATTTATTTATAACAAACTTGATGAGAAGGGATTGGTCACTACCATCAAGAGCGCCAAGAAAATGGTAGAGAGAGAACTCCCCGAGGTCTGGGATGCCCTAGATGAGGTAGTCAGAGAGTATTGCGTTTTGTTGAATAGGGCGCCTACACTCCACCGCCTCGGGATTCAGGCCTTTGAGCCTATCCTCATTGAAGGAAAGGCAATTCAGCTTCACCCTCTCGTGTGCACCGCCTTTAACGCGGATTTTGACGGGGATCAGATGGCAGTTCATGTACCGTTGTCCATCGAGGCCCAGATAGAGGGCAGGGTCCTGATGATGTCTACCAATAACATTTTGTCACCTGCCAATGGAGACCCTATCATCGTCCCAAGCCAGGATATCGTTTTGGGGCTATACTACATGACCAGGGTGCGACCCTTTGCAAAGGGCGAGGGGAAGGTCTTTTCCAATCCACAAGAGGTTAAGATCGCCTATGATGAGGGTGAGCTAGATTTGCATGCATCTATAAAGGTCAGGATCGAAGGGAGGTTAGAGGAGACCAGTACGGGACGCATACTCCTGAAAGAGATTCTCCCCGAGCCCCTGCCTTTTTCACTTATCAATAAGGTCCTTACGAAAAGGGAGCTTAGGTCCTTGATCAACGAATCTCACCGCAAGGCAGGCATCAAGGCCACAGTCATTTTTGCAGATAGGCTGAAAGATGTCGGCTACAAGTACGCAACCCTCTCGGGGATCTCTATCGCAATGAAAGATATGGTGATCCCTTCAAGGAAAGAAAGGATTATTGAGAGGGCCGAAGCGGAAGTGCGGAAGATCGATGATCAATACGTTGGCGGGCTCATCACTGACGGAGAAAAATACAACAAGGTTGTGGATATCTGGGCACAGTCCACAGAGGATGTGGCCTCAGAGATGATGAGAGAAATGTCAATAGAACAGGTCGAGGGGCCGGGGAACAAGAAGGTCGAGGTCGATAGTTTCAACCCGATTTACATGATGTCCGACTCGGGGGCCAGGGGAAGTAAAGACCAAATGAGACAGTTGGCTGGCATGCGAGGGTTGATGGCGAAACCATCCGGGGAGATCATCGAGACCCCCATCACCTCCAACTTTAGGGAAGGATTGACTGTGCTGCAATATTTTATCTCTACTCATGGCGCCCGGAAGGGTTTGGCCGATACTGCGCTGAAGACCGCCAACTCAGGATATCTGACCCGCAGATTGGTTGATGTCGCGCAGGATGCGATCATCTCTGAAGAAGACTGTGGCGCCATGGACGGGATTTGGGTCGACGCACTTGTTGAGGGCGGAGAGATCCTTGAAAGGGTCGGTGAGAGGATCCTAGGTAGGGTTGCCTTTCAGGATATTTATGACTCGGTCACGGGTGAGCTCTTAGTAAGGGCAAATGAGGAGATTGATGAGGAAAAGGTAAGGAAGATTGAGGATTCCGGAATAGAGAAGGTCATGATTCGGTCCACATTGACATGCGAGGCCAAGGAGGGCGTTTGCAGGAAGTGCTATGGCAGGGATTTGGGTCATGGTCATGAGGTCAATATTGGAGAGGCCATCGGTATCATTGCTGCCCAGTCTATTGGGGAGCCTGGTACCCAACTCACCATGAGGACATTTCATATCGGTGGTGTGGCAAGTCAACGGGTGGAGCAAACGACAATCCAGCCCAGAAATTCAGGGAGGGTGAAGTTTGTCAACCTTAAGACAGTGGAAAATCAGGATGGAAATCTCGTAGCCATGAGTCGTAACGGCGAGATTGCTATTTTGGGTAAGGGAGAAAGGGAGATAGAGCGATATCCTATCCAATTTGGTGCCACCTTGAGGGTTCGTGATGCTGAGAGGGTAAGATCCAATCAGGTCTTGGTTGAATGGGACCCCTTTACCATACCAATAATCACAGAGGTCCCTGGAACTGTCAAGTTCGGCGATATACTGGAAGGTCTTACCATGCAGGAGAAGCGGGATAAGATTACCGGTAAGATAAGCAGGGTGATCGTTGAATACCGTGACATTGATGTCCGGCCCCGAATCTCCATCAAAGATCATAGCGGAAGGACGGCTAGCTTGCCTGGAAGCGCAAAGGGAAGGGCCCGCTATCATCTGCCTGTAGGCGCCATCATAATGGTCAACGAGGGCGACAAGGTGTGGCCTGGGGCTGTCTTGGGGAAGATCCCGAGAGAAACTACCAAGACCAAAGATATCACCGGAGGGCTCCCTCGAGTTGCGGAGCTATTTGAGGTCAGAAAACCAAAAGAGACCGCCATAATCTCGCAGATAGACGGCGTGGTCTCATTTGGGAAATACACTAAGGGGAAGAGGAAGATGACCATTACCCCAGAGGTGGGTGAACCGGTGAATTATTTCATTGCCAAGGGAAAGCATGTAAGTGTGCTGGAAGGGGATTATGTAAGGGCAGGCGAGGCCCTGATGGATGGATCTGCCAACCCCCATGACATATTGAAGATCAGGGGCATCAAAGAGTTGGCCAAGTATTTGGTGAATGAGGTTCAGCAGGTCTATCGACTTCAAGGCGTAAAGATAAATGATAAGCATATTGAGGTAGTTGTCCGGCAGATGTTACGACAGGTCAGCGTGACCGATCCGGGAGATTCCCATTTCCTTTTGGGGGAGCATATTGAAAAGTGGCGCTTTGAAGAGGAAAACAGGAGACTAGTAGAACTAGGGAAAAGACCCGCTACAGCGGACCCACTTCTTTTGGGAATTACAAAGGCCTCCCTCAGTACCGATAGTTTTATATCGGCGGCATCCTTTCAGGAAACTACCAAGGTCTTGTCCGACGCCAGCGTAGCCGGGAAGATAGACTTTCTTAAGGGGCTGAAAGAGAATGTGATAATGGGCCGTTTAATCCCGGCTGGAACAGGGTTGAGGGCTTATAGGAACGTGAAAATCGGTCTGATTGAACCGGAGCTGAATGATTGATCGGGGGCCAGGTAGACTCAGTAGATGTTAGGTATTTAAAAAGGAGGTCGTCCTATAACTCCCATTGAAAATAGCTTGACAAATCTGTGGATCATAAATATAAATAAAAAATTTTTCTGTATGAGAATCTCCCTAAGAATAGGCCGGGGCAAGGGGACGTTTTTTAACGTGTGAGAGATTGAGGAGGGTTTATGCCGACCATAAATCAACTGGTAAGGAGAGGCCGCTGCAAGTCAAGAAAGAAGGTCAAGACGCCAGCACTTCAGGGTTCACCTCAAAAGAGAGGCGTGTGTGTCAGGGTCTATACATCAACACCCAAGAAGCCTAACTCTGCCTTGAGGAAGGTCGCCAGGGTCAGGTTAACAAATGGGATTGAGGTTACATCATACATCCCCGGGATGGGCCATAACCTCCAAGAGCATTCGGCAGTATTGATTCGGGGAGGTCGAGTAAAAGACCTGCCCGGTGTGAGATACCATATTATTAGGGGCACAATGGATACTACTGGTGTAGACGATCGTAGACAGGGTAGATCAAAATATGGTGCAAAGAGGCCGAAAGGACTCTAGGGAAGTAATTAATTCAGTTGATTACATCTGAAAATGGATCAAAGAGATAGAGACAGTTAGACCTTTTGGAGAATTTTAATGCCCAGAAAAAAAATCGTCACCAAACGAAGAATTGCGCCAGATCCAAGAACAAATAGCGTCCTGGTGGCCAAATTTATCAACAACCTGATGAAGAAGGGCAAGAAAAGCGTTGCAGAGTCAATTTTGTATGAGGCATTTGACATTATAGAGGAGAAGGCAAAGCAAGACCCCCTGGTCGTTTTCCAGAATGCTGTCGAAAATGTGCGACCTTTAGTAGAGGTGAGATCTCGGCGGGTCGGCGGATCCACTTACCAGGTCCCTACAGAGGTTAGGCCAGCCAGGAGGCAGGCACTCAGTATTCGATGGATTATCAGCTTTGCCAGTGCCAGGGGCGAACACACCATGGCTGCCAAACTGGCAGGCGAGCTGATAGATGCAGCCAACTCAAGAGGGTCTGCCATTAAGAAGAAGGAAGATACCCACAGGATGGCGGAGGCCAATAAGGCCTTTGCCCACTACCGCTGGTAAAGAGAAGATTTTGATTGAGTATTTTTGGGCCGTTCATCTTAACGGGACCCTGAAGGAAGTCAAAAGCATAACGGCGCTCCACTAGACGTGATCAAGGAGGATAAGGGTATGTCGAAGAAGAAGTTTGAGAGGACGAAGCCGCACGTGA
>CAYVMN010000133.1:0-13519 GCA_964452575.1 uncultured Desulfobacteraceae bacterium | reverse complement strand
GAAGAATTTGGGTTACGTCCTTTGGAAAAAAGACCCTCACGGTCCGTCATCTTACTCCTAAGTGTTTTCAAAGCGCTAAAGTGTTACTTATTTTTTATATTTTGCCACTGTCTACTATCAGAACATCTTGTTCGCTATCAAAATGGAACCCAAATCCAAAGGCCTCAGCCCTGTGGCACTTATCTCTGAAATCCGTTAATAAGACCTCATTCATGGTTTCGTTGTCGAGACGCTCCAGTGCCCCATTCAGTCTGCCAACATCCAATCCCTCCAATTGCCGATTCAGGTCTTCTCCGATGCGTTCATCGTCTTTCTCAAAACCAAAATACCTCAAATTCCTGTCTGAAGATCCTCACAGAACGGCACAAAGCCTCATCCATTTGATTCTGTTCGGGATGCTGAGACGCTTCATGGTCTGAAAACCGTTGGTAAACCTCACGGTCGAAATGAAATCCGTAAAGACCCTGAAGCTCTCAGGGGACTCAGTAACCTCCTCTAAACGTGCCTCTTTGCCCTCGTCTCTTTCAAGGACCTCAAGATAGGCATTTCGCCTCGACTGTGGGGTCAGTTCATTTTGTGCCCGAACAATGAGGTCACGAATGGTCCTTCTCTCGATCATGTAAAACATCCTATGGGCTAACTCCCAAAGCCTTCTCCTTTCCGAACAGGTTTGTGAAGGACCATACAAGGCATGGAGCAGGAATTGGCCAAAGTCGTCCAGATAGATGAGTGATTCCAATATCTCTTCAGAGGTCATATGGTCTGTCTCAGTAAGGTTTTTTCCCTGGAACTCTCCCCTTTCGTCCACTGTGATCAGCGGGTTTCTATCGGGCCAATTTCGCACCTTTTCGTCCCGATCTAATAACCGGACAGAGGTCTCTTCCGCAAGGGTAGTACCTGGGTAAGGAATGGCTACAGCTACGGACAGATGCATTGTGGCCCGATTGTAAGGCGGATGATCTCTCACGAATATGGCCGATCTCAGGATGCTCTGCCAGTCCTGCCCAGGAAGTCCGACAAGCATATAGAAAGTTGTGTTGATACGGAGGGCCGCACACCATTCCCTGAGCAGCTTCACCTGATCAAGCCTTATTTTCTTGTTCAGCGTATCCAGCAGCTCCTGATCGCCCGTCTCTACCCCAACCTGGATAAACCGCAATCCTGCATCCCGCATACGCTCCAGTAACTCAAAATTGACCTGATCGGCCCTTGCCTCTGCGGCCCATTCCAATTTCAGACCCGAATCCTTAATGAGATGGCAAAGGCGATCGATTCTGGATTTGTGGTTCAGGATCGTCTCCTGGACTATGGCGAATTTGCGAAAACCCCTTGCGTGTAACGCCGTTATCTCAGCAAAGATGTCGTCTGCACTCCTCTCCCTGATCACTCCCCCGTGAATCGCCTTCTGGGCGCAAAACACACAGTGATAGGGACAGCCAGATCCCACAAATAGGTATGTCAGATCTCTCTTGTTCTTCTCAGCGTCAAGGTGATCATCCAAGAGAATATCAATGCTATCTGAAGGAAACGGATAATCATCGAGGGTAAGGGCATATTCTCGGGGAGGATTCAACCGGACCTGGCCCTTTTCGTCCCTATAGGCAATGCCTGAAATCACAGATAGGCCCCCAGCCTGAGGTAAGCTAAACCGGAGTGCTATCTCTGTCAGGGTTTCAACCCCTTCACCCACACAGGCCACCTGATACTCGGAATCCTCCAAATACTCGCAAGGGACTACCGAGACATGCGGTCCGCCAATGATCCTTATCGCGCTCGATGCAACCTGCCTCGCTGCCTCGGCCAATTCGCTGGCCTCATGGATCTGCGCACTCGTAGCGGTGGCGCATATGAAAGCTGGATTAATGCTATTTTCCCTTAGGAATTGATCTAGATACGCTTGGAGGGGCTGTCCTTGCGGCCTCAGAGAAAGGTGTATGATGTTGATATCAAAGGAGGGGTAATCGTTTTCGTCCTGGAGAATGAGCTCTTTGCTTCCCAGTGCGCCGGCAAACCTCTTGAGAAATGATCTGTCTCTCAAGGCGCTTGCCATTGTGAGGAGACCGAGACAGCTCCTGAGTCGGTCTTGTCTTTCATACCTGTTGGCCCCCATGGAGGGATTCACAAACAAAACACCAGGTCTCTTCTCCTGCCGGCGGACCGTTGCAACCATCCTATTCAAGAATATGCACGAGGCAAATCTCCCGTCACCTGGAGCCCAGGACTTCAACAATACAGGGTATGGCGGGACCCCATAACGCTTATTCGGCTTGGCTAAGGGGGTCAGAAAGACCTCGGCAATCTGGAGATCACTTTGGTATTTTGGAGATTTCTGACCCCCTAAATCATAAATATGCCACCGTTAACATCCAGTGTCACACCTGTAACAAAGGGAGAATCCAGCAGATACTCAAAGGCGCGAACGACGTCACCGACATTTCCTATCCTCGTAACCAGCACCTTGTCTTTCAGGGCTGCCTTCTGCTCATCGGACCACTCGACAAATACGCCAGCGTCCTCGATAAAGGCCGGGGCAATGGCATTGACGGTGATTCCGAATGCCCCCAGATCCCGTGCCGCAAACCTGGTCAACCCCAAGATTCCGGCCTTGGACGCTGCATAGTGTGGTCCAAGGACACCGACTCCCCTGGCAGCAACGGATGCGATGTTCACGATACGGCCGAATTCTCCGGCCTTCATTCCCGGAATAACCTGTGATGACCAGTAGAAGGCGCTGCTCAGGTTAATGCGTATGGTATCATCCCAATCCGAGATCGAGATCTCCTCGAAGGACCTCTTGAACATGATGCCTGCGTTGTTTACCAGGACGTTCACGGCCCCCAACTCATCAGAAATTTGCTGGTGCTGTCCGGCAACAACGTCTGGATCTCCGGCATCACCCTTAAGGACAAGGATCTTTTGCCCCTCGCCAAGAAGACCTTCCAAACGGCTTCTGGCGCCTTCGGCCGCCGCTTCATTATCCCTGTAAGTGATCGCCAGAGAGGCGCCTCGCCTCAACATAGATTCCGCTATCCCAAGACCGATACCTCGGGTTCCGCCGGTGACTACGCCTATGATTTTTTTCATCTTCCGATACCTCACGAGGAAGTTCGTTGAGCTTCCGGTCAGGAAAAACTCAGCCGATTGATTCTTAAGTGTCGGGATTATAGGAAAGCTTATTCTTTCATGTCAATGTTGAATCCCTTTCCGGGGTCAGGAAGGAATAATGGGCAGTACTCCGTTAGAAAACATACCGTAGATCGTTTGGATGGGTGTTTTTTGTTGGAAAGTATGCTATTAGAACAGCTTTGGCAACGGGTCTGCCCTGATAGGCCTTCACGAGGCAGAGTACCAATCGCCCGGCATGGAGACCTTCTGCCGGTCGTTTTTTATCTTGTCAAACCTTCATCGTCAATAGAAAGAGAGGTAATGGGAAAAATGGATCGTTTTGGGTATATGGGAAAACTGCTTAGAGTCAATCTGACAAGGCAGACCATTACCTCGGAAGAGCCTGATGCGTCTTATTATGGCCAATACTTGGGGGGGCGGGGGATTATCATACGTACCCTACTCACAGAAGTCCCAACTGATGCAGACCCGCTGGGCCCTCAGAACAGACTAATCTTTGCAGCAGGGCTCTTAACAGGCCACAAACTGATCGGAACAGGGAGGGCCAGCGTAGGTTCAAAATCGCCTCTGAGCGGTGGTTACGGTGAATCCGAGGCCGGCGGATTGTGGGGGGCAGAATTGAGAAGGGCCGGTTATGACGGAATCATCATCGAGGGGACCGCAAAGAGACCTGTCTATCTGTGGATAAATAATGACAAGGTTGAGATTCGAGATGCAGCCAAGGTCTGGGGCGCTGAGGTAGGCCCATCGGTAGATTGGTTCCGTGAGGATACGGGTGTTGGGAAGTGCAAGACCGCGACGATTGGCCCGGGGGGAGAACGACTGGTCAGTTACGCCAACATTATTGTTGATTACAGGCGTGCCTTTGGCAGGACAGGGATGGGCGCTGTGATGGGCGCCAAACGCCTCAAAGGGATAGCCGTGAAGGGAGACAAGTCTCCATTGGCCGCGGACAAGAAGGGTGTATCGGAGCTCAATCTAAAGATGAAAGAAAGATATAAGGACTCCCCCTTTGTTCGGTACGGTACAGGAGGGGCAATGAAGGCATTTGAGGCAGTGGGAAACTTGCCGGTCCGCAATCACTCTGGGGGGCCATTTCCCGGCATTGAAAAAATTGACGCACCGTCGCTGTTGGGACATTACGGTGCTGGAATGGTTGGCTGCTTCAATTGTCCCATCAGATGCAAGAAGAATATCAGGGTCGAGAAAGGGCCGTGGCCTGTTGAGTCGCGCTATGGGGGCCCCGAATACGAAACACTGGCTTCCTTCGGGTCCAATCTACTGATCGATGATTTGCAGGCAATCTGTAAGGCCGGTGAGATGTGCAACCGCTATGGTATTGATACCATATCCACTGGCGCCACTATAGCCTTTGCAATGGAATGTTTTGAAAACGGGATATTAAGCACGGAAGAAACGAATGGGCTTGAGCTCAATTTCGGCAATGCGGAAGCCATGATACAGGTGGTGGAACTTATTGCCTTGCGTCAGGGGATCGGTGATCTCCTGGCAAAAGGAACAAGAAAGGCTTCAGAGGTCATAGGCCGGGATTCGAATCGCTTCGCCATGCATGTCAAAGGAGTGGAATTGCCCTATCACGAACCCAGATACAAGCAGGGCCTTGGACTTCACTACACGGTCCACGGCGCCGGACCGGATCACAACACCGGTTTTATGGACGATGCAATCGGTAAGGTGGCCGAGGATTGGGATAGCCTTGGCCGGTTTGAGCTGATTCCCCCCTCAGAACTAAGCCCCCGTAAGGTGCGATACCTCTCTGAAATGGGGCTGTGGAAGGAGATGTGCAACCACCTGGGGTTGTGCATATTCGTCCCGTGGAGCATTTCTGAGGTTCAGGAGGCGGTTCGTGCAATAACGGGTTGGAAGGTAACGGCCTGGAAGCTTATGAGGGCGGTCGAGCGCGGTATTACCATGATGCGGATCTTCAATCTCAGGGAGGGACTTACACGGGAAGAGGATAAACTCCCGGATCGCTTCTTCACATCTCCTTCAAATGGGCCTTTAAAGAATGTACGAATTGATCCCGTTGCCCTCAGGGAGGCGCAAGAGGTCTATTACCAAATAAGGGGCTGGGATAGATCCGGGGTACCGACAAGAGGGTGTCTGGTTGGTTTGGATCTTGAGTGGGCTATACCGCAACTTGAGGGATAGATCTTTTAAACTTAATTCTCTTTGGAGTGGGGTATGAACAGAAATATGGCCGTCCTGGGTGCGGGAGCCATCGGGAGCAGCGTTGGCGCAGATCTGACACGGGCCGGATACGACGTGCTGCTCATCGACCAATGGCCTGCCCACGTGGAGGCCATGAAGTCCCATAGATTACGGGTTAAGATGCCCGATAAGGAACTGAACACACAGGTGCAGGCAATTCACCTCTGCGAAATGTGTACGCTGGGCCACCGGTTTGACACGATCTTCCTCACGGCAAAGTCCTACGACAGTTGCTGGATGGCCGAGTTTATCAAGCCCTATTTGAAAACAGATGGCGTGCTGGTCTCTCTGCAGAATAGCCTCAATGACGAGTGGATCGCCCCTATCATTGGCTACAACAGAGACATTGGGGCCGTGGTAGAGCTATCCGCCGAGGTCTTTGAACCTGGTGTGGTCAAACGCAATACCAGCCATACGGGTACCTGGTTCGCCCTGGGAGAACTCCACGGAAGGGTTACCCCCCGTGTTGAAGAACTGGCGAGAATCCTCAGTGCAGTCGGAAGGACAGAAACCACCACCAACATATGGGGTGCCAAATGGACCAAGTTAATCGCCAACTGTATGTTGCAGGCGCCCATCGGGGTCCTAGGCCTATACGAATGGGAGGCAACGCAGATTCCTCAGGTCTTTGAATTCTGCATCAAGCTGGGTAGAGAGGCCATGGAGGTGGGTACATCCCTGGGGTATAGAATTGAGGCGATCTACGGCCTGAGCCCTGAGGAATTCATGGGTTCAACCGACGAGGTACTGGAAAAGAACCTGGTTACCCTTGTCACTCACATCGGAAAGGAGGCCCGCAATTCTGTACTCCAAGACCACCTCAAGGGAAGATACAGCGAGGTAGACCTACTTAACGGCCTCATAGCAAGAAAGGGAAAAGAGGCCAACGTCCCTACGCCCCTAAACGAGGCCATTACCTCTTTGACCCGAGAGATCCAAAATGGAACACTGAAGCCGGATCGGTCCAACCTGGGGATACTCGAGAGACTGATGGCAGAGGCGCCCTAACGCATTGCCTCTTCCATATGTTCCATCATCGTAAACACCACAGGCCCATCCCCTGTAACCAGTACATTTTCCTCCAGCCTGCAGGTCTGGGGCAGGCGAGGATGCCCTGCAAAGGTCTCTGCTGCAAAGTACATATTTTCCTTTATCTCGGCCGGGTAGTCCAGTGAATAGGCCCGTGAGATCCACATCCCCTCATAGAGGGTAAGACCAATGCTGTGGCCAAACTGCTGGAGGGTGACGGTCCCGTACTTGTCATCATCGTACTCGGGGAATTCAGCGGCCACATCCGCCGTTGTGTTCCCGGGCCGCAGCTTATCGATGGCTGCATACATGGAATCGTAGACCTCCCGGTACAGGTCGACTTCCTGCTGGGTCATCCTGGCAGCGCACTTGAGACAACGGACGAAATCTACGTAGTAGCCGGATGGCCCCACGGCATTGATGTCCACAATCAGCAGGTCACCCTGGCGGATCATCTTGTCCGTGGCCCAACGGCGGTAAGGGCTGGTGTTGCCCCCAGAGGCAACAATAATATCGTAGATAATTTCAAAACCCTGGCTCAGCATGAACTCGTGAACCTTGGCCTCTATCTCCCTTTCGCGAACGCCGGGTTTCAGCCACTCGTACTTGATCTTCCACATGGCGGCATCGCCAATAGAAGATGCCTGTTTCAAGAGCTCGATTTCGTCCCGGGTCTTGACCACCCTGGCAGCGGACATGGCTGGCCAGCCGTTCACAATATTTAGCTTGCGCTCTTGAAATGCCTGCAGGGATGGCATATCGAAGTTATCTATTCCGATCCGCTCGTTCCGGACGCCATGAGCCTCCAGCACCTCCACCACGCTGTCGGCCATCTTTCCGGCCATATGAGGGACCGCCCCCTCTGCCCATTGCCAGGTCATGGCCGGCCGCACACGACCCTCGATCCATGGCATATCCATCTTGGCACAATGGAGATCCGAACCGGCTGTCTCGAACAGAACCGGTTCTCCGCCGTTGGGAAGAACTGCATATCGGATGTTGATATTATATTTCCAGTTACCCTGGTAAGACCCGGTGACGTAACGGATGTTGGCGCCGGCAAAAAGGACCAGGGCGCCTAGGTCATGTACATCCATTTGATCACGCGCGCGCTGGAGGCGCTCCCTTCGCAGCCTCTCAAAATCCACGCGATACTGCCAATCAGTACCCGTCTGGCTGTACAGACGGCGTGGATCCCATTCGTGCGGCTTGCCGATAAATTCCGTATCCAGTTTGTATCCCATTGAATTCTCCTTTCAGTTAAAGCAGACGGTTTATCTACGAATCCACACCCAGAGAAGGAGGTCTTTTACATTCCATAAGACGAGGAAATCCAGGTGAAAGTCAAGAAAAATCAACAGCTAAATTGAAGCACATTTTTACTTGACAAATCTGATTCAGTCGGGAATATATAGTCGACTGTAGGTAATGTCGCAAGAGGAAGATGCTTGGCCGTTTGCCATCCGGACATGCTTTTGCGAGGGGAAATAAAAGGATAATCACAAATGGAACAAATCCTTGAAGAGCATCCCAGTTTGTCGGACAGGATCTTTGAGATCATTGAAAAGGCTATCCTTAGCGGCTCAATCAGGCCGGGAGAGAGAATTATCGAAACTGAGCTTGCAAAAAACCTGGGGACAAGCAAGTCCCCGGTGAGAGAGGCCCTCAAAAAACTGGAAGGGGAAGGGATTGTACACCTGCTCCCTAGAAAGGGCTTTATTGTAAAAGAAATAGATCGCAAGAGCGTTGAGGATTTCTGTGAGGTCATGTTCATCGTGGAACCTCCGGTGGCAAGACTGTCTCTCAAGAGGAGAGACGGAGCAGGGTGCAAAAAACTCTCTAAGATCCTGGATGATATGAAGCGTTCTTTAAGCAAAAAGGATTTTCGACTTTATCTCACACTGAACCGCCACTTCCACGGTTTCTTTTACGAGCTCACGGAAAATGAATTGATCACCAAGATCTTTCGAATGCTTTACAACCAGACGGACATCTTTAGATCAACTTTCCTTTATAGCAGCGATCGCCTCTTAAGTTCCATGGAGGAACACGTAACCATTGCTCACGCCTACCAAGAGGGCGACGAGAAACTCTTGGACAGGGCTGTCAAGAATCACCTGGTTATGTTCAAAGAGAACATTTTAAAATCCGATTTTCTGATCGAAAAGCCGTGAATTCATTTCTTCTTTAGAGAAAGGGTAACAGGTGGATAAGTAGTGGTTTGGCTCCTAACTGGCTACGGGAAAGCCTTTACCCCTGTTTATTGAGAAGATACGAGAAAGGGGAGATTTTTATGGTCAAATATAGAGTCGCCGTTGATGAGGTCCAATGTGTACCCACGGCAAGAAGTGACATCGGTTTTGCCAATATGGACATACGGTTTCTCATTACTGATAAGATCTCGGGCGCTGAAGAGCTCTCTCTTTTTCGTACCGTATTTCCACCGGGCTTTTCAGCCCATCAGAAGCACTTTCACGTGGATATTGAGGAAGTCATTTTCGGTATCCGGGGCCGCGGTGCAGTCGGGATGGAACACCCGGACGGCCAGATAGAGGAATATGAGATCTCACCCGGGGTTGCCGTCTTTATTCCCAAGAGCTACGTCCACTGGTTCCGGAATCTGAATCCTGATGAGGAAGTTGAAATCTGTGGTGTCTATTCGGCTCCTGATGCCGGGGACTATAAACCTGAAGACTATAAGTACATGGGGGAGATAACGGAAAAGGACAAGAGATTAAAGTAATGGACCCATTTCTTGCCTCTGCCGTTTTGGAAAGAAACCATCGGTAGTCAAACGAACGGGAGGTAGTCAGATGAGTAACGCAGAAGAGATTGAAATCAGGAGGTCAGGGCTTGACCATTCTTATATTGAGTACCCCCATCACTACGCCCCAAGGCGGCTATTTAGTATGTCAGGGGCGGATTGGGAGGCAAGGATCAATTTTGACCGGATGCGGCAGGAAAGGCTTGCAAGGGCCAAGGAGGCCATGGAGAATCATGATCTCGGGGCGATGGTCCTTTATCACGGTGCCAATGTCAGATATGTCACGGGCGTATACCAGGGGATGTGGAAATACAGTATTTTCATCCGATATGCGGTCTTGTGCAGGGACAGCGAGCCGGTCCTGTTTGAGACGGTGGGCTCTGACATGGAGGCCGCCAAGTTGAACTGCCCCTGGATGTACGGCCGGGTAAAGCCGGCGATCACGTGGACATGGTCCGAAGGGGCAACAGAGCGGCAGGTGAAGAATATGGTGGCCGGGGTTGTTGATGTCCTCAAGGAAAAAAAGGTATTTGGGGAAAGAGTGGGCGTTGACATTATGGATATGTGGGTCCATGCAGCCTTTGAAGAGGCAGGAGTGAAGCTTGTAAACGCCTGGCCTGCCATGTCCGAGGCCCGCTTGATCAAGACGGTAGATGAGCTCGAGTGCTGCAAATATTCGGCAGCCATTGCTGACGCGTGCCTGGACCGGATTCGAAATGAGTGGCTCAAGCGTCCGGGCATTACAGAAAGCCAACTGGCGGGGAATATTATGAAATATTTCACTGACCAGGGTTTCGAAGAAGGCCAGGCCTTCTGTGTTGCATCCGGTGGCAATACGAATCCCTATCGGAGGTGGTGGTCGGACAAGCCGATTCGTAAAGGGGATCTGGTAATCACCGACATTGGCGGCAGAGGTCCTGGGGGAGGTTATTACGTAGATGTCACAAGGACCCATATATGTGGGGAAGTAGCGCCCACGGCAGAACAGAAGAAGCTTTACAAGGAAACGCTGGATTCCATGAATGCAGCCATAGCTGAGGCCTGGCCCGGAAAGACAACGGCTGATGCGGCCAGGCATTTTCCGGAGTATGATGATGACATTTACAAGACCTGCAGCCTGTTTCAATTTGGCCACAGCATTGGGTTAACCCTCTATGAAGGTATGTGGATCTCGAGAGGATTTTCTTTTGATTACCCCGCAGAGTTCAAGCAGAACATGTATATGGCCATTGAGACCTACAGTGGTAAACCCGGACTTGAGCAGGCGGTTAGGCTGGAGCAGGACGTGGTGATCACGGACAAAGGCCCGGTCCTCTTTACCCTGGATCCGTTTGAGGAAAAATTCTTGGAGTAGGCGCTTAGCGAAGGGTTGGATCTATATGAAAATGGACCTGGAGCAGCTGGCTCAAGACCTGCGAGACATTGTAGGTGAGGATCACGTATATACGGATATCTTTGAAAGGATAAACTACGCCGACACCTCACTGCCCTACGACGTCGAAGAGGGGGATTTACCGGATATTGTGGTTCACCCTGGCAGTGCCCAGGAGGTATCCGAGATATTGAAACGGGCCAATAATGATGGGGTTCCAGTATCGACCTATGGTTCAGGTACCTCTCTCATATTCGGAACAAAGCCGAAACATAAAGGGATCACCCTGAGTACCGAACGGTTGAATTTCCTTGAAATTAACGAAGAATGTCAGTGGTTCGAATGTGGTGCCGGCGTAAAGGTCGGTCATGCCACCAGTGAACTGGGAAAACTGGGGTATTTCCTCCCGATCCAGACACAAGCAGGTTCCACCATCGGGGGTGCGGTGAGTGTGAACACACTTGGGCACCTGACAGATAACATATTTGGAAGACCCGTGAACAATGTCCTGGGCCTTGAGGTCGTTTTGCCCACCGGGGAGATCATCCAGACAGGATCCAAGTGTCTGAGGCGGGCAGCCGGATGGGACCTGGCGCGCATTTTCATTGGGTCTGAAGGGGTTCTGGGGATCATCACGCAGGTCAGGATGGTCCTCCATCCGATGCCCGCAACCGTTGACGCCGTTGGCTTTTTCAGAAAGACTGAGGAGATCGGGAAGGCCATTCAACTCCTGTACAGAAATAAATTTCCATTGCCTTTGGATGGAGAGTTTGTGGGTGAGAAGGCCTGCAAGGTAGGCTGTGAGGCCTATGGCCTCGATTTCCCTCAGGGCGCCATGGCCATTACCCGTTCCATGGGCAGAACTGAGCAAGAGGCCGCCAGAAATGCAGAGGAGATGGTGGGATTATTTAAGAGCGCAGGGGCAACCCATGCGTTTATTCTGGAGGATGCGAAGGTCAAGGAACAGGTCTGGGGCATACGGGCGAACGCCATGCGCTGGGGACAGGAAAAGGGGCTCAAAGGTTACCTGGCTATTGAGGTAAATCCTCCCCTTCCTTTTCTTTCAGCGGCAATGGCGGAGCTGGATCACATTACCGAGGGCAGAAATGACCTCATTGGGCGGACAGAATCTTACCTTTATGGACATGTGGGCTCAGATTCGCTCCACTGTCTCTTTGCATTCCCCTATAGCTGGCCAACCGAAACCATGAAACAGGTGGTCAATGAAATCTGGACCCTCGAAAAAGAACTCAATATAAGATACGACGGTGTGGGCGGTGACTGGGGTCAACTCCCTCATCGTGTCCCCTTTTATCGGGAAAAGTATGGAGAGACCAGTTACGGAATAATCCAGAAAATGAAACAACTCTTTGATCCCAACAATATTCTCAACCGGGGAAATGTTGAAGGGGAAGTATGACTGAAGAAGAACAGCAGGGGAAGAGCATAGAGGCATTTATGGGCGAGGCCCTGGTCTCGTGTGAGAAGTGCCACTTGTGTAACACCGTCTGCCCGGTAGTCGGTACCCGGGTTACTCAAGGGCCTTTTGGGATCAATCGAGCCATTTATTACGCCCTGAAATGGAATGAATACAATGAAACACTCAGGGACCTGGTCTATTCATGCACCACATGTGGAAAATGTGTCGCCATGTGCAAGAACGTGTCAAGGGCCCTGCCCCTCCTTGAGGTCTTTGAAAAGGCCAGGGAATTGCTTTTGGTGGAAAAGATGCTGGGACCCATGCCCGACCAGGTGACCGTCCTAAAGAATATGCACGTCCGCGGCAATCCCTGGGGCTATCCTGCCCATGAAAGGGCCAAGTGGGCCAAGGGTCTTGATATCCAATTTGCCTCAAAGGAAACACAAGTTGATGTCCTGTATTTTGTGGGCTCCGTTTGCTCCTATGATCCCAAGGGTCAAAAGATAGCGAAGAACCTGTGTAAGATCCTAAAACGGGCAGGCGTCAACTTTGGAATCCTTGAAAAAGAAACGAGCAGCGGCAGTGAGGCCCGCAGGATGGGTGAGACGGGTCTCTTTCAATACCTGTCAGAGGCCAACATGGAGATGTTTGAAAGTGCCGGAATCGACCATATTGTGACAGGAGATCCTCACAGCTTCTATTCCTTTTCCGAGGAGTATCCAAAGACAGGCAACGGGGTAATAGTTCAGCATTATACGCAGCTCCTTAATGAGTTGTTTGACAGCAATAGATTAAGGCCTTCTTCACAGATAGATGCCAAGGTGACCTACCATGATCCCTGTTATCTGGGAAGACGTAGCGGAGTCTTTGAAGAACCCAGGAAACTGATACAGCATATTCCCGGCGTGATTTTGGTGGAAATGGAGAAATCCAAAGAAGATAGTGACTGCTGCGGAATGGGGGGAGGCCGGATGTGGATGGAACCGCCCAAGGGTCTTGTTCCGTCACAGGTGATTGCCGAGAAGCGGGTTAGACAGGCGCTCAGTACAGGTGCTGAAATACTGCTGACGGCATGTCCCTTCTGCAACATAACCCTCAGCGATGCAGTCAAATCTCTGGAAAAAGAGGATTCCATTAAGGTCATGGATATCATGGAACTGGTTTCCATGTCTCTCTGAACGGCGATTAAGTGAGCATTATGAACCGTTCACGTTCAATAAGAAAGGTGCGAACTGTGGCTCTCTGAGGATCATGTTGCCGTTAAGGTCGCACTAATGGAGAGAAAGGAGGTGACGCCACAATATAGTTAGGCAAGGGTAACATTCGTGTTAGGATTAAACTTAAAAATTAGGAGGTTAACTGAAATGACACGAGACGAGTATGAAAAGATGGCAAAAGGGGCCTATGATAGATTCATCCAGACCAAGATCCCGCCAGCTGACCGGCCCATTTATACGGGTGAATTGGCTGATAACCCAATGGCCTTTGAACACCCCGTCCTCAATTGGGATGACTATGCCTATCACAAGGGATGCCAGACCCAGGGGGTGGACTGGGACGAGAATATCAACTATGA
>CAYVMN010000132.1:0-13550 GCA_964452575.1 uncultured Desulfobacteraceae bacterium | reverse complement strand
ACTGCCGTTCTTTGAAATGATGCCGTCCTTTACGTCCTTTGGAAAAAAGACCCTCACGGTCCTCTGCCTTTCTTTCAAAAACTTAAAATGTTACTATATTTTGATATTTATAGAAAGGCCCACCCAGGCCCAGATCTTCATACCAGTTTTGCCCTGAGTAATCAACGCACAAATCCTGGATATCATTTCCCGTTGACCTTAGTCTCTTTCTCGTGTAATGGGTAAAAGTGGATCCCTTCTGATCTGGGGAATGAGAGAATCATTGATGGGCTCCAAAATACTCGCCTTTCTGATATTCATTTTGCCGCTCTGCCTTCCATGCTACGCCCTAGCCGGCGAGACATCTGAGGATAAACCCCAGCACTCGACAGATACCTACACAGGAGGCCGCCTCTCACTTCAACTGGTCTCGGGCGTCCTCAACTCCCTTACCAAGCTTCCTGAAGGAAGCCCGGCATTCGGTTACGCCCAGACAAACCTCCGCCTCGGGTGGATGATAGATAGCCCAAGCCAGTCAAACTCCTTCTGGAGAGGGAACTGGGAGTTCATAGGTGAGCTCACAAATTCGATAATCTATAAGGGCTTTGGCAACTATATAGGCGGTGTTACTGCGCTGCTGCAATACAATTTCGTGCAACCCGGCTGGAATTTTGTACCCTATGTTAGTGGGGGTGTCGGGATGGTCTATACTGATGCGTACAGAGACAAGGACCAGCAGGCCATCGGGCAGGCCGTAGAGTTTACGCCCCAATGCAGCCTGGGATTTTGTTATCTGATCAACAGGAACTGGTCCTTGGATGCCGAGGCCATGTTTCATCACATCTCCAACGCAGGGATGGCCGAGAGAAACACGAGCATCAATGCTGTTGGAGGTTTTGTCGGGGTCACCTATTTCTTTGACAAGATCCGCGGCCCAAATTGAGCAAACCCCTAATGCAGGCCTACGGCAGCAACCAAAAAAGTGTGCAGTGTGCAGTAGGCAGTGGGCAGAAGCTGTAGACTAAGACTCTAAATCCGCATGACCCAGGCCCATGGGACGATCACCTCGAAGGGGGAGACCTTCCCGTGGGTGTAGCGGGCACTCTCATACTTGGCGGAAGGGTCAAAGGCCGGGTTTTCCACAAAGCCATGGTCTGAGAATAGGATCAGGAGGGTCCTTGAAGGAAGGCGTCTGAGCATGTGGAGCCAATCGATCTCCAGATAGCTGACCACATTTCTAAACATGTGAGTCAGCGGGCCTTTTTCGCTGTGGATCTTTTCATCAATGCCGCTCAGTTTCCAGAGTGAATCATCCCCAAGATCCCGACCAGTCTCAAGGAACGCCTTCTCAAGCAGGGGGAGCTGGCTCGAGGTGTTGGTGGGCCGGCGAGCCCAGATTGCACCCTCTCTTATCACCCTGAAGAGATTAGCCCTTTTCCCGAAGAAATCCGCCTTGATCGTCTCCCAGAGGTCCCACCTCATTCCATCCATGAGCATGTATTGAAGCCTGGCATGGTCAGGCACCTTCCGCTTCTTGGAAAGCATGACCGGGATATCCTCGATCATCATTGGCCGTGATCCCCCACCCCTTTCCCAGAAAGGAAGAGACTCCCGGTAGAAGTCTCCAAAGTCCTCTGAGAGCTGTTCGAGTGTCTTCGCGAGTATCTTTTCCTCCTCCTTCAAGAAGGGTAGTCTCCGGATGCCGCTCCGTGACAGGGCCTCGCGAAGATCTTCTTTCAGTGCCGGCAATGGAGAGATGTTCTCAACATATGCCTTCTCCCAAAGAAGAAATTTCTCGGGGCCAATGTCCTTGGGCCACTTAAGATTAGAGCCTTTTTCACGAAACAGCCGATAGGTCTTCAGGACATCAACCATTTCCTCTTTTCGCTCCTCGAATCGTTGATGGCCTTTGACTTTCTCGCTTGCTCTCAACACTTGACGGACTTCCTCTTCCCCAGGCCGACCGCCAATTACGCGCTCAAATGACTCCTTCAGTATCACGGCGAAGATGGATTCCCTCTTGAAGATCTCTATGGGGGAGGTGCTGGACAAGATGGACCAGAGGGTTTGCATTATGCCAGGGTCCTCTTCGGCGTGTGATACCAGGGATTCGAAAAGGGAGGGCTTCTTGTCTTGTAAGCTACGGGCAAGATCCGTCAACATCTCGGGAAGGCGGGGGTCCTCCTGCTCCATTGCCCTTTTAATTGAGGGAAAGAGACGAATTATCTCCAGGGCCGGAATGTCGTATTGGCCGGCCCACAGGGCAGCCAGCATGGCCTTGACGAGTTGGTCGTGGCCGATTCTGCGGTAAAGGGGGGCAAGCTGAGCGAACTCACATTCCAAGAACTCCCAGAATAATACCCTTGTTTGATCGACGGACTCCTTTTCTCCCTGGCCAATAAAGTGAAAGAAGGTATCATCGGGTAGGGTCTCCTGTTCGAGCCACTCTTCGATGATCCTTCTGGTCTGGGAGAGGGTATACTTGCGATGGACAAGGCTCTGGTAAAGCCGGTCGAGGTCCCTTTCCACGACCACGATTTTGCCTTGGAAGGCCTCGTTTATGAGGCGGATAACCTGGGATGTGAGGGCCTTATCAAGCCGATCAAAGAACCCCTCGTCTTTTGGTGATAATTCAAGGAGTCGGCGGACGGCATCGGCCTCACTTCCCTTCCCTACGAGATCCAGGGCCTCGAGGTAGGGGACGATCTTCTCTTGTATGGCTTGGGCCTTCAGGGCCTCGAGTGTCTCTGAAATCCCCAAGTCAATGGCAATTTCTATCTCTTTCTGAGGCCTTAAGGAGAGGCTTTCACCCAACCGAAATCCACAGGAACACCCTGGTTGACCCCTCAAGAACTCATGGGAAGGGCGGAGGCAGCGATTTATGAGGATAGAGGAAAGCTCCCGTTCGATAGATCTGCGATCATGCTCCACTGAGACCATTTCCAGTTGATCGAGCCGCTTGAGGAGATTGTATCGCCTGGATTGGGTCAGTTTCTCATAGTGTTCGAATCGCCCCCTTCCCCGTTCCCGTTGATGCGCCTCGGCGTAGATTCGGCAATAGGCATCCTGAAATGCCCGGAACCTATTGAATACCTCCTCAAGCGGCTCAGGTGAGATGAGACTGGTTTTTTCTTCAAAAAACCTGATGATCTCTTCTCTCTCTTTCCTGAGTCTGGAATAGTCTTCAAGACCATGGGGCTCATGTATGCCTCTTTCGGCCATAAGGTCGTCTTGAATATAAGGCCCCTCAGCGGGGATTGTTAGCCTCTGGTCAGTCACATACTGATGCACAAAGAGGATACTTTCCGCGTGTCCCAGAAACGTCTCGACAGACTGAATGCCCTTGACTCGTCTCTCCAGAAAAGGATCTTGTCCCCCGGCACGGATGAAGCGTTCCAGCCCTTCCCGCGAAGAGAGGCTAGTCTTGACCCCCTCCCATATCCTGTTTAGTTGGTCGATATCCTCCACAGCCTCTTTCCACGGCAAATTCTTGAAGGCCCCAAAACCTTCTGCCCAACGGATTCTGGACTTCAGGCCTGCCAGCTCTTCCAGGGCAGAGGTCTTTTGCGATTTGATTTCATTCCACAGCTCCTCCTGTAAGGCCAGGGTAATGGGCACATTCTTGAACTTCCGTGAGACCAGAGGGTTTCCAGAGATGGCCTGCTGCAGCTCCTCGGCCAGGACTTCTCCTCTGCCAAGGGATGTAACCCCCTTTATTCCTGTCCTTGCCAGCTCCTCCAGGACCTTTCGAAACATGCCCTTATAGGCCACCAGATTTCCGGAAAACAGCAAGGCCAGGACCAGGATCTCGAAGTGGGGCATGAGGAGTCCGTATTCCCCTTTCCGAAAGGCCCAGTACATCTCTTCAAACGGGACTGTGTCACGTTCCCCCATCTCGTTAAAGAATTCCCTGACCAGCTCATTTTGCTTCGGGTTGACCTGCAGCTCGTACTTGTGCCCGCTCTTCTTGACAAGACCCATGGGTCTCAAGAGCCCCTCCAAGAGGTCGCGGAGCCCATGCTTGGAAGGGCTGTCCACCACGAGAAGCCCTGTTGAGAGGAAGTCGGAGAGCATTTCCTTGAGGATGCCGGGGGCCATGGGGCTCATGGAGGGCTGAATGCGGCTGTAACGCGGAAATCGCCTTTCCAACAAGTGCGGAAGGAATTCCCCGGAGAACTTCTCCTGTGTGAAATAACCCAAACGGGAAAGCTCTACGACATTTTCATCCCAGAGGAGCACCCCATGAAAGTAGGATCTGTTAAAGACCTCGATCAGCCTTTCCCTCCTCCGTTCAATAAAGGCCCTTAAGAACTCCTCGCCCCGCCTTGCCTTCTCTGAAGCGTCGGGTTCTATTTGCTGGTGGATCAGGGTCGCTGCCAGCATCTCCTTTAGAAAAGCGGACTCATCATCGAGGGCAGCAGGCACCCAAAACAGGAACATGCCCGGGTGGCTTTCTCTGATGCCCGGAAGCAGGTTTTCTTTGACATGTCTAAGCTGTTGATCGCGGCGATGGGACGTCCCGATCATAACAAAGAAGTCCTCTTCGCTCCTGGCCCACTGCCTGGCCAAAGTATCTATGTCCTGTGCAGGGACCTCATCCAGCTGCCGGAGGTGCAGCGTACCGCTCCTGCGGGACTGCCGCCACAGTAACGTGAGGGTCTGCCGTCCCTTTTCGTACCAGCTTGCCAGGGGGAGATATGGAGATTCAACCATTGGCGCAAGTTGCGAAAACAGCCGCTGGTCCTCGGAGAAGATCTGGGAGGCCTCTTGCCGAATCCTTCGTCTCATGACTCCTGAGATGTCTGCCTTTAGATCGATAAAGTAGTGGCTTTGAAGCGGGTCATCGTGGTGCTCTGCCCGCACATATGAACCCTCTCTTGCCAGTCGATCCAGGATACCTTGCAAGAACTGGTAGTTGATGTCCGTGTCAAGCGGGGTGATAGGGAAGAGAATCATCTCCGCCAAGTGGCGGACGGTGTACTTGAACCGGGATGGAGATATGGCGAAGAGGATCAAGAGCTTGATGAGGCTGAGGGCGATTCTCTGCTGTTCCTCTTCTTTG
Organism: uncultured Desulfobacteraceae bacterium; assembly: GCA_964452575.1. Lineage (GTDB taxonomy): Bacteria > Desulfobacterota > DSM-4660 > Desulfatiglandales > Desulfatiglandaceae > CAYVMN01. The sequence goes on along the minus strand of CAYVMN010000132.1, from coordinate 8,509 downwards.
AAGAGCTCGGGGATCTCTTCCTGACATCCTTCAAATACCCTTTCCACGTAAATCTGGGTCTCGGCGCGTTCCCTGATTCGATCCAGGAAGTGGTCAAATATGACCTCAGGGGTGAGGAGTTCACGCGTTGGTCTTTCGAGCCAGGACGGGATGAGCCGTTCCGGATCACCCTTGAGCCTGAAGTGGATAAAGTCGACCACACCCCGGTGCTCGGAAAAGAGGGCCTTGAGGCGATCCAGGAGCCAGCAAGTTGTGGGATGAACCGGATAGAGGCGTACGAAGCGTTCCCGTGTGACAGGGAATGTGGGAAAATACGATTTGAGCTGATCAAAGAGGTCTGATATGCGGGAATCCGCCCCTTCCTTGTGCCTTATCAGGCGCTCCGAGACCAGCTCCTCGATATGTGCCCGGCCCAGAGAAAGGCGCACACGGTATCGGTCCTTGATCTTGTTGAATGTCTCCTGATGGATCTCACCCGTCTCTTCGATCCATTCCTGCAATGAGGCGATCACCCAAAAGGGAAAGGTGCCTGCCTCCTCCCCCAGGTATTGGAGGAATCGGATGTCCTCATTATAGGCCCTTGCATCTGCCTTGGAGCGCAAAAACTCGGAGAGTTCATCCACCAAAAGGACCATTCCAGAATGCCCCTGATCTTTCATGAGCCCCTTTAGCCTTGAGAAGGTTTGACTCCGGTTCTCTGCCTCATCAATTCGAGCCTGCGATTCATCCCCCAGGGCATTGAGGATGCTCCGCAATATGATATCTTCCAGGCACTCCGATGCCCTGTACTGGACCAGGGATATTTCCACGACCAGGAAGTCTCTCCGAGCCACCCTGCCTTCAAAGTTCAGGAGGTCCTGAGACTGTGAGGTGAGCACCTCCCAGGATCTGGGGAATCTCAACAGCAGGCTCAGCATCCCCAGGAAGTGGGACTTACCTGAACCGAAATGGCCTTTAAGAAAGATGCCTCGCCCTTCATCTCCTGATAGGCTGGTCAAGATGGCCTTCAGGTTTTCAAGGACCTCTTGAGTGAGTACAAATGTCTCAAGGATCATGCTGGAAAGGCGGGGGTCCTTGAGATCCTTCAGCTGAATGACGGTCTTGATCTCGGGTATCTCCACGAGGTCGCCAATACGCTCAGTCCTTTCCTCTTCTTCAAATGCCATAACACCTATCCTGCGGGTTCAAAAGCTTTCCCCATTGGTTAGACTCTTCCTTTGCTCCTCTTTGCCCATCTTCTTTTTTAAACCCTTCAAGGTGCCTAGAAGTTTCACGTTCTGGGGATGATCCATGAGCACTGCCTCCAGCAGCTCCATAAGGCCCCTGATATTACCGGCAGCGGAATAGATCTTTTTTAGGGTTACCTTAACATAGTAGTCGTTCGGGTCCTTTCTCAGTGCCTGGCCCAGGCATTCGATGGCCTTATCGTACTCTCCAAGCTGGTAATGGCAGAATCCCTCCTGTTTCAAGAAAAAGGGATTGTCCGGGTCAAGTCTCCCTGCTATATGGAACTGAGCCGCTGCCTCCTGGGGCCTTCCTGCGTCCTTCAGCTTCTTTCCCAAGAGGCCCCGGAGTTGGGCATCGTCCTTCCCTGAAGGCAGTTTTACCACCTTCTCCAGCTCCTCTATGGTGGTTTCGTCCTGTCGTTGCCTACCCTTTAACCTCACGATCTCCTTTCGCACAAAGCTGTCTTTGGGGTCCAGTTTTCGCACCCTTTCGTAGGCCTTGAGTGCCTCATCATACCTCTTCAGACGGTTCAAGACCAGGGCCTTTTCCTTCAAAAAATAGGGATTATCCTTTTGGTGCAACAGCACAGAATCCAGGGTCTCCAGGGCCTCTCCATAGCGTCCCATCTCGCGCAGGGTCTTGGCCACCCGAAGAAGGAGATAAGGCCTTTTGTCCCCTTCTGATGCCTGTCTAAAACACTGCAGGGCCTCATCAGGCCTTTCTTGCCGCAAGAATACCTCTCCCAGGATATATAATGCCTTCGGATACCCGGGATCTGCAGAAAGAATCCCATCGGCCAGCATCTTGGCCTCAAGTGTCCTTTCCTGCCTCAGATAGACTTCGGCCAGACTTGCCCTCATCAGCAGGTTCTCGGGTTGCTGATCCAGGGCCTCCCCTAATTCACGTTCCGCCTCATGGTATTTTCCTTCCTTCCTCAGGTCCATTGCCCTTTCCCATTTGATGCGCGAAAATGGAGTCAGTTCCATTTTTCAACTCTCTTACTGAAGTGGCCTGTCAGGGGCCTGTTTGCTTGATTGGGTCCTGAATTCACAGCCTAAATATCCGTATAACATAAGTATTTTTGAATTTCACCCGTTTTCCAGCACAGGCAATAATAGGAAGACCGCCAGATAAGGCGCAGGGGCCATTATGATAGTGGCAGGGTCCGGGCAAAGACGGCCTGAAGATGGAATGCCAAAATGGTAAGTTATTCTTGCGCAGGCCCCAGCGTGAGGAGCACGAAAAGAAGCGGCACAGTTGACTCCGTATGATCTATGGAACCATCCGTGACTTGAGGATGACAGACCTTTTTAGAAAAGGTCAGTATGAACTTAACGCGGTCTGCCGCCCCGGCCACCCCGCAGCAACTTAGGTGTAAACGGGTTGCTGGTACCGGTCTGGCCGCTGGCCTGAGTCTGCAAGGCGGTGACTACCTTTAGCCCTTCGCTCAGACCTTCGCCTTCGACCCAGCTCATCCCGCCGTCGCTCAGTCCCGTACGAACCGGAATAGGCCGCACGTATGGGCCCTCCGGGACCCAGACAACGCCACGGCTTGCCCCTTCAGCAGGCGTCCCTGCGAGCCTTGGCCCTGGCCGCTGACCGCCTTCGGGCTTATCCTTCCGGCCTGCGTGGTCTTCGAAGGCCTTGCGGAACTCAGGCGCGACCTCTGCGGCCGAAGGAGTCCAACGCAGCGCTGCGTTAGGGACCAGCAAGGCGTTGGTAAGACGATGAAGCTCGAACTGCACGTTGGCCGTCAGGTAAGGCAGCAGACGTCCGTTGGAGTTGTCGGTGATGATTTCTACCGTGTAGGTCACCACATTCTGGGTCATGGACGCATTCAGCCTGATCTTTCCCACCTCACCCCGAAAGGTTTCACCCGGAAAGGCGTCCACCGTGAAGGTGACAGGCTGGTGAGGGTGTATCTTACCGATGTCGGCTTCGTTGACCGCGACCCAGACCTGCAAGCGTTTAAGGTCCTTGGCAATCAAGAAGAGGCTGGGTGCATTCAGGCTCGCCACCACCGTCTGTCCAATGTTGACTCTACGGTCGATGATAACGCCCTTGACGGGCGACTTGATCGTGCAGTAGCCGAGGTTCCGCTCGGCCCGTCGAAGCATCGCCTCTGCCTGGGCCAGGCCTGCTCTGGCCTGGAGGATGGACGCCTCTCCCACAGCGACGTTGGCCTTGGCCGTCTCATAGCTCGATTGATACGCGTCGTAGCTCGACTGTGCCAAGGCCCCGGAAGGCTCGAGCCTCTGGGCACGCTGCCAGTCGCGCTCAGCCTGGCGGAACTTGGCCTTCATTTGCTCCAGGTCAGCCTCGGCGCGCTGAATACTCGCCTTGGCGGACTGAACCTGGGCCTTTGCCTGGGCGGCGTCGGCCGAGTATAGCGAGTCGTCGATGCGGGCCAGGACTGTACCGTTCTCGACGACTGATCCGTAATCCACGGTCTGGCCCTTGGCATCCTTCCCGAAAGACAAGATCTGACCGGCGACCTGCGCTCCAACGTCAACAACTTCGTCGGGCTCGACCGTACCAGTGGCACTGATGGAAATCAGCAAGTCGCCCCGTGTCACTTCCACTGTTCGGTAGGAGACAGCCTGTCTGTTGTTTCGCTTGAAATACCAGGCGGCCGCGCCACCAATCAGCCCCAGCACGACAAGAGCCACGATAACTCCCTTGATGAAGCCTTTCATGATTCACCTCTATGCATCACTGGCCCAGGTCTTCGCCAGTTACTGTATCGCAACGAAGATCTTGCAGGCGGCCTCTAGCAGATGATGGCGCCTCTGTATCTGACCTTTCCCTCTGAAATAGACATAGTTTCTATCTAAAATGGAAATTAGAGTGGGTCAAGGGTCTCTTGACTTGGCCCTGTAAATAATGGTCGTACCCTCGGCAAAAATAGTTACAAAAGGCCGGTTTTCCTTGACGGCCGGATTCAAGCCCTATTCAGCAATCTCTTTTGGTAAGAGTTCACAGGTTCAGAACCCTGAATCTTTTGACCCGTGAACGCTTACCTTTTTTGTAACCTTTTCAGGGCCAATGGCGACTCTGAAGGTGGAAGGTAAATCTGCAAGAGCCACCAACAACTCTAAAAAGGAGGGATAAGGGATGAAATTCAACAGGGCATTAACACTAATAATGGTATCAGTTTCATTGGTCTTTGGATTTGCGTTTGTGGCAGAGGCAAGGGCTTTTGGACATGGGAGGGGCATAGGGCCTGATCTAGGCGGATTAAAGGCCTTTCTTGAACTAAAGCTCTCAGACTCTCAACAAGGGCAAATGGTGAACATCATCGACAAGTACCAGACTAAGATAGACGGCCTCAGAAATAGTGCAAGGGAGTCGAGAAAAAACCTTGCAAGAATCATGCGTGCGAAACAATTTAATGAGGGAGAGGCTCGAAAGGCGTTCAGGGAGGCATCCGCGGTCAGAGAGGAGATGTTTTTGTTGCGAGCAAAGATGATGGTTGAACTAAAGGCTGTGTTGACCCCTGAACAGCTGGCCTCGTTGAAAGAGCGAAGGGCACAAAGGATGGAGAAAGTCAGACACGCCTTTGATGCCTGGCTTGAAGAGAAGACCGAATAATACTCTAAGGCCGCCCAGGCATGGGGATGACCAATAATCCAAATGCCCCTGTGATCATGTGCATGCCCGCGATGGGGGTGCGGGCAAGCTATTACGAACCCCTGGCCCGGGCTCTGACTCTTTCCGGCTGGAACGTCATCACAGCCGATCTCCGCGGCAACGGGGAAAGCGGAATTCGACCGAGGCGTTCTTGCGACTTTGGATATTACGAGATGGTTCGTTATGACTGGCCCGCAGTTGTGGCAGAGACAAGGCGCATGTTCCCGCGTTCCCCCTTTTCTAGTCTTTCATGCCGGCCTTCAGCTTAAAGACCAGATCCTCATACTCCCTGTTATCGGGTTTCAATTTATGGGCCATCAAGGCATCGCGCAGGGCCATGTTCATGTCCCCTTTCTTGGACCAGGCATGTGCTCGGCCATAGTAGCTCCGGGCCAATTTGGGATCTATGTTGAGGGCGGATGAGAAATCTTCGATGGCGCCATCAGAATTATCCGTCTCAAGCTTGGCCCAAGCCCGGCCGTTAAATACCATGGGAAGTTCCTTCCTCTGGGCACCGAATTTCAAGGCCATATTGTAGTCGTCGATGGCCTGACTGTATCCTTTTTCGTAGAACCATGCATCTGCCCTGGCCTTATATGTGTTGAACAGCTCATACTTGATCTTCGGGGTCTCCGCCTTTATCTCCATGGTGGAATCATAGATCTCTGGTTTGTACTTCCCTGCTGGGCCACGCCCTGGAACCAGTAACAGGGCCGTGTTGAAATCCTTGATGGCGCGGCCATAATTTCTCATTTTGTAATAGGCCAGCCCCCGATTATAATAGACCACATAGTTCTCGCTCCCCTCGGGGGCCATTTCCAGGACCTTGGTGAACTCCTTGATAGCTTGATCATACTCACCCTTCTGGAACCAGACCACCCCCTGATTAAAGAAATCGTCGGCATATTTATTGTAACCTTCCGTGGAGCACCCATAAGTGAAAAGGCCTCCAATAACCAGGAGCCATACCGGAAATGAGTTTCTCTTTTTCATATGTCTTTGCCTCCTTAGCTCACCACAAACGAACGATCTTCGTTCCATCCCTTAGCTCGCCCCTCACCTTCTCCATATGTCGAAGGGACGCTATCTCCCTTTCCAGGTCAGAAGGCCTTATCTGAAGCCTTTCAACCAGGATCTTTGGCTCAACGCCCCCGGTCTCTTCCAGGATCCGGAGTATCTTCTTCTGGGTCTCATTGATTTCGACCCGGCCTTCCTGGTCCTTCATGGATCTGGCGCTGTGAACTGCCCAGGGGTCGCAGGTCCTGGCAGGCGAGAGGGCATCCATATAGCAGTCCTCGCACAGGACCTGGCCGTGGAACTCCCTCTCTTCACCGGATTCTATTGGGTCCTTACACCTATCACACTGCATCTCTTTTCCTCCTAACCCAAAACCGCCCGGGGGTTGCCCCGGTCATTTACAGGCTCTCATATTGTACCCTATCGCGCAATACATTTGTTTTTTGGCTCTTCTTACAGGGCTCCGGCACCAGGGTAAAGGCCTCTAGCACGAGAAGAGTGACAACTGAGTGCCCTGAGGTGCCACTGCTTTTGCCCTTCCCATTCCTCTTGAGCACTGGTGGGCCGGCATGTCCGGATTCTTACACGCGCAAATGAGCAGCCTGATCCCGAATTCCTTTGCCAGTTCCCTCAGCCGGCCGTAGCCCTTTTGCCTCAAGGTCAAAGGGATTAGCTTGCTCCGGGTGGAAGTCCCCACTACGCTCCAGGGCTGAACCTCAAAGCAACTCCTCAGGACATTGAATTCGGTTGGCGGCAGCTCCCTTTCAAGCTGCTCTAATATGGCGGGTCTCATATGAAGATAACTGACCGAGACCGCTTTCACATCTCTTTCAGCCAGCGCCTCATACAGTCTCCTGATTGATACCTCATCGTCCGTGTAAAAGGGAATGATAGGGTCAATCCTTACTTCAACTTCTATTCCCAAGCCCTTGAGCCTCTCGATATTCCTAAGGCGTTCTTCGGTGGTGGCTGCCTGGGGCTCGAAGAGCCTCTTAAATCGGGGGCTGGTTGATACAAGGCCGATCCTCGGGGTTACAAGCCCGGCATAATAGGAAAAAAGCTCGATAAAGCGATCCGGAATAGACCCCTTTGTCAAAAACGAGATCCCAATCCCTCGCTCAAGGAGGACCTTCATGGACCGGTAGGCAATGTCCAGGATCATAGGATGCCTCTGAAAGGAGTCTGATGCCGTGTTGAATGCTGCCCACGTGACCGGAGAGCGTCTCCTGGGATTGTCAAGCTCTTGGGCAAGCCTTTCAGGGAGCTTACTGTAGACCTGCACATCCCCGGAAGACGGGGCACCAGGATATCCCCTTGCATAGCAGTAGACGCACGCAAACTCGCAGCCCCGCGTGATGTTTATCGTGTAGACATCCCTCAGGCACCCGAATTGGGCCCTGGTGAGGACCCGGCCCTTTCTATCTATCTCTGTTAATCCCATCCTCGGCCCCACCCAAGCTCAAGGTACTCAACACACCGTTGACACCCCATACGCCTGTCCGGTTCTATCTTAGGTGTCTGACTCCAACACTATCCCGCACCCGGTCAAGAAGTTTTGCCTTGACCCTTTCACCCTTCTTATCTTAAAATGAATAACACTCAATTAAAACCTTTTTCTCGCAGTCTTTTCTCGATAATCTCAAGGCTCTTATGCTGCAAAATTGCAGTCCAAATCGGTCTTAGAACCCCTTAGAAGATAGGGAATGATATGAAAGATATGATGACATATAAAGGATACTATGGTTCAGTACATTATAGTGATGAAGATCAGGTATTTCACGGAAAAATTGAATTTATTCGAAGCCTTGTTAGCTATGAGGGTACGAATGTCACAAATTTACGCACGGCATTTGAAGAGGCGGTTGATGACTATAAAGACTTGTGTAAAGAGGAGGGTAAAGAGCCAGAAATGCCCTTCAAGGGAAGTTTTAATGTTCGTACAGGAACTGATTTGCATAGAAGAGCTGCGCTGTTTGCCAGATATAAAGGGACGAATCTCAATAAAATCATTACTGATGCATTGGAGAAATATTTATCTACTGTCGAAGGCGCTTAACCAGCTCATGAAACCAGATGGGCCCGAAGAAACGACCCTTTGGTAAATGTGAAAAGAGAAAGGATGGGGTCTTGTTGTGACTCTTAGTTCTCTCGGGCCAACAGCCAACCGTGACCCGTTTGTAGAAGGTTATCCTGGCGGGATTGCCAAGCAAATCAGTGTTAAATGCCTGTGCAGCGCATAAAATGAGAAAGCTATTTTTCTTGACTTTTGCTTTATTCTCAATATTATCCCTTATGATTGAACCAACAACCAGTAACCCATAACCCATAACCTTGAACCTCTGAACTCTGAACCTATTTTTTACCATTTCCCGATGGACAAACACCTCAAAATGTGCCTACCCGACTCCTGACAGGATCTTTCTGTCCTGTTGGGAGAAAAACCTTCGTCTTAAATCCGTCGTTCCCTTTCATTTTGGAAGCAGTAACGTACAATGGATTGAGACAAGCATTTCAAATTAATTGTCTATTGATAAAACATGCTGCGAAGCTGAAACCCGGAGCGAACATAAGCAGATTTGAGCCAATATTGTCAATCACCGATTTCTTGGCTACCAATATTCACGGCTTCAACCCA
>CAYVMN010000131.1:0-13551 GCA_964452575.1 uncultured Desulfobacteraceae bacterium | reverse complement strand
GCAGGGAGAGGGCACTTCATAGGGACGTCCTCCTATGGGGCTGTTTCGTAACGAGTTTAAAGACCTCACTGCCGTCCTATGAAATGATGCCTTCTTTTACGTCCTTTGGAAAAAAGACCCTCACGGTCCTCCCTCCGGGCCTGAGGCGGCCTTTCTTTCAAAACGCTAAGGTGTTACCAATGTTGGAATAATGGGAAAGGAGAGATATCTCGTGAAGACATATTATAAACCAGAAGACCTTTCAAGGTTCAAAGAAATCGGGAAAGATGCACGGGATCTGGCCCGCAAGTTTTTTGATTATTACAACACCGTCTTTAAAGAAGGCGAACTCACAGAAAGGGAGAAGTCTCTAATTGCCCTGGCCGTGGCTCACGCGGTTCAATGCCCTTACTGCATAGATGCCTTCACTCAGGCCTGTCTGGAAAAGGGGTCCAATTTGGCTGAGATGACAGAGGCCGTTCACGTGGCCACAGCCATTAGAGGGGGGGCCTCTCTGGTACACGGGGTCCAGATGCGAAACGTGGCCGAGAAGCTGTCCATGTGATAGGGGAAGAGTTTGAACGGGGAAATGGAGATTGGACGGTTCCCATCAGAGAAGGCGAGGGAAGACTCTGTGCAACGGAAAATGGGCATAGACCCTTTTCATTTAACCCTGTCAAGACATGGTTTCGATTTATGCAGGGGAGAGGCAACCACATTACAGATTAATGTCGGTTTTCTCTGCAACCAGGAATGCCGTCATTGCCACCTGAGCGCAGGCCCAGGCCGTAAGGAGAGCATGACCTCCGAGACTGTGGACCAGGTAATCTCCTATGCGGAGAGGTGCAGTTATGAAACCATAGACATCACGGGTGGCGCTCCTGAACTGAATCCTAATCTGGAGAGATTAATCACCAAGGTCTCTGCAATTGCATCCAAGATCATCCTCCGCTCCAATCTGAGCGCCCTCCATGACGGAGGAAGAGATCGACTGATAGAAGTATTGAAGATATACCGCGTTGGCATAGTTGCCTCACTTCCTTCTCTGAACGAATCTCAGACGGACTCGCAGCGAGGCAGTGGCGTCTTTCACACGAGCCTTGCTGTGCTTAAGGACCTGAACAGGTTCGGCTATGGTCAAGAGGGCTCCGGACTGGAACTCAACCTGGTATCTAACCCCGTCGGCGCCTTTCTCCCTCCGCCTCAGGCCCAGACCGAGAGGAGATTCAGGGAAATCCTGCTGAACAAGTGGGGCATCGTCTTTAATAACCTGTTCCATCTGGCCAACGCGCCGCTGGGGAGGTTTTGGGACTGGCTCCTGCATTCAGGTAATGACGAGAAATACATGAAAAAACTGGTCTCCTGTTTTAACCCGTCAACCGTTGAAGGGCTCATGTGCAAGAGCTTTCTATCGATCTCCTGGGATGGGTATCTCTATGATTGTGATTTCAATTTGGCCGGGGGTCTTTTCATGGGCGGGCAGAAACGTCATGTCTCTCAAATGCCCGGCCCCCCTGAACCGGGGGCACCTATTGCGCTGGGAGATCATTGTTACGCATGTACGGCTGGGGCCGGATTTACCTGCGGTGGGGCCATAGAGAAGTGAGAGGTGATTAAGGCGGGTTTGTCATGGCACAGAGGGAAAAGGCAATAATAAAGGCCGGTTTTTTAGTGGCTTTTATTGTACTTGCCATTTACGTGGTAAGGTTTACACCAGTAAAAGGTTATCTAACGGCCGAGGGCCTGGGAAGGTTCCTTGATAGGGCAGGGTTCTGGGGGCCCTTTGCGTTTATGCTGCTCTATGGGGTGGGGATATGTCTCTTTTTGCCCGGCACCCTTCTGACTGGATTGGGGGCTGCCATCTTTGGCGCCTACTGGGGTTTTCTCTATGTCTGGGTAGGGGCTATGTTGGGCGCCAGCGCGGCCTTTTTCATCGGCCGTAAGCTGGGAAGAGAGTTTGCGGCCTCCCTGATCGGAGATAGGCTGAGAAAGTATGACGACGCTATAGAGCGAAACGGGTTTGCCACTGTCCTCTATCTCCGCCTGGTGTATTTCCCATTCACGCCTATGAACTTTGGCATGGGGCTCACCAAGGTTCGGTTCTGGGACTATTTTTTTGGCACCGGCCTGGGAATCATCGTCGGGACATTTATCTTTACCTTTTTCATTGGCACGGTTAAAGATGTCTGGGTCTCGGGGAACTGGTTCCAACTGCTCTCGTTCAAGGTCTTCTTTTCTGTTTGCCTTTTCATCTTCTCATTCTTTATCCCAAGGATCATAATGAAGATAAGAGGAGAAAACGCATAGAGAAACAGGCAAGTGGGGTTGTTCCACCACCAGAGAGGGAAGTGTCTGGATATGAGTGAGGAGCGAGTTTTTATAGGATCGTCGGACCTGAAGATCGGGGCCCTGGTGGATCGGGCCGAAGATCCGCAGGGTGTTGTGGTAACTCACCCCCATCCCGTTTATGGGGGTGACATGTACAATAACGTGGTCGAGTTGATCGTGCGGGCCTATAGTCAGGCGGGATATTCTACGCTCAGGTTCAATTTCAGAGGTGTTGGGGGAAGTGAAGGTCAATACGATCAGGGAATAGGCGAGCAGGAAGATGTGAAAGCAGCCCTGATGTTTTTCTCTGAGGCGGGCAAGAAACGAATAGACCTGGCAGGATATTCATTTGGGGCATGGGTAAACGCCATGGGCCAGAGGCACCTTTATCAGGTTGATCGGATGGTCATGGTATCGCCCCCTGTCAACTTTATTGATTTCTCTTTTTTGGGTTCTTGCCCAGAGATAAAACTGGTGATCGCCGGGTCTGAAGATGATATAGCATCCCCATCGTCTATCAGGAAGATGTTGCCCGGCTGGAACCCGGATGCGGTCTTCAAGGTGATCCAGGGGGCTGATCATTTCTACTGGGGAAGGCTATCAGAGCTGGAGACTGAGATCCGGGATTTCTTGGATCTTGAGGGGAAGGGCCGAGGGTAGATGAAAAGGATCTCGTTGCTTAATAACCCGGTTCAGGAATATGCATGGGGTTCAAAGACGGCGATACAGTCCCTCCTGGGAGAACCTGTTCCCTCTGATAGGCCCGCCGCAGAACTGTGGATGGGGGCCCATCCCAAATCCCCGTCAATGGTCTTGATTGATGGCAAGTGGCAATCCCTTGAGGCAGTGATCAGGCGAACTCCTGCATCGATCCTGGGCGAGAAGGTTGCCCGGCGCTTTTCGAATCGCCTCCCCTTTCTGTTTAAGGTCCTGGCTGTGGAAAGGTCGTTATCCATCCAGGTTCATCCCCATCTTAAACAGGCCCAGCAAGGATTTAAGAGGGAAGACAGCGTGGGAATCCCGCTAGATGCCCCCAAACGAAATTACAGGGACCCGAATCACAAACCTGAGATCATTTGCGCCCTGAGACCGATGCAGGTGCTCAAGGGTTTTCGAAGGATCGAGGAGACACTGAGTCTGATGCAGGAGCTCTCCTGTTCAATGCTATCAAATGAACTCGCTCTCTTGAGGCAAGAGCCCAATCCTGAAGGCCTTAAGCGATTTTTTGCCGGCCTTATGGCCATGGAAAGGAAACAACAGGTCCTGGTAGTGACTGAAGTGACGGGGAGTGCACAAAGACATGCAAATCAAGACGGGGCATTTTTCTGGGTGGCTGAGTTGAATCGCCAATACCCCAAAGACATCGGCGTGCTTTCGCCGCTTCTTCTCAACCTGGTGTACCTTGAACCTGGAGAGGCGATCTATCTTCCGGCCGGTGAGCTCCATGCATATCTTCAGGGGGTTGGAGTTGAGCTGATGGCCAATTCCGATAATGTGCTCAGAATGGGATTGACTCACAAGCACATCGATGTTTCTGAGGTCCTGAGGATAGCGACATTCGAGACCGGGTCTCTCCAGAAGGTGGAATCAGTTAACGATGGCCCCTGCCAGAGGAAATACGTCACTCCCTCAAAGGAGTTTCTATTGTCCGTGATTTCGCCGGATAAGGGGGAATTCTTCGAAAGCCCGGAGGACCGTAGTGTGGAGATTCTGATCTGTATTGAAGGCAGTGCCCTGGTAACGGAACTCAGGGGCAAGGAGGCCGTTGAGCTCTCTAGAGGATCATCCGTTGTCATCCCTTCAGCGGCACCCGGTTATAGGATAGCAGGGGATGCCACCATTTACAAGGCCTCGGTACCTGAGGCTTGATGTTATGTGAGTTGAGAGATCAGCGAGTTAACGCGAATTTGAAAGGATAGTATTGAGCCTTAGCGCATTTACCCTGCGGAATTGTTCAGAAAGTGCGGATAGCTTTAACGGGTTTCTTTTTGCAGATTGTTTGGCCAATTACCGCCGCTTTGCCACAGGGCCAAGAGACTCTCCGCAGGGGCCATCAAGTAGTCCTGCATTGGCTGGCATTTGGCCCGGAAAAGAAAGAAAACGGGGGTGGGCAGGCCCCTGGGATAGATGGTCTCGAAATTGGCCATTCCCTTTGAAATTACAAGGTCTGCATTATCCAGGAGGTCGAGGAATTCCTTTGAGAGGCGTCCCCATTCGATCCCAACCCCTTCTGTCCCAGTGTCAACCACTTCCGGGAACCTCTCCTCCAGCCGAGACAAACGGAGATCTATACGAGTCAGATCGTTTAGCGAGGGGCCACCTTTCACGACGAGGACCGTTCGGTGTGCCCGCTCTCGAAGGTGCTCGAACAGGGGATAGTCAAAATAGATCTCGCCTGCGTTGTCAGCCAAGTAGAGGACCAGTTCCGGCCCGGCTGACAAGAAGTCCTCAAGGCAGGATATGTCGTCGCGAAAAAACCTCAGTCCTTCCCTGAGCTGTAGTGGGACATCAGCCAGGGCCTCTTTGGGTTCCTTGAAAAAATCCAGGCTGTTTCCAAGGACGGCAAGGTTGATCCGGGATCGGAGATCGTCCCCTTTATGATATTCCACCTGGCGGAAGATCTCGCGGGCCAATTCCATTTCTTTTGCCCTGAACCCGGCGTAGGGGTCAGGAACACCTGCAAATGCCATGATCTCCCTGAGTATATGATTGGCTATCTCCGGAGATGTCATCTCTCTTTTTCGGGCCTTGTCCAGGATTCGATGAGCTAGGGTGCGAGCGCGAACTTGAAGCATCTCGTCATCTTGACTGATCAGGCTTGCGGCCATTTGGGCAAGACCCACCAGGCAGTCTATACACTGAGGTATAGGTTGAAGTGACTTCAAAGCCAGGTCCCTCATCATCTGTATTTTTTCCGCTGATCCTATCAACAAGGGCAAAGACTTCAAGAAAAAAGGGTGGAAAATCCCTTGGAACTTGACAGGGGGACAATATTAGTGGATATTTCTCAAAAGTGCGGTATGCATGTAGGTCTCCAGTCGGAGTTAGGCATGAGAATCAGGGGTAGTGGTCTCATGGATCAAGAAAAAGACATCCCTCAAGTCACGAAGACCATTAGTTTTCAGCCCGTTGAGGCCCTTCCGGGGACGATAAAGGGCGAGTCCAAAGGCGAGAACTGCTGATGCGGGGGTGGATTGGCTCAGTTGAGCCTCCCCAGACCTGATCAGTCCTTTGTAACCGGCTCGATTCAGACCCGGGCGGGGCCGATTCCCCGGGTTTCTTCCTCCCTGGCACGGGCGGACCGATGGGGAAGTGCCAAGGCCCGCTGGGGGGTGGGCAGGATGCATTATGCCGTAGACCCAGGACTCTATGCCCTGGGAAATCCTGATGAGCAGGCACCGGTCCTGGTTACGGCCAACTACAAGATGAGCCTTGATCGGCTGAGGGAGGCACTGCCGGGCAGGGATATGTGGATCCTGGTGCTGGATACCAAAGGGATCAATGTCTGGTGTGCAGCAGGGAAGGGGACATTCGGGACCGAAGAACTTGTAAGCCGTATCTCCTCCAGCGGGCTTGAGAAGGTGGTATCTAACAGAGAGCTCATACTTCCCCAGCTGGCAGGGCCGGGGGTTGCAGCCCACCTTGTCAAGAAACTGTCTGGGTTCAAGGTCATCTATGGACCCATCAGGGCAAAGGACCTGCCTACTTTTCTGGACGCAGGCCTAAAGGCGACCCAGGAGATGCGACAAAAGACCTTCACGATGGGAGAAAGGGTTGTCCTTATCCCCATAGAGCTGGTGCACGCCCTCAAGTGGATCGTCATTGCCCTCCCCGCCTTTTTCATCCTCGGGGGGCTTGGGACGTCCGCTGCATTTTGGTTCAATGCCCTTAACTATGGGACTTTTGCGATCGTTGCCTTGCTGGCTGCCCTGGTAGCAGGATCTGTCTTGACACCCCTTCTTTTGCCGTGGCTGCCAGGCCGCGCCTTCTCTATAAAAGGCCTGGAAATGGGCCTTGTGACGGCATTCATATTGTCGGCCTTCCGGGCAGGAAATCTGGATGCCTGGCAAGGCCGTCTCGAAATACTCGGCTGGTTCTTGATTATATCGGCACTCTCGGCGTTCTTGGCAATGAATTTTACGGGGGCCTCCACATACACATCCCTTTCAGGGGTCAAGAAAGAGATGAGGTGGGCCGTGCCATTTGAGATTGCAGGTGGTACTATGGGATTGTGCCTTTGGCTGGGCTCACGATTTACGGCTTAGAGGAGTTTTGAGAATGGGACAGCTAATTTATCTCAAGAATGTGGTCACCCTGGAGCTTGACCAGGAAAAATGCGTGGGGTGCGGCATGTGCCTGACAGTCTGCCCTCATGCCGTCCTCGCCATGAATAACGGACACGCCGAGGTCAGAAATAGAGACCTCTGCATGGAATGCGGGGCCTGCGCCCGTAACTGCCCGACTGATGCCGTTTCCGTACAGGCAGGCGTTGGCTGCGCAGCGGCAGTCATCAGCACCGCCCTGGGCAGGGGTTCCTCATCCTCCTGCTGTCTAATAGAGCCCAATAAGACCGACCCAGTGGCAATTTCCCCGTCCAGCGACGTCAGTAAGACCGGGCGTTGCTGATCCTGAAATACTCCCCTCCCCGTTGCTGCGAGCCTTTCTGTAGTCTTTCAACCATGACTGGTGCGCCTTGTGCGACAACTACCTGGTCCGTGATAGAATGCATGGGATCGGCAAAAAGGGCCAGTTGCTCGCTCCCTTTCTTGTGGCCTTTCAAGGTCTCAATGATTGCTTGGCATCTTCACCTAATGGTATTACACTTCGCTCATATGAGTATTACTCAAGGGGGCTTTATGAAAACACTATCACTTAAATTACCTGAATCATTACTTGAGAAGTTAAATGCTGCTGCTAGGAAAAGGGGTGAAAGCAGATCTGCTCTTTTAAGGGAAGCCATCGAGACAGCTATAGCAGGGGAGGGTCGAATAGAAAGCGCTTCCTGTCTGGACCTTGCGAAAGATCTCGCAGGATGTGTAAGAGGGCCCGAAGACCTCTCTTTTAACAAGAGACGAATGGATGGTTACGGGCAATGAAGAGGCAGGTCATTCTCGATACAGGGCCGCTTGTAGCGTTTATTAACGGCCAAGATAGACATCATAACTGGTGAATATTAAGATGGGCACAGATTGATCCGCCGTTCTTGACCTGTGAAGCGGTCTTATCAGAGGCATGTTTTCTTCTCAAAGGTAATGAAGGAGGACAGGCTGCCGTACTTGAACTTCTTAGGCGTGGAGTCCTTCAGCTAGCCTTTAGAATAGACGAGCATGTAAATCAGTTGACATGGCTTCTACAGAAGTATTCGGATATTCCCATGTCCCTGGCAGATGCCTGTCTGGTGCGTATGTCTGAATTGCATCCGAATAGCCCTGTACTCACCGTGGACGATGATTTCAGGATCTACCGGAAAAACAAGAGACAGGTCATTCCAATCCTCTCGCCTTCTGATCATTAGTACAAGTGGTTCTGCCTCAAAGCAATGACTTCGTGTCCTCCGGGCCCGGATCTTTTTTTGAGGGTCGCAAGGGCCGCAGATAAATGATATCTCTACTGATTCGGAGGTGGCCAAAGAGAAGTATTCAATGGCCGAAGAGATTGCACGGAGCACGGAACTGAAGGAATTGCCATGGTAATGCCGGGACAAGGGGACATTTTTTGGGTCCGGTTTGGGGCATCAGGGGATTCCGGACCATCCGGCATGAGACCTGCCGTTGTCATTCAGAACGATCTGCTGAACCGCAGCAGGATCCAGACAACAGTCGTGGCCTTGCTATCATCCAACAAGAAACTGGCGCAGGTTCTCTGGAACGTGCTGTTAGAAAAGGGAACAGGGAACCTGAAAAAGTCGAGCGTTGTCAGCCAAATCGCTACTGTAGGCAAGGGGAGGCTTGTTGAAAAGATTGGAACACTGGACAAGGAAAGAATCGAAGAGGTTATTCAAGGTTGCAAGAAGGTCATCAGTTTACGTATCTTCTCACGTTTTGAAATCCAAAAGCCTTAATGGAATTAGGTAAGGAAATGACACTGGGAACGTGCGGCCGGCCTGGGAGTCTACTCGTATCGCAAGGCCTCTATGGGGTCGAGCCGGGCCGCCTTTCGCGCCGGATAGAAACCGAAGAAGACCCCGACCGCAAGAGAAAAGCCAAAGGCCAGGATCACTGCCTTTATCCCAATAACGGTCGGCCATTCTCCCAGCCTGGCAATTGCCATTGATCCAGCAAGCCCCGCCAAGATACCGATGATGCCGCCGATAAGGGAGAGTGTCACTGACTCAATAAGAAACTGGGAAAGGATATCAGAGCTTTCAGCCCCTATGGCCATCCGGAGCCCGATCTCGCGGGTTCGCTCTGTAACCGATACAAGCATGATGTTCATAATGCCTATTCCACCAACAATCAAAGAGACCGACGCCACCGCAGCAAGGAGCAGGGACATGGCCCGAGATGATTGGGCCCGGGCCTCCAGGACCTGGGAGAGGTTCCTGATATAAAAATCATCGTCCTGGTTGGCCTGCAAGCGATGGCGCTGACGCAGGAGCCCGCGCACATGATCAGCGGCTTCAGATACGATTTCAGGATGCGTTAACTTGACATAGATTGCATCTACGTTTTTCCCACCAAGCTCATGCCCACCAAGAACCCTTTTCCTTGCAGTCGATAGGGGAATGAAGGCGGTGTCGTCCTGATCTCGGCCCATGAGGGTCTCTCCCTTACCCTTTAACACCCCTATCACCTCAAAGGGCACACGTTTGATCCGGATGACCTGACCTATTGGGTTCTGGTCTGGAAAGAGGTTTTCAATCACTGTTTCACCCAGGAGGGCTACCTTGGCCGCCCCTTTTACCTCCCCCTTGCTAAAGGCTCGGCCCTCTTGGATTTCCCATTCTCGAGCCACCATGAAATCGGGTGTGACACCGTAGATGAGTGTGGACCAGTTGAGATTGCCTGACACCACCTGGGCGGGGCCTCTGACAGAAGGGGCCGCGACCACAACGTTCGATATCTCCCGTTGAATAGCAGCTGCGTCATCCTCTGTAATGGTGGGTCGGGTGCCGCGGCCAAGGCGAACCCCCCCTGCCGTGCCGGACCCTGGCAGCACGATGAGGAGATTGGACCCCAGGCTGTTGATCAGGTCATCCATTCGTGCTTCAGCCCTTGCGCCAACAGAGATCATGACGATCACCGCACCGACACCTATGATAATGCCAAGAGTGGTCAGTATGCTCCGCAATATATTTGCCCGAAGGGCTCGCAGGGCGGAAAAGAATGAATCTAGATAGGTCATGGGTGGGGTTTCTTCTCCAATCTTTTTGAATCAACGGCAACTTCGTTACTAATCATCTTCCCGTCCCTGAACCGGAGGATACGCCTTGCAAAGGCGGCGATATCATTCTCGTGAGTTACCAGCACTATGGTAATACCCTTACTGTTAAGTTGTTGCAAAAGCTGCATAAGCTCCTCGCCGGTCTGGGTGTCAAGCGCCCCTGTGGGCTCATCGGCCAAAATGAGGTCCGGCTCATTCACCAGGGCACGGGCTATGGCCACGCGTTGCTGTTGTCCACCTGAAAGCTGGGTTGGCTGGTGATGAAAGCGGTCGGAAAGCCCAACTGCCGCCAGAACCTTTTCTGCCCTAACCCGGCGCTCGCGGCGGTGGACTCTCGCGTAGGTCAGCGGCAAGGCAACATTTTCTAAGGCTGTTGTCCGCGGCAGCAGATTGAAGGTCTGAAAGACGAAGCCGATCTTGCGGTTCCGAATACGGGCCAATTCCTTTCGGCTAAGGGATGAAATGTCTTTTCTATCAAGGATGTACCGACCGGAAGATGGCTTGTCAAGACAGCCGAGCAGGGTCATGAACGTGGACTTGCCTGAACCTGAAGGCCCCATGATGGCCAAGAAATCGCCCCGCTCAACCTCAACAGACACGCCGCGCAAGGCATGGACCACCTGGGTGCCCACAGAGTAATCTTTGACAAGGTCTTCTGTCTTGAAAAGGATGTCCGCCACTTTAGAACCAGGCCTTCTTCCTGCCGCCTCAGCGACTTCGTTTACCACGCACACCCTGTGAAATCTACAGACCTTTTCACTTGCGTAGGTTTGGCTAATCTTAGCGTAGCATGAGGTACGGAAGTATCAAAGGTGTTGAAATATATTGTAAATGATAACAAAAAATAATAAGAACAGAAATAAAAAACGAATAAATACAAACCTGGAGTGAGCGGTTCCAAGTTCAAGGTTCAAAGGTTAGAGTCTGCTGATATCCTTAATCTTATTCATGGACATTGAGGCGTAAATCAGGTTAGCCTCTTTCACCCCTTGCATGAAACGTGCCATCTACTCTTATGAACTTATTTTCCCTTGGCTAACAGCCAGTTGGGCTATTTCAACCCGGAACCGTGAACGCTGAACCGCTCAACCTAGGACAAACTAAAGAGAGTAAATGGGGGTATCTGTTAAGGGTTTTGCAAAATGGATCATGAGCAAAGGATTCGTGGGCTAGAAGCTCAGATAAAGGAACAGGGGCTTGGTGGAGTCTTTCTCTCCTATTCCCGTGATATATTATACTATACGGGAACCGCACAGCCGGCCTATCTGTTTGTATTGCCGGATGACTATCGCCTCTTTGTCAAGAGCGGGTTTGATTTTGCGATTGAAGAGGTGTTTATCGACAAGAACCGAATGGCGGAGGAGCGAAGTCTCCAAGAAATCTGGAAAGAGATCAAACCGAGGTTTCGAGAGACAAGAATAGGAACCGAGCTTGATGTAATGCCGGCCAACCAGCTTAAGGCCCTAGAAAGGATCTTTTTCGGCTTCGAACTCGTGGATGCCAGCCCTGTGGTGCTGGAGCAGAGAAAACGAAAAGACGCCTCTGAGATTAGAATGATTAAGAAGGCCTGCGAAGTGGTGGATAACGGCCATCGGGCCATATTATCCACGCTTAGGGAGGGTGTAACAGAGCTTGAGCTTTCTGCGGCGATCGAGAATGCCCACAGGCTGGCGGGCCATGAAGGTATCTTCTTCATTCGTCAGCCCGACTTCTTCATGGGCACGGGTCCAGTATCTTCAGGCCCTAATTTGCTCAGGCCGAGCGGTGTTGTCTATACTATAACAGGCGTGGGTTTGAGCCCCGCCGTGCCGGCAGGTCCTTCCAGAAGGAAGATTCAAAAAGGGGATCCGGTGGTGGTGGACATACCGGTCCTTGTAAACGGCTATCACGCTGATCAGACAAGGACATACACCCTGGGAAGGGCAACGGATGAGATCAAGGCCATGCACGATATCCTCAAGGCGATCGCCGATCATCTTATTGAGGGTATAAAAGCGGGTATGAGATGCAGCCGGATCTTTGAGCTGGCCGTGGAGAGGGCAGAGGAGTTTGGGGTTCAAGATGCCTTCATGAACTTCGGTAAGGGTAGGAGGAGTCATATTATCGGGCACGGGGTAGGACTGGAACTCAACGAACCGCCGATCCTTTCACCCTATGATGACTCCACGGTAGATGAAGGCTATGTTATTGCGCTGGATATGCACATGCTGAGGGAGGACGAGGGGGTCGTCAAACTGGAGGATATGGTTCTCGTGAAAAGTGATGGCAATGAAATCCTGAATAAGACCAGTAGAGTGCTCTTTGAGGTTGGATGATTTGTTTAAGGGCATTGTGGGGAGGTCAAACCAGGAATAACGGATGTCGAAGGAGGGCAGGGTTCGGACATGGAAAAATACGTTCAACTGGCCAAAGACCTGGGAGTGGTAAGTGCGATGATTATCTCGCCACAAGAGATCGTTTTTGATATTCGGGCAATTCTGAAATGCCGCTGGGGGTGTGAGGATTATTTCCAGGGAAGCATCAGATGCCATACCAGAGATACGACATTTCAAGAACGGCTCCAAATGGTCAATAGGTATAGCGACATCCTTCTGGTTCACTCCCACGACGCCAGAGACCTAAGTCGGGCGGTGCTTGAGATCGAAAAGACCGCCTTCCTTGATGGTTACTATTTCGCCTTTGCCATCCGCACCTGTAATCTGTGTAAGGTCTGCATTACTGTAAGGGGAGATGCCTGCCCGACGCCAGACAGGGTGAGGCCTTGCGATCAGAGCTTCGGAATTGATGTGTATAAGACAGTGCAGAAATTGGGCCTTCCGTGTGAACCGCTTCAGGATAAGGAGGCTCTGCAAAACCGCTATGGGTTTGTCCTCCTTGATTGACGTGGAAGCGTAATGTCAGCGTAGCCCCGCCTTCCATGCCCTCACCGGTCTGCCTGGGGGCTATGAATCGCTGAGCCATATGGAATAGCAGGATAAAAATTAGCAGAAAGGGATATGAAAATGCGCAAGAAACAACTTGGGAAAATGGGGTTGACAGTATCAGAGATCGGAATTGGCGGGATTCCCATTACCCGTGCAGAATTTTCTGAGGCGCTGGAGATAATCCGCCATGCCTTTGAACTGGGGGTGACTTTCTTTGACACGGCGCGGTTTTATGGTGACAGCGAATCGAAGTTTGGGATCGCCCTGGAGCCGATTCGGGATAAGATCGTGCTGGCAACAAAGACCCTGGCAAGAGACGTTGCTGGAGTGAAGGCACAACTGGAAGAGAGCCTCAGGGAGCTCAAGACTGATTTCATTGATCTCTATCAGGCACACAACATATCCACCCAAGAGGACCTTGATCGGGTCCTCGGCCCGGGCGGCGCCTATCAGGCATTTCGCCAAGCCAAAGAGCAGGGGCGCATCGGACACATCGGGCTAACCTCTCACAACCAAAGCATCGCCATCAAGGCTTGCAAGACCGGCCTTTTCGAGACGCTTCAGTTCCCGTTCAATTTTGTCGAGCACGATCCGGTGAACGAGCTCTTTAAGGTGGCGGAAGAGATGGGGATGGGCATCATAGGGATGAAGCCCATGGGGGGAGGCCTGCTTGGCCGGGCAGATCTGTGTTTCCGGTTCCTGCAGGGCTATGGCCAGGTGATTCCCATTCCGGGCGTCCAGTCGAGGGCGGAGATAGAAGAGATCCTTTCCTTGTACCGCTCGCCAGAGTCGCTTTCGGATGAAAACTGGAAGGAGATAGACGAGATAAGAGAAGAACTGGGCGATAGTTTTTGTCATCGCTGCGGATACTGCCTGCCCTGTGAGCAAGGGGTTCTGATCCCCAGGGTCCTTCTCTTCAAATCGCAAGTGAGACGAT
>CAYVMN010000130.1:0-13693 GCA_964452575.1 uncultured Desulfobacteraceae bacterium | reverse complement strand
GCCCTGACTCAGTCTGGCCATAGCCCTGCGCAAAAACAGGGCCGAATATCTCCAGTCCCTTGCGTAAGAGTTCCACGGGCATGGGGGAGGCAGCATACCAGATTCTCTTTAAGCTGCTCAAGTCGTATCTATCGAAGTTTGATCGGCCGAGCATTGCCACCAGTTGCGTTGGAACGATCTGTACATCCGTGATTTTCAGATCTTGAATGACCTGGAGTATCGCGTTGGGATCAAAGGCCCTTTGTTCTATGATGACGTTGCATGCCCCTACATAGAAGAAGGGCCATACATGGCTGTCGCCGCCGATATGGAACATGGGCAGGATCATGAGGTGCCTGTCGTCTGGTTCTACCCCCAACTCAAGGGCCTTTATCCGGGTGTTATCCATCTTACGGCCATGGGTATAAAGGGCGCCGCGAGGTACGCCGGTCGTGCCGCTCGTGTAAAATATCAAGAAAGGGTCGTCTTTTTTTATGCAAAGATCCGGCTCTTCGGAGCTGTGGGTCGCAAGCAAGTCACCGTAAGAGGACATTTCCGGTGCTATGCCCTCAAAGGAGATGTAGTGCTTAACCCTGGGTATTCTGGGTCTCAAGCGATTTACGGTCTCGACCCAGTCCGGTCCCACAAAAAGGACTTCCGCCTCTGAGTAGTTGATGAGATATTCCAGCTCCTCAGGGTGTGAGCGGGGATTGAAGGGAGAGGCGACAAATCCACCCTTCATTGCAGCCCCATAGACATCGGCATACTCAAGACAGTTCCACGAAAGGATGCCCATAACATTGCCCTTCTTGATTCCCAAGTCCGTCAGGGCATGGATCAGACGATTTACCCTTGAATTGAATTCCTGAAATGTTACTCTTCTTGATCCGCATACAAAGGCCTCCCTTTCGGAATGGAGTAGGGCGTTTCTATAGATGATGTCTGCAAAGGTCCCTAATTGATACCGACTCAATTCACGCAGTATGAGCCTGTTTGACATGTCAATAACTCAACTAAAAACCGTTGATATGGTGCCTGCCTCAGTGGACCTCTCAGCCTCCGGAGACAGGAGGCAGAATCAAGACCTCATCTCCATCCTTAAGCACGGTTTGCATCCTATTGAGAAAGGCTATGTCTTGGCCGTTGACCATTAGTCGAATATGGGGATGGACGCTGGAGCCTTTTTGCTGGAACAGGTGTGACGCCAATTCATCTCCCCATCTCTTTACCATTGCCGCAAGAAGCCCTTCCATGGTGCTTTTTTCCGGGAGAGAGAGTTCGATTTCACCTCTTCCAATGACCCTCTTTAGTGTTAGGATCGTACAGACCTTTATTGTGATCAATTCAGGACCTTTTTGCCTTTTCACGTTTTTTTTGAGATCTGGCAAAGCGAGCTTATCGGGGCAAAAGCATGTTGGTGAAAAGGAGCACCTGAAGGTAATTGCCCACTGGAAGAGATCTTAATGCTTGCCGGGTTCCAAGGGAACGCCCCTCCTTTCCCAGGTAATATAGGCCTCCAAGGCAATCATCTTGGGGTCATTCGGGCCCAATGTCTTACCCTCCAAAGGGTTTTCAATACACCAGTTAATCATGTCTCTAAGGGTAGCCACCTTTCCCAGCTGCTTTTGAAATTTCGGATAGGTTTCCGGGTGTGTATTGGCAGCATTGGGGTGGCACATATCGCAGGAGACGCTGTTGGTTCCGATGGGGCTATGAAAAAACCTCTCCCCTTCTATTACAACATCCATGAATGCATCCTGCCATTTTTTGAGATCTTCCTTGGTAAATTCATCGGCCCTCAGGCCTGAAAAAATACTCACCGTTAGTACGAGTGCTAGACCGGCAAAAAGAACCATTTTATGGCGCATAAGACACCTCCTCTTATCCAGAATCAATAATGGGTTTGTGGCGGAATCCTCTCAGAGGGGTCCTGATACTTGGCATCTGCTGGATGCCCCGCCTTTTCATCATAATAAACCCTCCGAGATGTATTCTCCCATAGGTCAAAATGCTGAGATGCGCGGCCATTTTCAAAGGTAACTTGAGACCATCCCGTGGCGTCTCGTTCATGGAAGGGATCGGCTCGATTCATAAAAACAGTCATTTCAGGCACGGCACTTGGCTTCTGGCGGTAAGTCAATGGATATGGCCATGGCCATGCCGTTGACATCCATGCCTGAAAAGTGATGTTGGCAATCTGGTTGTATAAGATCTGGTGCACGTGGCCATGGAGGACACTCACTTTCCGGAATGGTCTGAGGACTGCCTGCACCTTTTCCGCGTCCTCTGTCCAAAAATTCCAGGGCTTGAAAACTTTATATAAGGGAGAGTGTGAGAGGACAATTATGGGCGTCTCACGGCTAACCTTGGAAAGGTCTGTTTTTAGCCATTCGATTTGCTCGTCCCTGACCATAAACGGTGAGCCTTGAGGATTATCAAGCCGCGCCATCTGTCTCATCCGATCCATTGGCGTGGGCCAGCGATTTATCCAGTCCTCGTGAGTGAGGATGCTGTTCAAGGTGACAAAATGGACACCCTTGTGATCGAAACTGTAGTAGAGTTTGCTGACTTTTTCCTGCCAATATTTCCCCTTATCCAGATAGTAGTCGTGCTCCCCAATAACAAATTTGATGGGTACCTCCACCTTTGACAAGGCCTCAAGACCGTGATCGATTTCCTCCTTTTTCCCAAGTTGGGCCAGGTCCCCACCAAATACCAAGAAATCTGGTTGTGGCCACATCAGGCCGAGTTCTGCCACTGCCTGCTGAAACCCCTTATCAAAATTCTTCACAAACCGTTCCCCCCCGATATGCGTCAGGTGGGCGTCGGATATGGCGGCAAAGGTAAATTTCTCTTCCTCTTTTTGCCCCCAGCAGACCTTTACTAGTGTTAAGGGCAGTATAGAGGTCCCTGTAAGCGCTGCCGTCATCTTCAAGAAGGTACGGCGACTCATTTCCCTTTCTGAAAACATGATTCCCCTCCTTATTTACTGGGTGACAATTTCTTTTCTAGACCTTGAAATTCCGGACTTGTCAAAGAGTTCATAAATTCGATAAGGTCTTTTATCTCATCATCTGTAAGGTTAAGAACGCGCACGCTGCCCAAAAACGGGTTCTTCTCCCCCCCTTTGTTATAGAGCTCCATCACCTCTTGCAGACTCGCTAGACTGCCATCGTGCATATAAGGTCCGGTAACGGCAATATTGCGCAGGGTGGGTGTCTTAAATGCACCGATATCCGACAATTTTCCGGTTACCACAAATCGACCCAGTTCAGAAATGTCCGTTTTGGTGAGGATGGATTCATCCAATTCCTTGCCTTGTTGTTGAGCCATTCTGACCTCTTTCACGATTTTACGGAGTCTTGGCTGAATTTTTTTGAAGCCTACGCCAAGGTTATGAAATTTGTTGTCGGTAAACAGGGCATAGTCTGCGCTGATGGCGTGGCACTCCTGACACCTCGCCTTTCCTCTGTAAAGTTCCAGGCCCCGTTTCGCTGACTCGGATAATGCATCCTTGTCCCTGCCGTAAAGATAGCGATCAAATGCCGAATCCCCGGAGATAATAGATCGCTCGAAGCTGGCGATGGCCTTGACGACATGATCAATGGTAATCTTGTCTGGTCCAACGCCGAATACCTTCTTGAATTTACCTGGGTATTCCGGGTCACCTCGGATGATGTCGACAATAAACTGGTATCCCTTGAGTCCATGTTCCACAGGGTTCAGAAAGGGGTCTTTGGCCTGTTCCTCTAAGCTCGGTCGTCGGCCGTCCCAGAACTGGCTGGTGTAATAGGCGGCATTGATTACGGTGGGTGAATTGCGGGTACCCTTCAGCTTTCTGATCCCCTCTGCCACCGGCAGGCCATCGGTAAAGGCCTTTTTTGGGTCATGACAATTCGCACAACTTACCGTCCCATCCGCGCTAAATCGTTTATCCTCGAACAGCTTTTTCCCAAGGGCGATTTTTTCAGGAGCTTGCGGATTGTCCTCAGGAACGGGTACTGGTGGCAACCCCAGAGGACTACGCTCTTGGGAGAAAGGAGTGGTTGTGCCAAAAAAAATCAAAAGCACTGTTAATAGAATTATTCTTCTGCCCATATGCCCTCCTTTCAGAACTGCTATGCCGCAGGATCTGTTTTGCCGTTGCGGCAGGATAAGAGATCTGCCAGCCCCCATTTTAACAGCCATCATCTGACCTGACAATAACCAAAGAGCCCCTTCGGAAATAGGGGCTCCTTGGGACAACGCCTGATCTTTACAGATTTTCCTTGTTTAGATAAGAAGCTGAACCCTGCTATCCATTGCCTCATCCAGAAATTTCGCTACGCCTGCATAGCTGATGCCTGGATAATCTATCATCTCTTCGCTCTTGAAGCCCATGAGGTCCATTGACATTTCGCATATGACGATCCTCACGCCCATTTCTCCGGCCAGTTCGAGCAGTTCTTCAAGGGATGCCACATTCTTTTTTTTCATAAGCGACTTCATCATGGCAGTACCCATGCCTCCCATGTTCATCTTGGAGAGCTTCAAATCACCGGTTCCCTTGGGCAGCATAGTACCAAACATCTTTCCCATCATGTCTTTCCCGCCCGCCTTCTTATTCTTGTCTCTCAGGAGGGGGGTCCCCCAGAAGGTGAAAAACATGACCACGTCCATTCCCATGGCAGCGGCTCCGGTGGCAATGATCAACGATGCCAGCGCCTTATCCAGATCCCCGCTGAAGACAATCATAGAGAGCTTGTTCTTTGCGCCCGCCTCCTTTAGCGACTCTACCTGGCCCTTGAGTTCGGAAAACCGGGCTTCTAGATCCGCTAGTCTTGCCTCACTCTCGGAATATTGCAGTTCCCCTTCCTTTTTCGCCACAATTTCGTTCATGACATCCTCCTATTTGCAGTGTACCTTGGGTTGTTAATATTCTTGCCGATCAGTTTGAAGCAGATCTCCTGCCATTTTCATTAAGGTCTTTCAGCCTAAGGTTCCAAAAAGAATATATCATTCATGGTATGAACAAAATAAGGTATGGCATGTCCCATGTCAAGGGATATCTGTAAGCGTTCACAGGTTAAGGGTTCACCGTTCAGGGTTAGGGACAAGGACAAGATTGAAGACCCGAAGTCCTCGTAAAACCTGCTGGCTTTGCCTCATGCTTTCCAATGTGCCGCCAATTTTCAGGTTAGGAACGACGAATCCGGGCGCTTCTCACGGGAATACGAGTCCGAAGTGGAATCCGGGGACAAGAATGCAACCTTGAACCCCTGAACCTTTGAACCCGTGAACGGCTACGGATATCTTTTGGCAAGAAATTTGATTGGCGCCCTAACGTAGGTGCATAAGATCTTATATTTTTCTCGTCTGGATTTATATGGGAAATGGTGTTAACGATGGCCCTTAAGACGTGTCCAAGGACAGGCCTTTATGCACCTGAAGAGGCTATCCCCTGGACCTAGAACAGGTGAGGGCCGCAAACGTTCAAAGCCCTCCGCACACATGAATACAATGAGTTGATTGCGTGGATTTGGGGCAGTTTATGGACTTAGGGGTCCATGGCCTATTGGCTTTTGTTGATAAGGCCCTTTAAAACGGAAGAGCATTTGAAGGCAACTACTTTTCTTGATTCCAGCATGGCATCTTTTCTTGAGAGTGAATTTCGCCCCCTCCTCTCGTTATTATCCTTTACACAGAATTTTCCGAATCCGCTGATTAGGACATCCTCTCCACTTCCCAGGGTTTCCTTGATAATTTCAAAAAGGGCGCCAACAAGGGCCGAGCAGCTGACCTTGGAAAGTCCAAGTCGCCCGTGAATCGAATCAGTGAGATGGGCTTTGGTGAGCGTCATTTAGCCGGGATTCCTAATGTAAAGGGGAAAAAACATGAGGCTCTTTGCAAAGGGCGACAATTAGAAATGAGAGAAAAGATCTCCCCTTGCAATCATGCGGGAAGACCTAACCAAAATCTGGCTGTTAGTCAAGCGTTTTCTTGGGCGCTTAAAGAAAATGGACGGAATTAAGGCCCTTAGGTGCGGTTGTCGGAAGCGACATACAAGTTGCTCTTTTCCCAATCTCGGTGTGTTTCCTGAAACGATTTCAAAAAGCATCGCCCTTTCTTGTCTCTAAAATCGTATATGCTGTGCCTCAGGATCGTAACCGGTATCCCTCCCTTAAGGCTGACCGTAATCTCATAACGGCTGAAGCCTGCAACAACGCCTCGGATGATTTCACCTTCCAGGAGGGTGAAAAAGAGGACCTGTTTTTCTTTCATCAAGGGGAAAAGAGATTTGTTCTTGATATGATGCCTTTTTGCCGGTGGGATGATGGGCTCGAGTCCGAGGTCCCGGACCTGATTGTCTGTTTTCAAGAGCGGTCTAACGGTCTCTGAAATATCTCTACGATAAAGGAGTTTGACATCTGTCTTTGGTATGAGGTCCTCGCCTCCACCTTCAATGCCCAGCCTTACGTCATAGATGAGATTCTCGATGACCCTCGCGTTCACAATACGACGGCCATGGATATGAAATTCCCACGGGTCTTTTGATGCCAGGGCCTCATCAAAAACCGAGAGCTGGTAGTTTTCATCCAGGTATTCCTGTAGGCCAAGCAGATATCCCATATCAGGTCCTTTCATTATGGCTCCTGATCACCGAGTTCCTTTTTTAGCTGCTCCTCAAATTCCTGGAAGAATTTGTCCTTTTCCTTCCAGTCCGGGCCGAATCGTTTTTCAAAATACCCCCCAAGCTTGTCAAATAGCTTTTTCCAGACAGGCTTGCCGTCACCCAGGACAACGTCTTCAAGAAATGGTGCCAGTTCCGATATCTTCTCCTTTGGAAGAAAAGAGACTGCACCCAAATTGATTGCCTTCTTCAATGAGTCGGGGGAGAGTGCATGGGCCGTAAGCATGACTGTTGGAAATCCCCTTGATACTGCACTCTTGAGCAACTCAAAACCGTTCACCCCCATGATATCCAGGATCACGATGTCATATGTATAGCTCAGGAGATATTGAAGGGCCGTATCGTAATCGGTTGCCTTGTGGATGAGGCACATGTCCAGTTCTTCCTCAACGGTTTCAAGGACGTCGGGTTCGTCATCCACGACCAAAATGACCTTGTCTTTCAAATGGCTATCATGAGTCATTGCTCCATTTACCTCCCTTCTTTTCAGTCAAAGATGCCTCGTGTCAATCTATAGCAAAGATCCTGGTTTTGTCAAAGCCGACTGAGTTCTAAACTGGATATGGATTCAGGACCTTCGTCTTCAATGCGCCTTTTGGATCAATTCATTAATAAACTGGGGCGTGGTATAGATCTCGAATTTCTGTCTCCTCAGCCGGGCATTATCGAGGTTATGCACGCAGGAGTTGCATTCCGTAAGAAGGACATCTGCCCCGACCTCTTCGACCTCTTCCAGTCGTCTGCGGGCCATGGCAATTGAGTTTTTTGCGTATGCGCCCCTCACACCCCCACCGGCGCCACAGCACAGGGCATTGGCACGGTTATGGCGCATTTCAACGAAATCCGGAGCGATCTTCCGTATGATCTCTCGAGGTTCCTCATAGATGCCGCAGTGCCTCCCAAGATCGCATGGATCGTGATAGGTGACCCGCTTGTCCGTCCGGACGCCAGGGTCGACATCCTTGAGAAATTGACTGATATGGATGACCTTGACCTCCTCTTTTTTTAGCCTGTCATACTGTGTCTTGTTGTTGAAGGTCCTAGAACAATATGGACATCCTGTGATGACGGTCTTGGCGCCCGTGGCCAGGATGAGATCGATGTTCTTCCGGGCCAGATCCTCGTTGATCTGATACCCCACATCCTCCAGTACCCCGCTGCAACACACCTCGTCGATCAGGGTATAGTCCACTCCCAGATGATCCAGGAGGCTTAAGGTGGCCTCTGTGGCCTCATTCTCTCGGTAGGCGCCCACGCACCCGATAAAGTAGACATAGTCTGCCGGCCGGTTTCGCTCCCGCTCGAAATCCTCGGGCTCATCTTCAGCATAGATGTTGGTGTGCTGCTGAAGGACTTGATGCATCCCTTGAAACATGGGGTGGCATGAACCTGCAAACACCATATCCTTTCTGGCCTGTTTGATGATTTCCGGAACGTTTACCCCAGAGGGGCATTGTTCGGCACAACCGCCGCAGGTAGTGCATTGAAAAAGGGTTTCGATGAGTTCATCGTTCAGATCTGCGGCCCCGTCCATGACCTCTTCGAGCACTAGCATCTTGCCGCGGGCATTCAAGGCCGGCCGTTTCGTCAGTCCAAACAGAGGGCATATCGCGCCGCAGAATCCACAACTGGAGCACCTCAAAATTTGATCACGAAATTTCTCTGCAAAACCGAATTTGGATTCCATCTATTCCTCTAGTCCCATTTTTCCTGGGTTCAAGATGTTGTTGGGATCAAGAAGGCGCTTGATAGAACGCATTACATCCATACTTACTTCGTCGTGTTCCAATCCCATGAGCGGCGCCTTTGCCAGGCCGATTCCATGTTCCCCGGTGAGGGTTCCACCCAATTGAATGACATTTTCAAAGAGCTCTTCCACAGCCTTTTCTACGCGCCTCACCTGATCCGGATCTGTCCCATCAAAGCTGATGACCGGATGGAGGTTCCCGTCACCGGCATGGCCGACGGTTGGAATCTTCAAATCGTACCTCTTTGAGAGGTCGGATATGGCCTTTAATGCAACGGGCACCTTGGACATGGGAACAGCCAGGTCTTCTACGAAGAGGGTGTTTTCGATCCTGGCCACTACTCCGTATGCTGATTTGCGCGCTGCCCACAGGGCCGCAGCCTTCGCCTGATCGTCAGCGCGACGGACAGTGGTGGCGTTGTTCTTCTTAAAAATATGGATGATCTTGTCCATTTGAAATTCGGTCTCTTCACGCGTATAGCCGTCGGTTTCGGCAACAAGAAGCGCTTCCACCTCTGGCAGATCCAGGTCGGTATTCTGATTAATAGCCATCAGGGTCTGTTGATCGACGATCTCCAAGGCACTGGGCAGGATCCCGGAATACATGATTTCGCTGATGGCCTTACCTGCGTCTTCCAGGTCCTCAAAAGTGGCCATGGAAGTCGAGACGAGCGGCGGCTTGGGATTGACCTTTAGGCTGATCTCAGTGATTACCCCCAGGGTTCCCTCGGAGCCCACAAAGAGCCTGGCCAAATCGTATCCAGAGGATGTCTTCATGCACCGGGAGCCCGTATGCAGGACCCTGCCGTCGGGCAAAACGACCTCTACGGCCAGGACATAATCCTTTGTTGTGCCGTATTTGGCACCTTTAATGCCGCCGGCGTTCGTAGCCACATTCCCGCCCAGGGTACAGACCGCACCGCTGGCAGGATCCGGTGGGAAAAAAAAGCCGTGCGGGGCCAGGGCCCGCTCAAGGTCTGCGTAAATTACTCCGGGCTGGACCACTGCCAACCGGTCTTCGACATTGATTTCGAGGATCTTGTCCATGCGCCCCAGGTCGAGGATTACTCCCCCCTTTACAGGGACGGCCAGGCCTGCCAGGGAAGTCCCAGCGCCTCTGGGTACCACCGGGAATCGCACTTCATTGGCAAGCCTCATTATCTCTGAAACCTGGGCTGCATTTATGGGCCAGACGGCCGCTTCAGGGCGATGTTTATGTTCCGAAGCATCTTTTGAATAGGCGATAAGATCGATCAGACTGTCGGTATAATTTTCCGGACCGACAATTTCTTTGAGGCGTTCCTTAACCCTTGATTCCATATTTTTGCTCCATCTTATTCACCGAGGCCCCTTTTCCGGCGATTCCCAGAGGTGCACAAACCCGTTGAAGGCCATAGCTCAGATTTCGGCCTTGGCCTTCTCCGCGATCTCCTTAAATTCATCCTCATTAAGGACCCGTTTCAGGTCATGGGATCTGAGTTTCACCTCTCTCAGGATTTCATATGCCTGGTCTTCTGAGAGCTGGATACCCAGCCTCTCGGCCCAGATCCACACGTTGTCAAGGCCACTCTTTTTCCCCAGGACGATCTTAGGCCTGTCACGACCCACGAACCTGGGATGCACAGGGTATAATGTTGTGGGGTGTTGGTCATAGACATTTCGGAACCACCCGGTCACAATCCCGGATTCTATGGTAAAGGCCCCGTCCCCGACAAAAGGCCGGCAAGAGGGCACCTGTGTCCTGGAAAGCCCTCTGACAAGTTGGGACAGCGCGTTAATCTTGCTGTATTCGATTCCCACATCGATACCGTACAGGGTCAAAAGGGCGAGAACGGTCTCCTCCATAGGGGTATTCCCACAGCGTTCCCCGATGCCGAGGACTGTCGAGTGGATGACCTCGGCACCAGCCAGTACCGCATTAATGGTATTGGCCACTCCCAGGCCAAAGTCAGAATGAAAATGAACCTCAACCGGCTTTGTTATTCTCTCCCTAACTCTATTTGCAA
This sequence comes from uncultured Desulfobacteraceae bacterium, assembly GCA_964452575.1. Lineage (GTDB taxonomy): Bacteria > Desulfobacterota > DSM-4660 > Desulfatiglandales > Desulfatiglandaceae > CAYVMN01. The sequence goes on along the minus strand of CAYVMN010000130.1, from coordinate 3,291 downwards.
AATAGGTTGCGGCCTGCGGAGATAGCACCCCAAATGTATCAACAAGGGTGAATGCATCCATATGACCTTCGGTAGCGACCTTTTCTACGAGATTGAGCAGCCAATCCATGTCCGAGCGGGTCGCATCGATAGTAAAAAAGACCGTATATAACCCTTTTTCCTTTGCAAAGGAGGTGGCCCTGATCGAAAGGTCCAAGGCCTTTTCCAAGGGCCACCGGTATCCTTGCTCAATAAGGTGTGCACTTGATGGTATCTCGATGACGATGCCGTGGACCCCGCAGTCTGAGGCCAGCTGGACATCCTCTACCATACAGCGGCAGAAACAGAAGATTTCGGCGTCAAGCTCGCGCTTGACAATCTCTCTGATTGCAGCCTCGTCACGGGGCGATACTGCCGGCATCCCCGCCTCAATGCGATGTATACCCACCTCTGAGAGCTTTTCTGCAATTCGTATCTTGTCGTCTTTGGTAAATATGACGCCGGCCTGCTGCTCCCCGTCTCTCAGCGTTACGTCATGGATCTTCACCCTCTCAGGTGGGTTAAAACCCTTTCGTACTTCATCAAAGTAATTCCAAGGGCTGACAAACCAGTTCTCTGTTTTCCACGGTGTAGCTTTCAAATCATCTTCCTCCCATTCTAGTTTTATTGCCTAAGTAGCCTCAATAAAAGATTGAGAAAAATCGATACTGGCAAGGAGAAAACCACGGCAAGACGGATCCTCCGTTGGACCTCCGGGAAAAGCATCATAGTCCAAGGTTACCCTCCCTGTCCAGGCAAAAGAAGCTGAGGAATAGTTTTTGCCTTTCCTCCTGTGAGGACAAAGATGCGGGCTGCTTCATCGATCTCTTCAGCAATGTTGACTGCTTCCCTGAAATCTTTCCCCAGGGTAACAAGTCCATGATTCTGCAACAGGATGGCGCGATGCTCCTTGTGGGATAAGACCTTGAGGACGGTTTCTGTAAGGGTCTTTGTGCCGGGCGCCATAAATGGGACCATTGGGAGAGGATAGGCATAGTGGGCAAATCCGGGTGTCAGGGGCGGAAGGGTATCAGGGCCGGGTGTCAGCATGACTGATGCGGCAACGATGTGTGCCCCGTGCACATGGCAAATAACGTTAATTTCAGGTCTTTGGCCTAGGAGGGCCAGGTGCATGGAAGCGTCCTTTGTGGGAATTTCTCCCTCCAGCACCTTTCCTTTCAGGTTGACTGTTACCATAGAATCCTTATCTACATCTCGGAGAGAAACCCCGGAGGGCGTGAGGAAGACATTTTCTCCGCTTCGAGCGGAGACGTTTCCGCCCACGCCGGTAACCAGATGCCTCTCGTATAGGAGGTGACAGAACCTGCAAAACTCCTCTTTTGATGGAGCAACATAACGTCCGATGTCCTTCTTTTTGACCAAGGTGACCTTTCCTCTTAAGACGGACTATATGAATGAGGCCTCATGCTAAAGGCAGATGAAAAGTATTTCAAGCTGCTTTTTGGGGATACGAAAAGATTTGACTTAGGAAATGTGACGTGCTAAAAATAAATAAGAATTCATATCCCTTCTAGGTCTTAGGGCGACATTGTAGGTCAAGGGGAGGGTTTGCCTGGCAAACCCTCCTTTTTTGATTTTCTGATCACACAGCTGTATGATTGGACCGCTAACTGAAAGATGGACAGAGGTTCTTAGATGATTAATCAGATCCAAAACTTAAGAAACATAGGGATCAGCGCGCATATCGATTCCGGTAAGACCACGCTGACGGAAAGGATCCTCTATTACGCCAAGCGGATCTTTGCCATCCATGAGGTCAAAGGAAAAGATGGGGTAGGGGCAACAATGGATTCCATGGAGCTTGAAAGGGAGAGGGGGATCACCATTGCGTCAGCAGCCACTTACTGTGAGTGGAAGGGGCACAGGATAAACATAATTGACACCCCCGGCCATGTGGACTTTACCATAGAGGTCGAGCGGACCTTAAGGGTCATGGATGGAGCGATCTTGATACTCTGCGCCGTGGGAGGCGTTCAATCCCAGTCCATAACCGTTGACAGGCAAATGAACCGATACGAAGTACCTCGAATTGCCTTTATCAACAAGTGCGACCGTTCCGGGGCCGACCCCTTCAGGGTCGTCGAGCAGCTACGTCAGAAACTGGACCAAAATGCCGTCCTTATGCAGCTGCCCATTGGACTGGAAGGAGAACTGGCAGGTGTGGTGGACCTGGTATCCATGAAGGCCTATTACTTTGAAGGGCCAAGCGGAGAGGAGGTCAGGGACGGCGAGATACCTCCCAAGATGATGGACGGGGTCGAAGAGGCAAGAGAGGCACTCCTGGATGCCGCCTCCATGTTTTCCGATGATCTGATGGAGGCGGTCCTGGAAGACAATGTCACTGAAGCTCTGATCCACGAGGCGGTGAGAAAAGGGACCCTTTTGAGGCGGCTGACCCCTGTGTTTCTAGGCTCGGCCTATAAGAACATAGGTGTTCAGCCGTTACTGGATGGTGTCAACAGATACCTCCCTGCTCCAACAGAGGTGAGGAACAGGGCCATTGATCTGGATAAGAACGCCCAGGAGGTGCCCGTTGAGTGCAATCCTGATTTCCCTGTTGTTGCCCTGGCCTTCAAGCTGGAGGTTACGCCTTACGGACAGCTGACCTATCTCAGGCTCTATCAGGGTTCCGTTGGGAAAGGGGACGACCTGTTCATAACTCGGACGAGGAAGAAGATCAAGGTGGGAAGGCTCGTACGTATGCATGCAGAGAAGATGGAGGATATCACCCGTGCCCATGCAGGAGATATTATCGCCCTATTCGGTGTTGATTGTTATTCGGGGGATACATTCACGGATGGACGATTGAACTACACCATGTCTTCCATGTTCGTGCCGGAGCCGGTCATCTCACTGACCATAACCCCTGAGGATAATAGATCCCAGGTGAATGTGTCCAAGGCCCTCAATAGATTTACAAGGGAAGACCCCACGTTCAAGTCCTATGTGGATCAGGAATCGGGCGAGACCATAATCTCCGGGATGGGTGAATTGCACCTGGAGGTCTATGTTGAGAGGATGAAGAGGGAATTCAATGCCAGTGTAAGCACCGGGGCACCGCAGGTGGCATATAGGGAGGCCATAACCGAGAGGGCATCCTTTGACTACACCCACAAGAAACAGACAGGAGGCGCTGGGCAATATGGACGGATCGCAGGGTTTATCGAGCCATCTGAGAGCGGGATATACGAATTCGTCAATCAAGTGAAGGGGGGAGTAGTCCCAACTGAATTTATCCCTGCAGTGGAGAAG
>CAYVMN010000129.1:0-13710 GCA_964452575.1 uncultured Desulfobacteraceae bacterium | reverse complement strand
AGCCCTCTCCCCTGCCTGGCATAAACTGTATTTAAAGGTAAGGGGGCGTGCCACAGGCTGTGAAGAATTTGGGTTACGTCCTTTGGAAAAAAGACCCTCACGGTCCGTCATCTTACTCCTCAGTGTTTTCAAAGTGCTAAAGTGTTACTTCCCCCTCAATTCTTGCTGTAGTAGTCTTCTGGCAATGGACAATAGGGCCTGGTTTTCCAGCGCCTATGGAACCAGAACCACTGATCCGGATATTGACTGACATATCTTTCGATAATCCCTGAAAAGATCTGTGTGTTTTCCTCCAGGTCCCGGGTCTTGTCACCCGTCCTTATCAGCTCCACCTCTCTTTCAAAAACGATGCGATACCTTCCATCTCCCCGTCTTACTGAAAACATTGGAATCACTGGGGCCCCTGTCCTTAAGGCCAGTAACGCCAGGCCCTTGTTCGTACACGCGGGTCTTCCCATGAATCGAGTAAACACCCCTTCGTACCAGTCCACATTTTGATCCATTAGAAAACCGATGGCCATATTCTCCTTTATGGCCTTCAATACCCTCCTCATTGCCCGTTGTTTTGGTATGATCTTATTTCCAAACCTGGAACGCAGTTTATTCATCAGCCTCTCGGCCGGCAAGAAGTTGATGGGTCTAGCTATCACGGCGCCTTTCTCGGCAAATCTGAGGGAGGTCGCAGCTGACATAAGTTCCCAATTTCCAAAGTGGGCGGTCAGGATAAGGACACCCCTGCCTTTCTCAATGGCTGAAACGAAATTTTCCTCATTTTCGAAAACCACATATCTCTCCAGGTTTGTGGGTTTCAGTCTCAGAATGTGGGAGGCCTCAAATAGCATCTGGCTGAAATGTACCACGACCCTGGCATTGAGATCCCTCAATTCCCTCTCCTTTGTCCCATTTCCGTATATATACTGGATGTTATCCAGCGACACCCTAACGCGGCCGCCAAGCACTCTTGCAAGACCGCTCCCAAATGCCCTGCCCAAACGTTGCCCCATGTGGTACGGAATCAGGGACAAGAAACGAACCAAGACATATAGGAATGCATATGTGATTGGGTAGAGATATCTATTTTCCCTCAATCCCATTTCTGATCATCCCAAAAAAATCATCCTGACCCGAGAGAAGCGTGAATTCAATGGTCAAATACCCCATCCGTTTGTGGGTGAAGGCAATATCAGCGATGCGCACCCAATCCTTTTCAGTTGTGAGGATATAGTCCACCCCCAGGTCTTCACCCCTTTCTACTATCGCCGTTATGTCATGCCTCTGGAACTTATAGTGGTCCCTGAATCCCCTAAAATGGACTACCTCTGCCCCCAGGCCCCATAAGGTCTCCTCAAACGCCTCCGGCCGAGCAATACCTGCATAGGCCAGGACCTTCTTTCCTAGCAAAGACCCCGGCATAAGGGTCTCATTTGAATAAGGTAGCACCACCTTATCTGCCCTATGATCTGCAGAGAAAACCGGCATTGAAGGAAACTCCTCCTTCAGTAGCTTCAGGACCCCCTCCCAGGGTGCGCGCCCTCTCACCCTTGTAAGGATAAAGGCATCTGCCCTGGCCAGCTGATCCACCGGTTCCCTGAGGGGCCCCCTGGGAAGGAGGCGGCCGTTTCCGAAGGGATCAACAGCATCGATAAGGGCAAGATTTAAATCCCGCCTGACCTGTAGGTGCTGAAAACCGTCATCCAGTACAAAGAAATCGGCCCCGAACCTCTCATGGGCAAACAGGGCAGCCAGATACCGCCGCTTGGATAGGATCACCGGGATCCCTGAAAGCCTCTTGGCAAGGAGATATGGCTCATCGCCTGTCTCGTGGGGGTCGGCCTTTATGTTATAGCCGTCTGATACCTCCAGGACTTTGCTCTTATATGTTCCGCCGTAGCCCCTGGAGAGGACGGCCACCTTGTGCCCTTCGCTCTTGGCCCAGCCTGCCAGCATGGCCACCGCAGGGGTCTTGCCGGTTCCACCAGTAGTTATGTTTCCGATACTAAGTGCGAAGCCTGGTAACGACCTCTGTCTAAAGACCCCACGGCTGTAGCCACACAGCCTGAGTCTTATGCCAGTCCCATACAACAAAGAAAAAAAGGCCATTGGCAGGGACCATGGCCCTGAGGATTCCCCTTGGTGTAACTGTGACCAGTCGGGTTTGAGTAAGGGAGAAATCATCTTGAACCATCAACCGAGGGCTGCAGTCTATCTTCTATAAAGGGCAGGACCCTATTCAAGGCCCCCCTGTTTCGCTCAATGAATTCTCTTGCAAGTCTCCCCATCTCATCCCGCTTCTCAGGGTTCGACAAAAGCATCCGCATCACCTCAAAGAGCTCCTCTCGGTCCCCCACCCGCAACCCACCCCCTGCCGCTGTCAAGGCCTCAGACATGGCCACAAAATTATGGGTGTACGGTCCAAAAAGGACGGGACAGGCAAAGCTGGCAGGCTCAAGCAGATTATGCCCCCCGACTGGTACCAGGCTGCCGCCCACAAAACTCACCGTACTTAGCCCGTAGATTCGCCCAAGCTCCCCCACTGTGTCAAGAATCAGGACCTCATATGGTTTCACATTGATCGCAAGGGCTGTCCTCAAAACGGTTTCGAGCCCCATGTCTCGAGAAATGCTGTAAGTCTCTCCCGATCGCTCAACATTCCTGGGAACAAGGATAAGGCGCAGGTCAGGGAAAGAGTAGCGGAGTCCCTGAAAGACCTCCAGTATAATTCTCTCTTCGCCCGGATGGGTGCTACCGGCCACCCATATTGGGGTATCGGATTCAATGCCAAATCGGCTCATCCAATCTTTGCGCTCAATTTGTCCCATAGGCTCCCAATCCCTGTCAAACTTGATGTTCCCTACGGTCTTCACCTTCTCAGGCCCTATCCCGACCTCTATAAGTCTCGCACTGTCAAGTTCCGACTGCATGAGACACATTTCTATCGGCCCAAAGAGCGCCCGGGCAAGAAATGGGAGCACACGGTAGGACCTGGAGGTCCTGGGGGAGACCCTGCCGTTTACCAGGACGGTCCCTATCCCCCTCTTGCTCAAACGGTTGATCAAGCCGGGCCATATGTCAGTCTCAACCAAGATAAATATATGGGGTTTCAGGTGATCTACGATTCGCCTGACACACCACCATGCATCCACCGGCATGGTGACAAGTGCCCTCACCTGGGACCCCAGATCATTTCTGGCTACGGCCATGCCCTTGGAGGTTGTCACAGAGAAAACAATATCCCTGCCTGGGAATCTTGTCTTCAGTGCCTTAACAAGGGAGATGGCCGAGATCACCTCTCCTACTGAGAGTGCGTGGATCCAGATATTTCCCTTTCCCCGAAGGTGCTCGGGAAATCCCAACGCCAGCCTCTCTGAAATGCGTGTCGATCCCAGCAGCACAACAAAGGGAATAGACATGATGAGAATGAATGTCCAGAGGAGATCGTAAAAAAACATCAACATCTCATTGGGCCCCACTTTAGGCCTCTACAAACAAAATTCTGCCCAAAATGGCCACAGATTTTCCCCGAGAGAGGCCTCATTGGACACGCAGCGAGTCCCCCGCCATCAGGCACCTCTGGACTCCCGCCCCTGTTCAAGCCATGGGCAGGCTCTTCATGGGAGTGACGGTCTGGTGGGCCTTTTGGGAATCCATCAATAGTCAATTTACGGTTTATCCGGGTTAGACCTTGCCAGGAAGCTCTATGATTATCTTGGTTCCCTTGGGGTAATTGTCCCTGACCCTCACAAATCCGTTATGATCTGTGACTATGCTATTTACTATGGCGAGGCCGAGACCAGAACCCTGCTTCTTCGTAGAAAAATATGGTTCAAATATCCTTATCTTATCTTCCGGGCTCACGCCCCTGCCATTATCAGCCACCTCAACTCTCACTATCTGAAGCACCCGGTCGTAGCTGAGGGCTACCACGACTTCTCCCTTACCGTTCATTGCCTCAATGGCATTTTCCAAGAGGTTGATCATCACCCTCTTGATTTGTTCCCTGTCGAGACTCAAGACGGGCACCTCCTTTGAATCCCTGAAAGAAATCTTCACCTCCTTGTGTGCCTCCCTGTATAGACTCAACGCCTCATCAATGATCTTGCTGAGAACTTCTGGAGAAGGGTTTATAGCAGGCATACGCGCGAAGTTGGAAAATTCATTCACAAGCCGCTTCAATTCCTCCACCTGCCTTATAATCATGTCGGTGCATTCCTGGAAGACCTGATCATCGTCCTTCAAGAGCCTTTTCCCGTACCTCTTCTTGAGCCTCTGGGCCGAGAGTTGTATGGGAGTCAGTGGATTCTTGACCTCATGTGCAATACGTCTAGCCACCTCTCGCCAGGCCGCCATCCTCTGGGCCTTCTCAATCTCGCTCAGATCCTCAAAGACGGCAACGAGACCAAGGTAGTTTTTCCGGTCGTCCCGGAGCACGTTGATGGATACGAGCAAAGTCAGCGTCTTTTCTCTAACCGATAACCTAATCTCCCTGTTTAGGAAACCCCTCCGAAAAAGGCCTTCATCCCCCAAGAAACCGTCAATCAATTCGATGTATTCCTCGGAAAGGAGATCCCTATAATTCTTTCCGATGATCTTTTCTGAGTCAATGTCCAGCATCCTCTCAGCAGATTTGTTGATGGTGAGGATCTCGCCGTTGGCGTTGGCCGATACCACGCCGGCGGCCACGTTTGCCAGGACAATCTCCATATATATGCGTCTCTGTTCCAGCTCCAAATTACTCCTAATGAGTTCCTTGTTGGCCTCTTCCAGTTTCTCCTTGCCCGTCTTGAGGTCCATGGTCATCTTGTTGAAGGAATCCACAAGAGACCCGATTTCATCCTTCCCTACCAGGTCAATTGAAAAATCATAGTCTCCCGAGGCAATCCGGGTCGTTCCCTCGGCAAGTTCCTTAATGGGGACGGTTATTTCCTTTGACAGATAAAATCCAAACCATACTGATGAAAAAATAATAAGGAGAGTGACTATTGAGAGGGTTACCATGTGACTGATCTTTATTGGCTTCTTAAGCATCTTGAGTTGCTGGTATTCTTGCAGTCCCCTCGAGATGGCCTTTAACCGATTAACAAAACTACCTGGCACAAATTTGGACAATACCATGAGGCCGACCACGGCCTTGGACTTTGTCTTGGAAAATACCGGCACAATGCCGGTGACAAGATCACCGTGCGGAAAAGACTCGATCTGCTGGGCATCGGTGCCCTTCTGAAGGCATTCCCTCAATGTATCGGCCCCTGGTCCCTTAAAAGGGCTCAGGTCAACCCTGTGATCGCGTGAGTTGGCCATTTGGGCCAGATTCTCAGAAAAGACCCCCAAAGAGGCCAGACCAAATTCCTTCTGTTTTTCAAGTACAAGTTTCTCTAGCTCCCCTTTACTGGACTCCACCATAAAGCCCTTATAGGTAACAAACCTGCTCAAGTTATTGCCGAATGATATCAATTCATCGCCGATCCCTTTGTAATAATCCTGGCCCACTTCCAGCGAGTTCTTCAGGGAACGTTCGATCTGAAGATTGAACCAGTGTTCAATGGATGCTGATATGAATTGTACGGAAACAAAGAACAGAATCATAGTCGGCAAGAGTGAGAGGGTCATGAATGCCAGGACCAATTTTGTCCTTAGCTTCGCCCCCATGATACTCTTTCTTCTTTCAAACAACAGCTTGACCAGGTTCCGGACCGTGAGGAAGAGCAGGAGGAGGAGCAAGATCACATTTATGTTGATCAGGGCGAAAACAAGGATGCTACTTGAGAAAGGAAGACCGTGCCCCGGAACAAAGGTACGAAACCCAAGATAAATCAGGAATGAAATCAAGACGATCAGGCAAATAATCATGTACCTTTCCCTGCGTCGTCTCCTGATATCTTGTCTTTTTGCCTCCAAATATTCCTGCATAACGGTTCAGCCGCTCACTTTGTCAGACGTTATCTGCCGATAGGCTTACCCCTTGTGGGTCCCAGATTCTGGCCTTGGCTCAATGATTTCCGGGGGACGGTTTCCTGTCAGTATATGAAATCCACCGTATACCAGTCGGTCTCAAAATTCCACAGAGAGAGAAAGAACAGGACATAATGCAAATAGAAGGGGAGTTTTATCTCGTCAAGTTCTGCCATCATGCGTATCCGGTAGCGACTCCCTTTGTGAAGCTTGGGAAGCCCAATGACCTTGAGACCCACGATTTCTGACATCAACTTCTTGGCCTCATCGAAATCCTTGACGGAAATCGATTTATTCGTTTCTGATAGCTTCACATTATAGACCTTTTTCAGGTTATCATATTGAATTTCATGGTACACTTTTAGGTCTGCCATGGTTCTGTCCCACCAAAAGGACCTGGGTTCATAGAGTCTTACGAAGAATTTAAAGGTCGTAACTATCCCATTTTCAATGGCCTTTTCCATATCAACTGTAAAACAGCCGGTCACTGTGAAATACAAAAGAAGGTGGTCACGGGTATTGGTAATAACGATATCCGTCAACCCCGCGTCTTGTGCCCCGGCTGGAATGGAAAAGAGCAGGCTTATCGAGAGAGTCAGGACCACTGCTGATCTTAGTCTTTTGTTCACGGAGATGAAGGGCATCATATGCTTTTCCTAACAGACAAGGTACTTCATATGGTCCATAGTCAGACTTAATAGCAGAGTTTATGAAGGGATATAATAGGTGAGAGGCAGTCAAAATGCAAGTTTGTATCGTCAATAGTGACCGTCTGCCGGCGGATCGGGTCTGCCTATCCTCACGACGGAACTCTACTGCCCTTGGAAAAAGAAAAGGGGCATTTCCTCAGGTTGAACCCGAGAAATGCCCTTCAACTTGTTTTTGTACCTTATATCGCTATCTTAGGCAGGAGTAGGCTCTAACGCACCAAAGGCCGGTATCTTTACTCTCTTTTCAGTACATTCCTGAGAGGTCTCAAAGGCCACCTCCTTCCAATGTCTCTTCGACTCCATCAGACCCCTCAACATATATTGGTTTAGATAATGGCCGGACTTCTTGGCGACAAAATGGCCGATTATTGGGGCCCCGACAATCGAAAGATCACCTATGAAATCCAGGATCTTATGTCTCACGAACTCGTCCTTGAATCTGAGCCCATCTTCGTTGATTATCCTGAAGTCATTTACAACGACCGCATTGTCGAGGGATCCCCCCTTGGCAAGACCGTTTTCTTTTAGGGTCTGGACGTCTCTGAGGAACCCGAAGGTCCTGGCCCTGCTAATTTCTCTTGCAAAATCCCTTCCGGAAAAGGTCAATTCATATTCCTGATTCCTCAAAAGGGGGTGCTGAAAATCGATCATGTAACTGATCTTGAGTTCTTTGGATGGATATATAGCAACCGAGCGGTTTCCGTCGTCAACCTTAAAGGGCTTCTTGATGAGGATAAATCGTTTTGGTTCATTTTGCTCCCTGATGCCAACGCTCTTCATAAGAAACAAAAAGGGGGCCGCACTGCCGTCCATAATAGGAACTTCCGGGCCATCAAGCTCCACAACAGCATTATCAATACCCAGACCAAAAAAGGCTGCCATTAGGTGTTCAATAGTGGCCACCTTACAGCCGTTTGAGCTGATGGTCGTTGCGAGAGTGGTATCAAAGACATTATCGAACCGTGCCTCAACCATCGGATAGTCGTCCAGGTCAGTCCTTACAAACCTCACGCCGGTACTGGCCGGGGCAGGTCTCAGTTTTATTCCTACCTTTTCACCCGTATGGAGCCCTATACCTGTACAGCCAACCTCATCCTTTAGCGTACGCTGTTTGTAATCCACGATCTACTCCTGTCCCTTATCTGAAATTGAAAAAGGTTTACGCTCGAGGTCGTATGTTTAGTTGAACCCTGTGGGCGTTTATCTAAAATTTAGTTATATATCGGCGTATTTGAGAGCAAATAGCATGCCAACAAATGGCTGAGGGAGAAATGGATTGGGCTTAGAAGCCCTATCCTGCTGATTTGGTTGACTCAAAACCCCCATGGCAGTCTCAAACCCCAATCTCAAAATCCCCCTGTGATCTCCGCAGTGTGTAAAAAAGAACACATCCGCTAATTCATAAAATCAACACCGGCAAAAAACCCTTCCACCCCACCATCCTTCACCATACTTGAAAAAGTAGGTCCTTTGTAGTATTAACCAACTGAAAGAAGCAGAGAATCCGCGCCCACATAACGTGGTTTTCCAAGAGGAAATAAGACGACACCACTGACCAACATCGAAGCGACCATGTCGAACGTCGGAAGGATTTCATTCAAATTTCTCGCCTTTTTCAGCGTTATATGTCTTTCCAGCTGCTACCCAGCCCTAAAAAAAGAGCCAAAAGGCCCGGAAGAGGCCCTTGTGCCGGTCGAGTTCTTCTATCCCACCTTTCGGGATGATATTCAATTGGACTCGCTGGTCCTGGCCATAAAGAGAAACATTGAGTATCTAAATCGGCTCGACCCTGAAGAGATCTTCATTTACGGGCCTGACAGGTTTAGCTCTCTGCAGGTAAAAGAATCCCAGCAAGCCTTCTTGGAGCTTATCACAGGAGGCCATGACCTTGAACGGTTGAACAAAGAACTGAGATCGCATTTCAAGGTCTACCGGGCTGCCGGCCGGGTGGGAAATCCCAAAGTCCTCTTCACCGGGTACTTCGAACCGATCTTTGATGCCAGGCTGACGCCTGATGATTGCTTTAAATATCCCATATACAGAAGACCAGACGACCTAACCGAAATCGATCTTTCCCCCTTCGGAAAAGATCTTAAAGGCCAGAAGATCATTGCCAGGATCCATGGTAGACAGGTCCTTCCTTACTATTCCAGATACCAGATAGAGGTCGAAGAGGTATTGAGAGGACGGGGCCTGGAAATCGCCTGGCTAAAGGACCCTGTGGACGTCACCTTTCTTCAGATACAGGGCTCTGGGCGGTTGCTCCTGGCCAATGGAGACTCCATCTCGGTCGGCTACATCGCCTCCAACGGTCTGCCGTATCGCAGTATCGGGGGCTATATGCTCAATATGGGCTACCTGACAAAGGAAGAACTCTCCATGCAGGCCATTCGCAGGTATCTCGCCGCCAATCCCAGGCAGGTAAGAGAGATCCTAAACCACAATCCCTCCTATGTCTTTTTTCAGGTCCTTGATAATGGTCCCTTGGGCAGCATCAATATTCCGGTTACGCCTGGGAGATCCCTGGCCCTGGACTCAAACCTTTTTCCGAAAGGCGCCTTGGCCTTTATATCCTGCCAAAAACCCATAATCGATCACACTGGCCGTATCACCGGTTGGACCCCATTTTCACGTTTCACCTTAAATCAGGACTCAGGGGGGGCAATCAAAGGAGCGGGCAGGGCAGATCTTTTTTTGGGGAGCGGCCCGTATGCCGAAATCGCCGCAGGGCATCTGAGACACGAAGGGGAGCTATATATACTGATCAAGAAACCTTAGCCAAAACAGGCAGAATTTAGCCCACTTAAGGCCTTAGTCCCCCCAGACTTCATCTCCTTCCCAAAAGGCTCCTTCCGGCTGGAAATTGCCAGGCCACTGGCCCTTGAGTTGGCCGCCCTATATGGAGAGCTTAGAAAGGTCTGCCACGTTTAAGAAAAGCCCGGCCACATGCTGTAATATCCCCACCCTGTTTTCTCTCAGTGCCCTGTCATCCTTGGTGAGGACCTCTACGCCATCAAAAAATCGATCCACCGGCCTCCTGAGACCAGCCATGATCTCCAGCGCCTTATAATAGGCTCCCCTCTCCAGGCACTTGTGCACGTCCCCCTCCAGGGACTGATAGGTCTCCCACAGGGCGAACTCGCATTCCTCTTGAAACAAGTCTGATCTCACGTCCAACAGGGCTTCCTCTTTCTTCAGGATGTTGCTGACCCTCTTAAAGGTCGTGGCCAGTTCCTGGAATTCCCCCGATTCAGAGGCAAATCGATTGAGCTGATCGATCCTCTCGCGCAGCCGGTTGATCCTATCCAGCCCCGTCGAGATAACTGCCTCAATCAGATCAGACTCATACCCTGCCCCCAACATCATGTTCTTGTAACGTTCTCTGAAAAAGTCCGCAACCCTCACAAAGACCTCGCCGCTATCCAGCTCCACCTCCTCGGATAGGACCGAAAGCGACTTCTGGATGAACTGGAATAACGGCAGGTCCCATCCCATATCCTCAATTATCCTGATCACAGCAAGGGCGTGCCTGCGCAGGGCAAAGGGGTCCGCGCTCCCGGAGGGCTCAAGGCCGATCGCAAAGCACCCGGCTATGGTATCCATTCGGTCTGCGAGCCCCACTATCGCCCCGATTTCGGACGTAGGGAGCCGGTCTCCTGAGCGTAGTGGAAGATAGTGATCATATATCCCCTGGCAGACCTCTTCGGGGTACGCCTCCATCCTGGCATATTCCCTCCCCATGACCCCCTGCAGTGTAGGGAACTCCGTAACCAACTGGGTAACAAGGTCACATTTGCACAGCCTTGCCGTAAGCCTCACGCTGTCTACCTTTTCTGGAAGGACCATCTGGGCCAGATATTCAGCCAGTCGGGTGAAACGATCAACCTTGGCAAACGAGGTCCCCAGTTGGGCATGATAGATAACCCCCTTCAGGTCCTCGAGTCGATCCATGAGTGGCCTTTTTCGGTCCTCTTTGAAAAAGAAGCCCGCGTCAGACAGCCTGGCGCGCAATACCCGTTCATGTCCCTTCTGAACAATCGATTCATCCCTTGCAACGGTATTGTTCACCGCCACAAAATTGGGCATCAATCGACCTTTTCCATCGTAGACCGCAAAATACCTCTGGTGTTCTTTCATGGCCGTGATCAAGACTGGGGCTGGGAGTGCCAGAAAAGACCCATCAAAGCTCCCACTCACAGCAGATGGATATTCGACCAGGTTGGCGACCGTTGTTACCAAGTCAGGGTCCTGGCTAAGGACTCCCTTAACAGTGGCGGCCGCCTCCTTGGCCACCCTCTCAACAGCCCTACCTCTCTCTTCCTGATCCACTATCACAAAGGCCATTTCCAGCTTGAGGAAGTAATCCCGGAGGCCCTTAACCTCGATCACCCCTGGCGCCATAAACCGATGCCCCCTCGTGGTATTGCCGCTCTCTACCCCGGCCACCATGAAGGGAACAACCTGACCGTTCAAGAGACACAATACCCAATGAATGGGCCTGACAAACGGGAAGCCCACGTCTGCCCAACGCATGGACTTGGGCCAAGGGATATCGGCGATGAGTTTCGGAAATGACTCTGCCAGGACATCCATGGTTGGCCTCCCTGGCAACTCCCTCTTGATATAGAAATACTCCCCTTTGGGGGTCTCAATGAGTTCTAGGTCCTTGACCGATACGCCCTGCTTCTCTGCAAACCCTAGGGCCGCCTTTGTGGGCTTCCCTTGCCCATCAAATGCAACACTCTTAGGTGGCCCGGTAACCTCCTGGACAAGGGCCTTCTGCCTTTCCGAGATCCCCTTGCCTAGCAACACCAGCCTTCTTGATGTTCCACAGGTATATAGGCCGTCAGCTACATCAATGCGTCCTTCTCTTAATGAGGCCTCTGCAAGCCGCTTCAGTTCCTGTAACCCCTTCCCAAGGTACCCGGAAGGGATCTCCTCCGTTCCAATCTCTAAGACCAGTTCTGCCGCCATTTCCCTTTACAAATCCTGTCGGTTCAAGAAAACCATGTGTAGTATGAAACCCCTTTCATTTCCTCATGAGCGGATAACCCATCTCTTCCCGCTGGGCAAGATAATTCTTGGAAGCGAGGCGTGCAAGATTCCTGATGCGGTCGATATAATGGGTCCTTTCGCTTACGCTTATGGCTCCCCTGGCATCCGTGATATTGAAGATGTGTGAACACTTCAGGCAGTAATCATAGGCCGGAAGGACTAGCCCCTTTTCACTGACCCTTTTCGCCTCCTGCTCATAGAGATCAAATGCCTTAAAGAGCATTTCCACATCGGCAAGCTCAAAATTATAGGTAGAAAGCTCCCACTCCCCCTTCTTATGCACATCCCCGTAAGTGATTCCCTCATTCCACAAGAGATCGAAGACATTTTCCTTCCCCTGGAGATACATGGCGATCCTTTCCAGTCCATAGGTTATCTCTACTGAAATAGGATCCAGTCTGATGCTCCCTGCCTGTTGAAAATAGGTAAATTGTGTGATCTCCATGCCATCCAGCCAGACCTCCCAGCCAAGCCCAGAGGCACCAAGGGTGGGGGATTCCCAATCGTCCTCAACAAACCGGATGTCGTGATCAAGGGGATCGATGCCGAGGGCCTTCAGGCTGTCAAGATAGATATCCTGTATTTCAAGCGGTGAGGGCTTTATTATCACCTGGTATTGATAGTAATGCCCCAGGCGATTGGGGTTATCGCCGTATCGGCCGTCCGTTGGGCGCCTCGACGGCTCTACATATGCCACTGACCATGGTTCAGGGCCCAATACCCTTAAAAGGGTGGCAGGATTGAAGGTCCCTGCACCTACCTCCAGGTCATAGGGCTGCTGGATTAGGCAGCCATTATCGGCCCAGAATCTCTCCAGGGCCATAATCAGTTCCTGAAAATTCATAAAACCCTCGCCTTCATATTTCCTGACGCGACTGTGAGGATTTGAAAGCCCGGCCTGGTCACCAGAGGACAACCCCTTGATAAAAAAACTAATTCCAGGCTAATCAAAAGAAAAAGCCGATGACAGAAACCACGGCTGATGCGATACTAGAAATAATCATGCTGAAAGTCAAGCATAGACGTGCGCGAGTTGCGATTCAGACACTATAGAGTGCCGCGACCGGATAGAAGCGGGGTTTGGGGTGGTCATGATGGCGGCGTAGCATGGGAAGTGGGTGCGTTTGGTCTCCTAGCAGAGATCTATTGTGGGAAGGGGGTATGTATTGAGATGCTTAGGGCATTCTTGTGGGATAGGGAATCCCCGAAAGGATGTTCCTTGACTGCTCTATATTGTCGAGGACTGACGTGGAGGCCAGGTAAGGGGTCATAAAGGTGGCCGGGGATTCGTCATGACTTCCTTCATTTCCCGGCGGAGTCTCCTGCATTTATCGACTATTTTCTTGCGGGGTTCATCCTCAAGGCCCGCTATGATTTCGGTGAATTCGAGCGGAGCAAACAGACCGTAATAGTTTTCGAAGTAAACAATGATGTGATTGTCCGAGGGCAGTAGCTGCCGACGGATATGAGGCAGTGTCTCATTATTTAGCTCCTTGCGCCTGTGGCGAAGGAGATAGAGTTGAAGTAGATTATAGCTAAGCATGATAAAAACTACCTGGTTGACCACCATGGAAAAGGCGCGGGAGGTAAATTTACTCAGATCTATGAAACACTTAAGTTGACGGTGTCGCTCTTCGATAGTTATTCGCAGATGGTATTCCTCGGGTGCCTCGGAGGGATCCTCTATCTTCTTGGTGTCGATCAGGAGCCATGTTTTCTGGTGACTATCAGCATAGGTCTCACGGTTGGCCACAACACTGAGGGGTACTATGCAGGAAGACCAACTCCGAAACTCTCCGATGCTCGCCACCTCCCTCTTTACGATGATCTTCTCTGGGGGTGGTGATGGCTTTTGCTTTTTGAGCCGCTCAATGGTTTCCTGGCGCTTTTTCTCCCGCTTGACAATGGCCTCAGGCCTTGGGCGGGCTGAGTCCTTGATCTCTGCCACCGGATCTTCTAAGCAAATCCAAGCAACATCGGGCAGTTTGAATAGCGC